>CAYTES010000005.1:34023-45278 GCA_964436935.1 uncultured Candidatus Peribacteria bacterium | reverse complement strand
CGGTGGCAAACGCGTATAGCTTGTCGTTCTTGACGGCGTCCAGCAGAATCCACTGGGGATCAGCTTTCATCTGAGCAACCACATCGTTGACCGGCACAAAGTAAGACACAAGGAAGACAACTTCTGGGTTCCAGGCGGCGATCTGTTCGAGGTTGACGGTGGTCCATCCGCTGCCGGGGTTGGCGTCTTCCCACACGGGGTTGCCGCCACCGGTCTGGATCAGGTATGCTTGCATCCAGCTCATGGGTGGCACATTAAAGGCGATGGTGCCTTCTTTCTCAGAGTAATAGAGCAGCAGGGTGCGGGGTTTTTGTTCGTCGGTCAGGCCAGAAAGCGCATTGGTGACGGTAGTAACCTTGCCCTGGTACCAGGCCGCGAGTTCTTCTGCTTTGGCAGTGTTCTGGAAGAGCTGACCCAATGTGTCCAGGTCACGCTGATATTGATCCGCGGTTTCGAAATCCATGTAGAGCACGGGAATCCCTAAGGCTTCGACAGGAGCACCCAATTTTTCAGCGTTCATGCTTTTCATGATCACCAAGTCAGGTTTTCCAATGATTTTTTCCGCGGCCGCCATGGCCTTTGCATTGATGCTGAGAAAATCTTGTTTATTTTCCGGTCTTGCCGCCGAGGCTTCAAAATCAATGCCGGTACGGTTTCCCACATAAAAGGGAACCGCCACGCGTTCCACCGCGACGTTTTCATGGCCGGCAAAACGTGTTGAATAAAATTGGTGACTTTCCCCGTACGCAAAAATCACCATACGGCTTTTGCGGGCAAAGTGTTCAATGAGAGGCAGTTGGCGGTTGGTATGTCCATTGCCTATCCCACACACTCCCCAAAGGATTTTAGGGGAATCGATGAGGGGCTCGGTCTTGGTTGTCTGATCGGGGGTTTTCATAGAGTGGAGATGGTTTGAGAAACAAAAGAGAGAGGGCCTGCGACGGAATACACCTCAACGTGCTCAAGGGCTTTCTTTAAGGAAAGGGCGAGTTGTTGGGGAACCCCTTCCGGGGGGGTGCCCGTAAAAACCCCGTAGCCCCCGCAGACCACGGTATTGGCCTCCTCGGTATCCAGGAAGTAAGGGTAGAGGGCGTGAAGCGCACTGGTAGGGGACATTTTTTTAGTATCGGAAAGCCCGTCGTGCAGTCGAACCAAAACAATGGTGCGCAGAGGACCACCGAAAGAGGAAGTACACTGCTTCGGATTGAGCTCAAACGCCATACGGTCATAATAGGTGATGCGCCGGTCAATCACGGACGCATACCGCTCACGATCCGATTGACGAATGGTCATGGTGGGAGTGCCGGCCATGACCCGCATGGTTGCTTTTTCATCAAACGCAATCAAGGTTTTATTGCCTGAAGACATTTTTTTGCCGTGATTTTGGACAAGATCAAGGGCGGTCGTGGTTTTGCCGGAGCCGGAATGCCCCACAATCAAGGTGTGGCCTTTTTCATCCTCCACACAAGAAGAATGAACAGAAAAGAGACCTTTTTCGAGGAACTTAACGCGAGCCGCACTATAAAGCAGATGGTAGATATCGAAAGAAAATTGGTTTCTCCACGCATCACAAACCGTGAGTCGGTTTCCCTCGGAAAGCAGCTTTTGATCCGTTGATTCTTGATGGTGAATGTGAATATCCGGATTTTCTTGGGGTTTCGCCACGATCTCAAGGCCTGGGACATAGGCACGGACCAACATGCGTTGCTCCTCCTCCACAGCCAAGTCCGCTTCGCTGGTGACACGCGCCGTTAGGTCGCCCGGTAATTTAAAAGAAAGATCGAGCATAGATTAAAGAGAAGAGGTGGATAAAGTCGAATCGGTACGTTGGGCAAAATCATAAATCAGTTGGGCGACGCGTTCTTCGCCGTTTGTGCCAAACCGATCAAGCAATTGACTCGTTGCACTGGAGTTTTTACCCTCAAGATTTCTTTGTTGATCTCGGAAGTTTTCGGTAAGTACTTCGATCGTAGCATGATGAACCGCTGCCGATATTTGCTCAAGGATACTTCCTTGTTGTTCTCGATAATCGATGGGGGTGCCGCTGTCTTTCCAATCCACGCTTCCGTCAATCATGCCGTGTTGTCTCAAGGCTTCCAGTTGTTGTCCTTGACTATCATTGGCGGGAGGAAGCCAGATCGTTGGCATATCATAGAGTGCGCTATCATAAATGTTTCCCAGTCCCGGTGTCATGAACGCATATTTTGATCGGGCTAAGATTTTTCGCATCTCTTCTCGTGTGTAAATAAGCTGTGGGGAGCCGATTCTTTCCGCCACGGCTTTGCTCGTCGCGATCATTACTTTTTCCCTAGCAGGAATGATGCTGAACAGGGCAGAAATCATTTTTCGCGCATACACCACGGTTTCTTCCAAAGACCACAAAGGATTTTGAAGCCCGCCCAAATTGATGAGCACATGCTCTCCTTTCCTCTGGATTTGATTGTGGGGAATGAGCGGAGGAACCACATGGGCTTCCGTGAAGTGATCCGGTGCCGCTTCAAGTCGCTCTTCCACCCCAAAGAAATTTTGGGCGAGATAAAGGTCCTTTTTCCCTAAGGATTCGGGCAACTGTGGCCAATACCAGGCGAGAGCATCGTAACGGCCGATTTGAGGCACTCCCAGGGCGCGCATGCGCTTGGCGAGGGGAAAATCCATCGCCGTAAAAAAGAAATCATACTGGGAAGCAATTTCTTTCAGCTGCCTTTCTTCCGCTTCCGGATCCAAATTCGAGAGATCATAGGTGGCGTTGTAGGGCAGTTGTCGTTGCACATCCAGGGTGTGGCCCGTACCCAAAAATCCAATATGCTTGAACCGTTTACGCAGATGCGGAAACATCGAAGCAATGGCCACAGAGGGACCAAAACCAAAAGGTTCGGCATTGAGCAGTAGGCGAGTTTTAGCAGGTTCGATAGGACCTTTTTCCATACAAGAGTTGGCCTAATAAATGAAGTTGTTCGGTGTGACGAACTTGAGAGATCAAGGTGGGGTTAGTGAAACGGGGTTTGGTGCTCACCCGCAGCCAGGCTTCGTGATTGTAGTGAGCTAAGCCCGAGCGAAACGCTTCCTCTCGCAGTGAAATCAAATCCGGACGATCTTCTCGGGCAGGCCCGGCGGCAATGTAAGCGACCATGCGGATGTCTTCTGAGAGGTTTTCGGTATTGGCATGGGTGGTCCGGCTGTCCCAGGACACCAAACTGCCGGCCCGTAAGGGGATCGGTTGGGCCTGTTGTTGGAGCACTTCTGCGATGGGATCAAGAGTATTCAGTTGGACAAATTCGCCGCGTTTTTCCATGTGGGCGTATTCGGAAAAGTATTGCTTGGATCCCGGAACCACCAACAAGGTTCCGCATTCGGTGGGGCAGTCGGACAGGGCCAGAACCCCTTGAATAGAAGTGAATCCGGGATTGGTTAGTGGATTTTGATCGACATGCAGCGGTAGTGCCTTGGATTCCGTGTGATGGGGCAATTTAACCCCAAATCGGTCGAAAGTGGTCCATAAGTCGGTGGTTCCCCAGAGCACGACATGATGAATGTAGGTCCGGATCGTTTGACGCAACTGGGCCAGAGCATCATCATGGTAGATTTCAAAAAAACCCCGCGATAAAACGGGGATATTGTTTTCATCGACTGGAATATGGGAATAGGTTTCGGGTTGAGTAAGGTCGCATTGCCCCTCACTCAACGCCTGCATCAAGACATGAACCCGTTCGATGGTTTTTTGACAGGTGGATTCCGAAATGATCTGGGGATGAACTACGACCCCCGAACGAACCCATTGATCATAAAAGCCTTCTTCATCCACGAGCGGATCAAAAGTTTTGGCATAGCCGGATTCCAGAGGGTAAGGTTCCATTTCCCCCTTTACGCCGGAATAGTTCGCGTATCTTTTTTGATTGTCCGGCCGCTGAGACGTTTCCCGAAGCGCTCGGATGAGGTTTTCAATCGTTCGATCGATCAGGGTTGGATTCTTTCCGACTTCAATTCCCTCCTCAATATCGTCGACGATGCCCCGAATGGTGCTGTTGATGAGCATAAATCAAGAATTTCACGAATTCGAATCACGGAAACGACGCAAGGGTTCCGATTTTGTGAGCAGTTGTCCAATGGCCGCTTTCAAGGCTTCTCGAAGGATACTGGACCGAGAAAGGACTTCATTCGTGAGGGGGAAGTGGGGATCCGTGGGATCACCCTGCGTTCGTTCCGCGATAATGGAACCCACGGTTGTGGTTTCAAATCCTTTTTTTCGGGCTTTTTCCACATCGGAGGCATCGAATTCGATGCCGGTGGAATGAGCAAAGCTCTGATTTCCTTCTGCATCTTCCGCAACGACCCAAGCCAGATCGAACCAATGGGTTTGATCTCCTTCCCGCAATGAGAAAATTCCATTTTGAAAAGCAAGCAGCACGTCGTATCGAGATCGTGTGGTCTCCATGACCTTTTTGAGTTCGGCTAAACGGTGCAAGGCAGCGTTTAGGGTGTTTTCATGGCCAAGTCGCTGTTCGTTACCTCCTGAATCGACAGGAATCCCACGGACGTTCAAGGCGGTTTCCGGAAACAGCTCTTGGCTGGCTTCCCGTGTTGCCGCAATCTTATGCCCATTACCGGATCCGATAAAAATATCCATACAGGGGATGAATTATTGTTCTAATATACTTCTTGAAAGCTGTCCCAATGCTGTTTTTAACGCCTGTCTAAGCATTTCGGAGCGAGAAACCACCTCATGGGTGAGATAGGAATGAGGATCGGTGGAGTCCGCCCCTGTGCGTTCCGAAATCATCGAGCCGGCTGTCGTGGTTTTAAATCCTTTTGCCTTAGCCTTTTCAACATCCGCGGCGTCAAATTCAATTCCCGTGGAATGGGCCAGTTTTTGGGTGCCGTTTCCATCTTCAATAACAACCCAGGCGAGATCAAACCATCGTTCTACTTTTCCCACCGTAACAGGGAAGATGCCACTTTCAAAAGCCACAAGTAGGTCGTATCTTGATCGTGTTGCGTCAAGCGCGCCCTTCAATTCTTCAAGCCGATGAAGTGCCCCTTGGATCGTTTCCTCATGCCCAACGGGTTGCTCGTTGATTCCTGAAGAGGCCTTTCTTCCCTCAACTTTTGATTCTTCTTCAGGGAATACTTCTCTTGCAACACCTTCTACTGCGCCTAATTTATGTTTGCTGGTTGAGGCAACAAATACTTCTTTCATAGGGGGGTAAAGTTGATCGCTGAAGAATATTATAATTTATTTTTATAATTTAGTCAATAGGCTTGACATAGTGTAATTATTATGAATAATATTACAAACGCTTTGAATATGATATGGAGAGCAGAGTACCCGTTCAGCAATTTTTAAGGGAAAATAGGGAGACACTTATCCGGCAGTTGATCCAAAATGGGAAAACTAAAATTCAAATCCCCTACGAGTGGGCCGAGGGTAAAGTGACAAAAAAATATGAAGGAATGATGGTTTATGACGGGAAAGCCATTCAGATGAAATTTTATAGCGGTTCCATCACGCGCTCCCGAAATGGTTATGGTGAATTTATCGAAGAGGAACCAGATAAAAAAACAACTTACAGCATTCAAGTCAACTCCGAAGCGCTTCCACCAACTTAAACGACCCCGTGGCGCAAATGGGATTATTCGCTGACATTTTATGGGCTTTTTGTTGCGCGATAAAAAGCGTATTAGTGATGGCAAAAACGATCTGATCCGAATGGGTGAAATGTTTCATGCGTTGTTCCACCACCCGGGCCGGTAATGCCCGGGGATGGTCCACTTGCGTCACTACCACCGAGTCGCCCCACCGGATCAACTCGCGCAGGACTCCTTCCACATCTTTGTCATTTAAAAAAGCCAGTACAAAGGTCATGGGTTTGCCTCCGTAGATTTGATCCAGTGTTTTTCGGAGCGCCTTGGCGGATTGAGGCGTGTGCGCTCCATCTAAAATCCACTCGCGTTCTTCGATGGTGGTGGTTTCAAAGCGCCCGGGTAAACTCAAATGCTCCCAGACCGCCGACACGGCCAGGGGGTTGAAATCCGGCATCAAATAGTCCAAAACGGCCCAGGCGGTCATTGCATTATCCACCTGATGATCTCCCAAAAGTCCGAGGGATATTGATGAAATATCACGGCTCGGCGTTTTCAACCGAAACCGATACGCCTGTCCGGATCGTTCATTGATGGTGGATTCGTAGCGTCCCGACACGGAAAGACACGGGGCTTTTTTCTGCGCCGCCACGGTTTTGGCGAAATCCGAGATAAAAGGATCGTGTTGAGGAGCAATAATCACCGGAGTATCTTCTCGCACAATCCCCAGTTTTTCATACGCAATGGACGTGAGGCTGTTGCCCAAAAGCTCGGTATGCTCTTTTTCAATGGGGCAGATGACCGAGACCAAAGGGCTCTCAATACTATTCGTGGCGTCCAGTCGTCCACCCAGCCCAGTTTCCATCACCGCAAAATCCACATCCACTTCATGAAAATACTGCAGTGCCATGGCGGTGAGTAGTTCAAAAGAGGTGATGAAATTTTCACGTGGCAATCGTTCGATCACAGGAAGATAGCGATCCATGAAAGAACTGAAAATTTCCGGTTTCATGGCTTTTCCATCGACGAAAATGGCTTCAGTGGGATGCTGAAGATACGGCGAAATAAAAACGCCCACCCGTTTCCCCAGCGCTTGAAGTCCTGAACCGATCAAGGCGGCGGTGGAGCCTTTTCCCTTTGAACCTGCAATATGAATCACGGGAAGGCCCTTTTCCGGATTTCCAATTTGATCCAAAAATCGTTGGAAGCGAGAAAGATCAAACGATTCCTCTCGAAGCGTATGCGGATCGACACGGTCAAAGGCGGGAAGGCGGTGGAATGTTTTTAAGGCTTGCTCGTACATGGATTATTTTTTGTTACCGAGCGCAATACCGTTTTACGGGATGAAGCGAGGAAAAAATGAGATTTATTTGGGTCTTGTGGGGCCCAAATAAATCGAAAACGGCTCGGGGGAACTGTTCCCCCTTGGGGATTTATTCAATAAGTTCCCCTCCAAAAATTTCAAGCGTTTTATTGAGCAAATTATCGACTTGAGACATGTCGCATTCCACTTTGAGTTTGGCTCCGAAAACCGTTTCAAGCGCCGATTCAATTTCCATTTTGCCCGTATTTGAACTCACCTTTTCAAGGTGGAACTTGGATTGAAATTGAAATTGAACAACATTTTTGTTCAAGCCATGGAGGAGGGCTGTATTCAAGGATTGACGAATCGAAGGAGTGACTATTTTTTCAATCACTCGCGGTAAGTTGGTTTTGATGTCTGCCAGGCTGGGTCCTTCCTGCGGAACTTGTTTCAATCCTTCTTCTTGAGGTGCTGGCAACGCGTCCGAGGAGGTGCTGGCAACGTGGCGGAGTGGGGAAGGGCCAGCGGATACCGATGAAGGTGCTGTGACCGGTGCCGGTTCTTCCTTTTTGTGTTGCCACAGTCCGCTGAACCAACTTTCATTTTTCTGTTCTTGCCCCCAAAAGCACGCTTTAATTGCGGCGATTTCAAGAGGAAGTTGTGGAATTAAGGTGTTTTTAAGTTCCACGGAAGCTTTTTGAAACAAATCAATCCAATACAGTCGCTGAGCCACTTTCTCCGGTTTTTCGAGATCTTCCAATAGCCGCGCTCGAAGAAATTCCAAAAACTCACGATTGAATTGATAGAGGTTGTGGCCTTCTTCGTGCAGTTTTTGAATCTCGGAAAGGGCCAACGAGGTTTCTTTTTGTTCCAATGCCGAGAAAAGATGGATTGCCCCTTCGTTTCCCACCAATCCCAAGACTTCTTGCACCACCGACAGGTGAAGTTTTCCTTCTCGTAAGGTCTGTTCAAAAAGACTGATGGCGTCGCGCATTCCGCCCTGCGAGGATCGGGAAATCAATTCCAGTGCGGCTTCTTCGGCCTCAACATTCTCCTGCTGAGAAATATAACGGAGACGATCGACCAGCGTTTCCTGATCAATGCGTCGAAAATCGAATCGTTGGCAGCGTGAAATAATGGTATCCGGAACTTTGTGAATCTCCGTGGTGGCCAAAATAAAATAAGCGTGAGGCGGGGGTTCCTCCAGTGTTTTGAGTAGCGCATTAAACGCGGGAGTCGTGAGCATGTGCACCTCATCAATGATATAGACCTTGTGAGGGGCTTGATTGGGGGCAAAGCGAATCTTTTCTCGTAGGTCTCGTATCTCATCAATCCCGCGATTGGAGGCCGCATCAATCTCAATCAGGTCCACCAGGGAACCTTGATTCATCATGAGGCAGTAGTCGCATTGATTGCAGGATTCGCCTTCGGGATCGGGGGTGATGCAGTTGATGGCTTTGGCCACCAGTCGTGCGGTGGAGGTTTTTCCTGTTCCCCGGGGACCACAAAAGAGATAGGCGTGAGAAAGATGTCCGGATTTAATGGCGTTTAATATCGTTTTTTGGACATGATTTTGGCCCATCAGATGATTGAATCGGGCGGGGCGATATTTGCGGTAAAGGGCAAGGTCGGCCATAAGGATTGGATGGTTCGGAGCGAATGTTACAGTGCGGACGCTTATCATAGCAGAGCGCGAAAAGGAGGAAAAGAGTCAGTCTAGTGGTGTGGGTTCATTTCTTTTTCAATGAGTTGCAGGATATTTTTTTCGAAATGAGATCGAGAGAACGATTCGGCGTGAGTTCGAATGACTTGGGGGTCATATCGAGCTTCATTCACCAGAAGCCGCGCTAGCCCTTCTTCCATTGAGGCTACGGTGGATTCTTCGAATAGTTCGCCCGTGACTCCCGGGATGACCGTTTCTTTGACCCCTCCTTTTTCATAGGCCAATACCGGTTTTCCACAGGCCATGGCTTCTACCGGTGCAATTCCAAAATCTTCTTCACCCGGAAAGACAAAAGCTCGACAGTTTTGAAAATACTCCTGAACGACCTCGTCCGGTTTAAAGCCAATGAAATCAATGTGTGGGCCTGCAAGCCTCTCTAGGCGTTTTCGATCTTTCCCGTCTCCGATGATCACCAGTTTTTTTCGCACCTTATTGAACAGATGAATCGCCAGTTCAATATTTTTGTAACGCGTGAGGGTGGAAACAATTAAAAAATAGTTTTCGTGGTGAGGCGTCACTTTAAAACGTTCCATGTCCACGGGAGGATAGATGACACGGGCGGGCTGTCGGTAATATTTGGCAATACGTCGACGCACATGGTGGGAATTGGCGATGTACTGATGGGTTCGATCGGACGCGTAAAAATCCCAGAGACGGACTTGTTTCAGTAACGAAGAAGCCAGGAATCCACGCAAGCGCCCCACTTTTTTGTCTTCAAGGTACTGGTGAGTCCAATCCCAGGCGTATCGCATCGGGGAATGGCAATAAGAGATGTGATGGGTATGGAGGTTGGTTAAAACACCGTGGGCATAGGCGGAGCTGGAGCTGATCACCAGGTCGTAGCCCTCCAAATTGAACGATTCGATCCAGCGAGGCATCCAGGGGAAAAAATAAGGATAACGCCGACGAAGAAAGGACGGCCAGACTTGAAGCGGCGAGGTCCGAACGCGAGCTTTGGGAAAGAATTGCCCTACTTTGGACTCGTCATACAGTAGGGTGTAAATGGGAGCATGGGGGAATAGATCTCCTAGAACCCGGAGAACTCGTTCCGCACCGCCAAGTTTAACCAGAAAATCATGAACGATAGCCACTTTCATAGCAGGGGTGGTTTTAAATAGGCGTTTCCTGTGTCAGCAAGTCCCATACTTTTTGAGCATTTTTGCGCCATGAATAGGACTTAAGCAGTGCCCGTTTTGAGGGAGTCGACGTGACGGCGAGTTGTTCCAATCCATCCGCAATCGAGAGGATATTTTGTGGATCCACAAAAACATCCACAAAGGGCTTCAATTCTTGGAGAGAAGGGATCGCGGACGCGAGGATGGGAACCCGGTGGTACGCGGCTTCCAAAATCGGAAATCCAAACCCTTCCGAGAGCGACGGAAAGGCAAAGATCCGCGCCTGCTCATACAACACGATTTTTTCTTCTTCCGTGAGGTAGCCCAGCATCAAAACTGCTTGGAGCAGATTCAGGCGTTGGGCTGTTTTTAAGATGTGCGGAAAGCCCACCCCGCGTGAGCCGCCCAGTACCAACTTCCAGTTCGGAAACTTCTGTTTGAATATGGAAAACGCTTCCAGGAGGCGTTCGAGGTTTTTTTTCGTTTCCAATCGGCCCACGAAGAAAATGAAGGGAGCGTTTGGGGTGAGATGGAATGATTTGAGGATTTTTTTGCATTTGGACGCCGAAATTTGTAGCGTTGGCGGTCTGAATCCGTGCGGAATGGTTACGATTTTTTGAGGATCGGCTCCATAATATTTCATAATATCTCGCTGAGTGGACTGACTCGGAACAAGAAGCAGTGAGGCTCGTTTAACGGCAAAACGCGTGCTCCAGTGTAGGTAAAGCCATTGAAGGGGCGAATAAGCTTTTGGGTATTCCCGAAAAGCCACATCGTGAATCATGACCACCGAGCGTTTAGGGTGTCGCAATGGAAGGACATGAGAAGGAACAAACAAAACATCCGGTGGATGGACTTTCATCTCACGGGAAAGGTGTCTTTGTGTCCACAAGCGACGGTAAGGCAAGACGCGTTGAAGGGCATGAGGCAGCGCGTTGATGGATTCTCGAGTGTAGAGACGAAGCGCATGGTTTTTGCTTTTTGACGCACAGTCGATCAGCCCCTCAATGATCTCTTTGGAGTACACTTCGACTCCGGTTGGATTCTTCTGTTTGTAGCGTGACGCATCAATTCCGATCAGCATGGTGGTAGGTAAGAGGGTGTTTAAAAACTAACGATTTCGATGATTTTTAATGGATTTTGGTGTTTGGGTAGGCGCGACGACAAAATCTTATCAATAAAACGATAAGATGAGAAGGAGCAACGACGCCAAACGCCAAAAGACACCAAAAGCATCCAATGGGTAGTTTTTAAACACCCTCTCAGGGGATGAACCTGAAAAATTCAAATGGAGAAACGTTCTAATCCTACTTCTTAATGCATGAAGAACGGAGTTCTAGCCACGCGCTAAAACCAGTCCCCACACCGATGCCGCCCCCGCTGACTTGAGCGCGGCTGCACAGGCATTCAATGTGGCTCCCGTAGAGCAGACATCATCAATTAGAATAAATTTTTTGTTCAAAAAATAGGGGTTAGGAAATTCAGGGACAAGGGAAAAGGCGTCTGCAACATTTTGAATCCGTTTTTCGCGTGAAAG
>CAYTES010000005.1:0-34013 GCA_964436935.1 uncultured Candidatus Peribacteria bacterium | reverse complement strand
TGAGGGGGCGTATCCCGATGCCGCCTCAGGGGTTTTTTCGAACCGAGAAGGGTGATGTTCGTGAATTCACGCGCTAATAGCTCGGCTTGGTTGTAGCCTCGCTTTTGATAACGGAGGGTATGGAGCGGAACCGCAACCACCTCAAACTGTTCTTGGTGAAGGAATTGAATCCATGCGGTAGGCGAGTGATTCACCATCCATTTTCCCAAAATTTCCGCCAGGGGATAGCCGTGGTGGTACTTCATTTGTTCAATGATGGTTTGGAGAAGGGACAATTTCTGGTAAGGACAGAGGACAAAAAGTCCATCCAGTTGCCAGGGTAAAAGTTCAAATTTTTTGTCCTTCCGACACGAATCGCACACTTCACCCCAGGAAGAAAAAGCATAACACAAAGGGCAAGCTTGGTGTTGATGAATCGGGAGTGTCTCGAGACACTTTTCACAGAGTAGGTTTGGTCCGTTGCCACACCCAAGGCAATAGATCGGAAAAGCAAAATGAAGCAGCGCTTCAAACCATTTTATAATCGAAAGATTCTTGATCATGCTCGCATCTTAAACCAATCCTCATGAACATTTCCTTTCCAAAAAATGAACAAAAAATGAAACAATAAAAAAATGCTGGATTAGAATTTTAAAGTGCAGTATATATGAGGGAGCTTCAGGGCGATTAGCTCAGTCACCCCCGCAATCGGGGTCCGCAAAGCGGGACTGAGGTATTGCAACCATTCGTTTCGTCCCGTTATACGGGAATTCACTCATGGGCGATTAGCTCAGTTGGCTAGAGCGCATCGTTGACGTCGATGAGGTCAGTGGTTCGAATCCACTATCGCCCACCAGTAAGTCGACAAGGGACAACCTAACGGTTTTCCCCTATCGGGGACCCCTTTCCCTGAATCGTTATTCGAGAAATTATTGATCGCTAAACTTTGTTTCAAATTCATTCAGGACCCACGAGACCCAAATGAATTTGTTCCTGCGTGAGCTCACAATAATTTCCCTCATTTATTTTATGGGTAGTGAACTTTAAAATCAAGTTGAGCACGAGTCACATTCGATGAAGTCAGTCGTTCGAATCCACTATCGCCCACCATTAAAAAATGGCTTAAATAAGGCCTTAAACGAAGATGCTGCCAGGGTTTTTGGATTGAAAAAGCGAACCCGCATACACAGTGTTGTAAGCGGTTTGAATACGATATCTACTAACGATAATTGATTTTTGCTACTACACCAGCCGTATTAATTTCAACCCTTACACTCTGATCATTATTTGTAAATCTAAAGAACCCATCTCTATATTGTTCAGTATCAGGTATCAAATCTCCAAATTCAGAATTATAAGTTGATAAAGGTTTATCTTTGTTAAAGCCAGGCAATCTCCTGTCTTTTTCTACACGAGGACCAGTAGGAATTGTTTCCATAAAATTAAGTTAAATGTTAAGAAATTATTATATTACTTTTTAATCAGTCCGTCAACCATTTTGCGTTCTAATGGCTTACAGTTCAATTATATATGAATTGTATTTGTGATAAATTACATTAATCTTAAATTTAAGAAGAAATTCTCATATAGCCAGAGACTCTCACCATCTCATTCCATTGATGCTCGATCTCCTCAAACGCCAAAACGAGCTCTCTCAGTTTTCCTAAGAAGTTCGAGCACCGACCCCGTGAGGCCCACCAGTTGACAAATAGATGAATTAATGAAATAGATTGATTCAATCATTAATCTTTCATTTTATGAACCGTCCTTTGACACTCGCTTCTGTTGCATTTTTGTCAGCAACATCGTGCTCTCCACAAGAAAAGCCGATGCAACCCGAAATTGAAACAATGGGCATCGATACTTTTACAGAAGCGTCAGACCTTGTTAGGCAATGGGAGCGGGAAGGTTTTACAATGAGTAATGGGTTAGACGGTGCAAATGGACTTCTATGGGATTCCTCAAAGTGTAATGGTGTTACTCCACCTAATCATGCCAATGGAGTTGCCTTGAAATTAATTGAAATCAATCCTTATAACTTTTTTCCTAAAAAAGGAGTGAAGGTCGGATACATCCGAAGTTGTAGCGATTCAAGTGTGTTAGAGTTTCAACGTCCAACAGCCGAGAACTTTTTAATGGAGGAGAAGGATTCAAAAACTTATCAAACCTTTTTAGGATACATTCATAGGAATAATCAATAGTAGCCCTCAAGGAGATCATCTCACTTCAAAAACCTCGTAATTTTTCTCGCGGAGGTCGGCTTTCAATAGTTCTAAATAGCGATGAAGTTGAGTCCTGGATTTAGCATTTTTAATCGTAATATTGCGTCCGATCTCATCATTTTTTGTACGAAAAAATAGAAAAAATCCATCCGTTGATTTTATGTCCACTAGAAAAACAAGCCGGCCCGCACCTCGAATCGTCGTGGTATAGATTTTAATAAGGGAAGAATGTGGCGGTAATTTATCTCCTTTGATTTGGGTAAAAATGCCTTTGGCATAGGCCTCAATGATTTGTTTCTTAACATTCGCAATCTTTTCCTTCTTGGATAAAGTATGACTGAAAATGACTTTCATAGAGATGATTTATTCCATTCCGTAATGACATCCTCCATCAGCGATTGTGTTTCATTATCCACCTCAATGCGTTGAATAGTGAACTCTTGATTCGATTGTGAGCCAATACGAATTTTATCCTCCGCATAATCGATAAGGAGAATGCGAACGACAGCGCTTAATGAAATCATATCATTTTTAGCTTTTGCCGCAGCTTTATCACGAATTTTTTTATCCACGGAGATGGAGGTAGTAGTCATACAATATAATATTAATTTTTACATTAAAATTATATAGAATTTACTATAAAAAGTCAATGAACCTCATGCGGAAGGAATTTTAAAATTGAGATGCTCACCATCTCCTCCCATTGGCCTTTGATTTCCTGAAACGCCAAAACCATCTCTTTCAATTTTCCCAAAAAGTTCGAGCACCGACTCCGTGAGGGCCACCATTAAAATGCCATAAGTTACTATTACAATATTTTTAGTATTAGCCAGGGAATTCACGCTTTCTTGGCTTTGGTTTAAGTGCATCCATTATTCTTTTGCCGAAACCGGGGGTGGTCCTTTGACGAGGCTCTCTCTTGATTAAATGTTTTTCCATCAAAGGTTTTAGGGCCGTTTCTTTTATTAAACCAACAGTATTAAGACCTATTTGGGCTTGTTCATCGGTCAATCCCGCTTGTCGCGCCACTTGAGCCCTTCTTAATGCCTTATGATCTGAATCATGATACTTATGAGGTTCAGTTCCCATGCTAACTTCTATTTGTTTGCGATAGTTTGGACTCGTTGTATTTGTAAGTAAATGTTCCCATCGAGAAGCGATGGCATGGAGTGGAGCGATACTCTCCGTCACATCTTTTGCCATAATGGCTTTAAAAAGTTCTGATATTTTTTCTGTTTTTAAATCACCCAAATCAATTCCGTCCCAAAATTTCTGTACAGCTAATAATTCTTCATCAGTTAAGCCTTCATTCCTAACCCACTGTTGTACATCTTCGGGTAAGTGCTCAAGAGTATTTAAATTAGTCTCCATATTGGCATTATAGCATAAAAATATATTTATACAACTATCCATTCGAGAAAAATCCATTTCGGGTTAGCAATGCTTTCCATCTCATTCCACTGGCCTTTAATCTCTTCAAACTCCAAAACCATGGCCCGTAATTTCTCCAAAAAGTTCGAGCACCAACCCTGAAGTTCGCGAGTGCTTATCTGGAATTCTAATTTTTAATACAAAATTGATTTTCTAATACGGTTGATCGTTCCAGTTACTTCTGAGGCAGGGTTATAGTATTCGGGTAGGGGGGTGTCAGTATGATCGATTAAGTCTCTAGCCTCTTTAAGATAGTGTTCAATGATTTCCTTAGCTTTTAAGGCCTTTTCTTTTAAATCAGTGCTATGGCTATTGATTTTTAAGGAAATTTTTCTTATTTCGGACTCTTTTAAAAACGGGAGGGCATTGTCAACCACTCGTTCAATACCATCAAAGCTTGCAAACAGCGGATAATGAGCTTCACCGACCTGGAGAATATTAGGAATAGCGATGCTACTTTTATCAACAAAGGATAAATTCACCATGTAATCTTCCAGGTTCCCTACGGCGGCTGAATCCTCGGAAAAATATTTTCCACTAAGTATTTCTTGCAATCTTGCAATAGTACCTGCTAATTCATCTTTGTCAGGTTCGTCAATGAGAAAAAAGCGGATAGATCGTATGCAGTATGCCACAGTTTCGGCAATGGATTTCAACCCAAGATTTAGAGTTTTAAGGCGAGGATCAGCATGGTAGAGCTTGTATAGACGAGGTTCCATTCCCAATAAATCAATACGATTTCTGAGGAAAATATTTCCATCAACTTCTTGAATCTTGAGAAGGTCTTTTTGTGTGAGCTTTTTTAGTCCCAAATCTGGTTCGGGATTAGTCGCTAGGTCTTGCTCGCTAGAACGATCTCCGTGGCCCATATCATCATAATTACTAAAATTTAGCATCTTTAAATTATATACTATTTAGTGCGTATTCGTAAATAGATTCGATCAGCGATTTCCTTGAGGCCCACCCATTAAAAACCCTGTTTTTTAGGAATCGAGCGGATGGATCCCTTCATCCGCCATCAATCGTTCCAAGGCCGGGAGCAGGGTTTCTATCTCATTTGCCCACAGTCCGGGCAATAGCGGCCTTTGTGTTTTGCCCCTAGCTTCACTTTCAAATGAGGGATAAACACCATAGGGACGATTGGGGTTTTCTTTCGCAGAAAAATGCAATGCAAATCGGGCGGCAGATTCCGGGCTTCGTTGCACCCGAACCGGAGCCGACAATAGAGTCGGGGTGGAAAATGCAGGCATCCCCACTTCAAAGCCTTTATCTCTCAGCATAGATTGAGTCCTTTCAACCAATGCCAATAGTTCAGGGGAAGTAATCTTCGTTACTTCGGCGGGGGGAGCAGGGGTAGTTTCCAGTGCCGATAGATGTTCCGGAGTCATAGGTAGAAATTAAAAAATAGCGATGATCAGACCTTATTGACTCATTGAATGGAATTTTTGTCAATAAAGTGTTGACAATTTAAGGGATTCCTCTATATCATCAAGTCAATGAAATCATTCTTCGCATTCACCGTCGCCACCACCATCACCATGATGAACATGATGATGCAAATGATGATGCCCCACAGGCGAACGGTTTTGTGTGAGATTCAATAAATGATTTAAACTCCCACGATATACCGCTTCGCCTCACCGCGAAGTTTTTTTTATAAACCATTAACAAAATTTTATGTTATCTCGCCACGCCAACCACTCAGATCCGTCTTTCTCAAGAGATTTATCCCTTGTCGGCGGACTTGTTCGTCGTCCTCCGTTTGGGGGCCCCAATACTCTGGATTGGGAAGAAACGGAAAGTCCACTCGCTATCTTGAGCGAAGGGTCCACTGCGAATTTCTACCGAATTGAAACAATCGAATTAGCTCAAGGCCATTTTCACCACGAGGCCGTTCAAGCCATTCAAAAGCTAAGGATTAAAGCCATTACCGAGCAAACCGCGTGGAGAGTCTTTACCGCGCTGCTTAAAGTAAATGGAGGTTATTTGGAATCGCTCCAAAAGCAGGCGGAGGCGGAATGTTCCGCCATGGTCACCAGTGACTTTGGGGATCATGCGGCAACCGAATTGGAATTTCGATTCAAGGAAATTGCCGGAGGAGGGCTCACGGTACCGAGGGGGTATCATTATTTGGAAAGCCCGCAACAGGTCGCCTATTATTTTGCGCGAGCCCTGACCATGAACGCAAAGGATCGGTTGGTTTTTTTGAATGTGACAGATCCGGATGTGGGGAAAGAGGGCGAAAGGACGGGAGAATTGACGCGATTACGCTATGCGATTCATGTGGCGTATACGGATGAGCACGGTCGGCCCAAGGATGCGATTGCCGTTGCTCCGGATTGCGGACAAGTGGCACTCATTGAACAATTCACCAAAGAAGTCTATCCTGACGCCCAAATTGATCTTTTTGAAGTGGACCGAACAGAGTTCGAGCGCTTTTTGGAAAATACGGGCGCTCGACCTCAGCAGGAAGCGGTCAATTACGAGGGGCTTACTTTTGGACGATTGGCAGGAATGCTCGCCGTGGTTCCGGAAGCACTTTATCGTTTCCCTCAGATTTTCAAGCCCAGAACCTTTGAGCAAACGCGATTGGTAGAGGAATTGGGACATCGGGTTGAGGATAAATTTGGAAATTGGCATGTGACAAAATTGTTAAGGAATAAAGAGGGAAAGCCCGTGTATGAGGGGAGGTTTCAGGTGAAGATCGAAAATGCCCAAGGCAAGGTGCTCTACGACAAAGAACTCGAAGTCACTCGTGGTTTTCCGGAAGGAAAAGAATTGATTTACATTACGGGAGGAGGGTTTCCGGCATTGGCCGTAGGGAAGGCGCGGTTTAGCACAGGGAAAGAGGATTTGATCAATGAAAACGGTCCGTTTTTTGTTCATTTCGAATTGATAACACCTCGCTAAATGACGTTTGCCCTTGGCAGCGATCCCTGGGTGAGTTTAAGGACTACAAAGTTCCCTGTATTTAGAGAATTTGTGGAGGAGGGCATTGACATATTTGATTTTATGGGGTATAAATAATACTTCATTGTTTAAAAATATCCCGCGTGGCGTATCCCATCATCATTGCCGATAGTCTTACCAATGATTTTGTGGGTGAAGATTCTGCGGGTAAGATACGCGTTCATGTGGGGGCCGAGGAGGCCCAACGAATTTTGGGGAGTTCGAAAAACGGTTTTAGAGGTCCTTTACCGACATTTTTGAGGAATGCCGTAGAAGCCCAACAGGCGGCTCAGTCTGTCGGAATTATTTCCGTTCGAGATTGGCATGATCCTACCGATCCCAGGCAGATCCCCGAGCTTTTACGATATGGGAATCACAACATTCAGGGCACTCCGGGAGCCGAATATATCACTCCAATTCAGGAAATTTATGATCAGGGGAAGGTGGAATATCTGGATATTCATTCGCTTTCCATTCCCATTGTGGCCTTAAGGGATGCCGTTCAACGCCTTACGGGTATTGATATGTTGGAAGATCTTGACCGATTGGACGAACTCCTATTTGTCATCACCGGAACGCATACCAATATCCGTGTTTTTGATACCGCCGATTCGTTGCGACATAAATTCGGAGTCGAAAATGTGGTGGTTTGTCCCCATTTGGTGGCCAGTGCCAATTTAGCGGAACATGGCAATGCGCTGCGTTCTTGGATGCCGGGAAAATTGATTCGGGTGGCTCAATCGGTGAGAGAGGTTTCGGAATGGATTGGAATCGCCCCTCCCGCGAGGGAGTCCATCCACTGGGTGGAAAGCTGTTCCATTGAACCAAAAGATTTACGAGAATTGATGGATTCCGATCAGAGAGCCATCCTTGAGACCATATTTATGGGATATGAAAGGGTGGATATTAAAAAATTAGGAGGTGGATTTAGCGGTAGTGTCCTGTTGTTATGCCAGGCAAAATCCAATGGCACAGAAACAGAACCCGTGGTGCTTAAAATTGATCGACACCATCAAATCAAACGAGAAGCCGACGGGTATTTGAGAGTTAAAAAATGGCTCGGAAGCTACATTCCCAATTTCGAAGCGCCTGTTTCAATGGGAGAATATACGGGTTTTCAAATCGCGCTGGCTTCCTTGGAAGGAAAACCGAGAACCTTTCAGTCTTTGTTTGAAGAAATGAAGGATCAGGAAGGGATTCAATTTTTGGAAGCAAAGTTAAGACGATCGTTAAGAATACTTAAAAATCGTTTGTATAAAAATACAAAGCGAAAAGAAACGCTAAATCCGATTGAGCAACTCTCGCTCCAGAATCCACGCCACGGGGATTGGATGCAACAAAACGTGAGTCACATTGTTCCCGGGCAGCAGGATGAAGGGGCACTCGAACTCGGTGAAGGAGTTTCAGTCGATAATCCGCTCGCTTTTTTTGATGCCATTCAGCAGTACCGCGGGACGATGGAAGCAAATACCGGGTTTTGTCATCGGGACCTTAATTTTGCCAACCATATGTTGGATGAACAACAGAATATATGGTTCATCGATTGGGCCAATTGTGGAGAAGATCTGATTGAAGTCGATTTTGCAAAGATGGAAAATGAGATCAAGTTTGTGATGTCAAAAGAATTCAAGGAAGAGGACCTGCCCAATCTATTGCTTTTCGAACGCTTTCTGCTCGGTTCCATGGAACTATCCCCCTTGGAGGAGCTTCCAGAGGAATTGAATTTTGTGCGACATGACTTGCGTTTTCAAAAAATGTATCGCTTGGTTTCGCTTCTGAGAGAATTTTATGTGGGGTCGAAAGAAGACGGCCCCAATGCCGACGTGCTCTATAAATTGGCTCTTTTACGTTATAGCAGCCACACGTTAAGTTTTGATGCCCGAGCGGGAAAAGGAGAATGTGAGTTGCCCGCCTTAAAGTATGCGCTGCTTTCAACGTCCTTATTGACCTCACAAATTCATCATCATCTTTATGAATCTTAAACCAGTTGAACAAAAAGTCGTTGAAAAGTTTAACTTATGGGGAGGAATCCTCGACGTTAAGGGAAGCAAAGAAAGCCCGGAGAAGGTGGTTTATACCGGGTTGGTGACGCTTTTGCACATGGGACGCCTTCTGCGTGAGGCAAGGCGAAATCCGCAGGGAATCATCGTTTCGTATAAGCAAGATGCCACGCGGGTGACGGATCCCGATGTAAAAGCAGAACAACTGGCTCGTTCCATTTTGGGCAAAATTTTCCCGGACGATTTGGTCGTCGGGGAGGAAAATGGAGGGGAATTGGACCCCCATCGTCGATGCTGGATTGTGGATCCCATTGATTCGACCAATACCTTTCTTTCTTATGAAAATACGTCAGCCATCAGTCTGGGGTTGATGCATGAGGGAAAAATGCTTTTTAGTGCGGTCTATAATCCCTTCACCGGAGAAATTTTTTATGTCTATGGAGAAGATCGTCCGCGCTTGATTCAACATAACGGCATCGGAGAAGTGCCAACAGGATATGACCTTCCCTTGCCTCAAATTGAAAAACGCGATCCCTATCGTTTTGTGAATATTCACCCGGTTCAGCTCAATGATGCCTTGTACTCTCGTTTCATCCAGGCACGAACTCAAAAAAGACTTGATAAAGTGCTTCAAAGGGGAGGCTCTCCGGCCTTGAGCCTTGCGAGTATTCCCAAGGATTTGATTTCTTTTGTGCATCAATGGGATACCCCCGCCAAGCCATGGGATTTGGCGGCAGGCATCGATATTGTACGAAAAGCCGGAGGTCTGGTGACAGGGCCCGATGGAGTCGATATCCCCCTGGTAGGGTATCAAGGGCTTTTTGTGGCCAGTCATCGCCGTGAGTTCCACGATCAGCTGCTTGAATTGATCAATACACTTTAATTGAATTTTATGGCTTTAGAATCCGCCGAGCACGACATTGTATTGGAAAAAAGCTTCGAGCATTTGCTCGAGCGGATGAAGCGTAAGGCGAAAATAACCCTTAAACCGGGAGAAAAAGGGAAAAAAAGTCCGCTTGTGGTTCAACGGAAAAAGGACGGTACGTTTATGGTGGAAGTGGATGAGAGGGAATTCACTGCGGAAAATTTCAATCGCATCGCGGCTCAGGCCATCGCGAAAATAGAATCTCTTGAGCTTTTGGCAAAGCTTCAGGGCGATGAACGGTATCGGCAGGACCTGAAGCTTTTTAGAGACAGGGCGACGCAACCGGCGCATCGGCGTTTTTATGACACAATGTTTCAAACGATTGCCGTGCATAATGCGGCGGTGCATTTGCCGATTCTTCGAGAAAAATTAGCGGAAATAAGTGAAGGCGCTTCAAAGAGTTTAACCACCAGCACCAAGAAAATCCCCTTGCACATCCAATTTCTATTGAGTTTGATGGGAGGCAATATCACCTCCCTGGATCCTCGTGTTCGAGAGGCTATTTTTGATTTGAATTCCGCCGGTATCTTGGGTTTTATTAAGCATGTCGACAATCCAATTGGAGAAAAATTGCAACGTATCAATGACGATATTTTCCCGCTGTATGAGTATTTTTTAAGGGAAGATAAATTGAACTGGAAAAAACAGAAAAAAGAGAAAAAGCCTGAGGAAATTCAGGAGGAAACTCATAAAAAAGTGGAAGAAAAATTGGAATCGGAAGAAGGGGCGCAATCCGAGGATGAAAGTGAGGAGGAAACACAAGAGGAGGCGAATTCAACGACCGAAGAGAAAGGTCAGGAATCAGATGAAGCGGAAGAAGGTGAGAGTGGCGAAGGACAAAGTGGTGAGGGAGAAAGTGGCGAGGGAGAAAGTGGAGAAGGAGAGAGTGGCGAAGGAGAGAGTGGCGAGGGCGAAAGTGGAGAGGGAGAAAAGCAAAAAAAACCTAAAGACAAGTCAAGCGATGCTACCCCGGATCATCAAAGCGGCTATAATCCTGATGAAAGTGGTCAATTTGAAGACGATCCGGACGGAGAAGGCTATCAACTTGAAATTTCTCCCCATTTAAAAGGATATTATTCCGCGGATCGCAAAAATCGATTCAGTCACAAGTCTCTTTTGGAATGGGATTATGATACGCAGTATTCTCCTTACGCTAAAAATTCGGAATTTAAAGGAGAAAAGCATACGATTTCGGGGACTATTAAAGGAATAGGCATAAAATCTATTCCGGTTCCAAATGAATATGCGTTGGATATATCATCATTAACCTATTCAGGAGATAAGCCTAAGATTTTACGAGACCAGAATGGGAATTTCTTTTTTCAAATTCAAAAGGAGTGCACGTTCAGTATCGATTTTTATCATGAGAAAAAACCTTTTGTCGCACGTCCGACCGCAGAAGACCGCGCCCCCATTTATCATGGAATTACTCTGTCCAATTTAGGAGAAACGGCGCTTAAAAAAGCTCAACAAGCACCTTCTTCTTTTAAAAAAGCTGAAATTATTCGAGATTATATCCGACAAAACCATAAATATCCCCAAGGGAAAGATGATAAACAGCGGTTGAATGCCGCTAAAGCTACTCAAATTCAGATTAGAAAAATGAGTGCCAATTCTAGCCAATACATTCAAAACTTGGATAATGCCAAGTATTTGGAGTGTTATTCCTCCAATACCTTAATGGTGGGGATGTTGAGATCCATGGGGATTGCTAGTCGTGTGGTCACGGGGCACCATGTGACTTCTATTAACAAAGAGGGTAATGGCGTGATTAATTCCGCCAATGCCCATGGGTGGTGTGAAATTTGGGATGGTTCTGAATGGGTTCGATTTGATGCCACACCTCCGGGCGATCCTAATGAAAAAGAAAAAGATGAGCAGAAAAAGGATCAAAAAAATGAAGAAAAAGGCCAACCCTCAAAAGCGGAAAGCGCCCAAGACGGAGGAGAAGATACCCCTCCCACCCCGGATGAAAATAAGGAAAAGGGTGAAGAAGGGGAGAAAAAGAAAGGAGAATCTTCCGACGGAGAGGGGGGAGAAAAAGGAGAAGGGGATGGAGGAGAATCTGGGGATGAAGGTGGAGACAGTGCTTCTGAGGGGCAAAGTGGACAGGGAGAAGGAGAGGGAGAAGGTTCTTCAAGTAGCCAGGGGGGAGAAGGCGGAGGCGAAGCGCAGGAGGATGATTTGGACGACCGTGACGCTTTTGATCCTGAGGCTGAATTTGAGAAAATGTATAAAGAATTGGAAGATTACATTGCGGAAACCCCGGAAGAAAAGGAGGTTCAGGAACTCATGGACCAAGAGCCGGAGCAGATCGATACCAGCACTCCCGAAGCGGTGGATCCCATTGAGCAGATGATCGAAGACAACTATCCTGAATTGAGAGATGGGGAAAAAGAAGACATGCGTCGTTTTGTGGAGCACTTTCTTCGAGAATCTGAAGGTATGAAGCGTATCCCCAATCCCAATGCTAAAGACGATCCCGAGCATCCGATGCTGATCGATGTATTAAGAAGTATTATGGATCGTGTGATTTCGAGGAGTGTGGTGGAGGAAGACGTACCGCGCTACCCCGTAAGTGACGGCGACATTTTAATGGATCCGGTCGGACTTTATTTTGATGAACAAGCGGGTTTAAGCGATTCAAGTGTCTGGCTTAGGCAAGAAATGGAGGAACATGAACAGATGAGAGTGGTCAAAGTTCGTCGGCGTAAAGTTTTAGATGGAAGTGGAAGTATGCAGGACGGTGTAAAATTGAATCTTCAGCAACTCATTGAGACCTTGGAAAATATTGTGACCGCCGAAAAGCAAAAAGAATTGGAAGTCATTTCACAGGAGCTGGATCGCGATGTGCGACTGGAAACGGAAACGTGGCAGTTTGGGGTGAGTGATCCTAAGGGAGAGTTCGTAGGATTTAGACGGCTTAAAAAATTGGCTCCCGAGTTCGACGAAGTGGAGCAAGCCATGACTTGGTACGCTTCGGGGCAAGCCGCGGGCGGAACCAATGATTATGATCCACTGGAGCAGATTTACAAAGAAATCTTGGAAGAAGAAGCTTTAAATCGAACAAAAAATCCGGATAGTCCAAGTGTCTTAGATTCTATTAAAGTCGGTTTTTGTATTCGTGAACTTAAAAATCTCGAGGAATTACAACAAAAATCATCTCAGGAATTATCGCAACAGGAGGCCGTTTATTATCGTAATCTTTTGGCCAATGAAGAAGGATTTAGAACCTTTTTGGATCAAATTAAAGCGCAATATCCCGACATTGAACCCATGATTGAAGTGATTGAAGTCACCAGTGACGGAGGAAGCAATTCATCCCCACAAGTCCAAGAGGCCATTCGGAAATTGAGAGCCTTGGGAGTGATTGTGGTGGCGTATGGATTGGGAAGTGATGGCGGCGCGGTCGAAACCACCTATGCGAACACGTACAATCCGCTGGAAGGAGGATATCACTGCGTGAATTTATTGGATTATCCCACGAAAAAAATGATGGCCTGGGAAAGAATACTTGACAAAGTTTAGTATTTATAATAAAATAAACAACTTATAATTCAACCATAATTATGACACAAGGAGAAAAAAAATCGGAACCATTAGGGTTGGAAAAGCCACTGCCTAAATCTTTCCAAGATTCCGGAGTTGGAAAAGATGTTTTAGCGATTATTAATCCTACATCAACAACCGATGAATCTGTCCAGGTGAGCGATTTACCTGCTGAAGAACTTCGATTTAGGGTCTTACAAGCACGGGCATTGCTTGCTCGATTGAGGGTTTTAGAAAAACCGAGTGGTGGGAATTTAACTTCTGGTTTCAATGTTGATCCATCCATTCAAGTATTGTTAGATGCTGATCTTGTCGATGATATACGGGAGGAAATGGATCCTCTGTTTGTCAGTGTTCGTGAATATGAAGAAACAACTGCGGCAATTCGAGGAATTTTTAGCAATCAACAAGTGATTAGAGAATATGCGAGGCTATACGATATGCTTTATATTCAGATTCATAAGGTAAAAGATATTGTGAAGGCCTACCACAATCATAGACAACTTTCTCAGACAGAGCGTATCGCGTTGGTTAGTCAGTTGAGTCGTTTATTGCATAATTTAATTCAGTGGTGTGATGAAGAATCGCAGAACATCCACAATCAAGTTAGTCGAGAAAAAAGAGGATATCGTCCCAGCGATCGGCTGATTTTAGAAAAATTGAAAAGATATAAAGATCAATGCAATCAAGAACTGGATCAAATTTTATCCAGTGACGTTGAAGCTAAAATTCAACTGCGACGCGATCGAATCAAGCTCAATCGGTCTCTTTTGAAGCGGCATGTTCCCAAAGAGATTGCCGAACGTAATAGTCATCTTATAGAAGGCGGATATATTCTTACGCCAAGTCGTGAATCTCTTCTTTTTGGAAGCATCAAAAGTCCTGATGCCTCGATAATGGCGGCGCTTAGGAACCGAAGCAACGTGGAGCTTTTTGGTCCAACGGGAACCGGAAAGACGAAATTAGCAGAATATGCGGCCCACCTTTTTTCAGGGAAACCCGGAGACGTGGTTCCAGGGAATTCGGGACTATCCAAATATGATCTACTTGGGAAAACGGTTGGTTTGGACAAACGAGATTTTGGGGCCTTCATCAAGTGTCTTAAAGAGGGACGCGTCATGATCATCGACGAAGATAATCTTATTGATCCTCGTGTGATTGCGGTCGTTAAGCATCCCTTGGGATTAAAAGTGGGAGATCTCTATATTCATCCTGAAACGGGAGAAGAGATCCCGGTTCCTCCTGGATTCGGAATCATCGTGACGAGAAATGAAAAAGGAAAACATCACAAATTGCGCAATGAACTTCCCCCGGAATACCGCAGAGAATTCGTTCATGGAAGTTTTGAAGTGGGATACTTCACGGAAGATGAAATGTATGATGAATTCCTTATTCCCAAATTGACCGAAAATAATGGCTCCAGCATTCTTTCGGTCGAAGAAATCGGCGGAGAATTAAATAAACCCGACACGCATAGTCCATTGCTTTCCTTGGTGCGGGCGGCAAAGGAAATTCAAAAATTGTATAAAGACAACAAGATTGCGGATGGAGTAATGGAATCCGGATTTTTGATCGGTCTATTTGATGATTGGCCTCAACAACACATTACAACAAATTGTACTTTTTTGGAGTATCTTGAAAATAGATTGCTCGGTTTTATTAGAAGATCGATTGGTAATCCGGCACGTAAGTTGATCATTAAAGCGCTGGTGGAAAAAGGGTTCTTTGTTTCCAAAGGGCCTCAAGATTTTGTGACTCAGGACGAAGGGCAATCCGTTGATCAAGCCGAGTTGGACAGTTATCGAGGTAAAACAACAGCCACCGGTGCCACCGGAGGACGACGAAGCGCGGCATCAACTTCAACTTCAGCAACTTCTCCGGTTCAGCCGATAGTCGTATTTCCAAAACCGGAAACACCAATGGATGCCCGTGCCGTAGCCAGGCTTGACCCTTTTGGAAAACGGAAATTGGAAATCACGCCCCATCCGCTAGAAAAAGAGATCAATGATTTTAAAAAGGCCTACAATGCTTTTTGTTCGCTCAAAGGAATTCCGCCGGTGACTTTTGTGGCCCATAACTTCCAGGACAGCCGTACGCGCATCGTTGAAAATTTAAAAACATACGTTAAAAAGACCAAGCCTGCCAATGACGGAATTATTCTTGGGCTTTTGGACGACTGTTTAAAGCCTACTGCGGAAAAGCCGTTCATGGCCGATTTGAAAGAGATTTTGGATATGTTGAGTTAAAAGGAGCCAAAAAATCGTTTGATCCGTTTTTTCATTGCACCAGGAGCGAGGTATTGCTATGATTACCTCCTTATGGTAAAATTAAAAGATACTTTTATAACTCACATGCCATGGTAGAACGTTCTGAGGGATTTGATCGCCAAGAATCCGAAAAATTGGTGCTACGAACTTTTGATGAGATTTTGAAGCGTTTTGATAAGGAAAGTGAAGACTATGGACGATTGGATGATTTTAAATATGCCGTTGAACAGGGAGATTTCCCCAAAAATACAGCTCAATACAATAGAATGACCATTAATGGCGTGCATCTCACTGTTGCCGCCAGAGATAACGAAGAAGACGCCTTTCGAAAGCTCAATGAATTTTTGAGCGCCCTCAAGGCGAAATTAAACCCCGAAGCCCAGTCCAGTGAAGTCACTAAAGATAGGGAAGTGGTGCGACGCACGTCTAAAGCGGTTACTCAACCATTGGTTCCTGAAAAGGGATATACCGAGTGGAGAGACGTCAACAGTGAAATCGTTGAAATCGGAAAAGCATTTCAAGGAATGGAAGAAGAACCACTGATGAAAAATTTGAGAGAAAAATCGCATGGACGGGAAATCGGGAAAGAAAATCTGCATCTCGAAGTCGGTGGGGTTATTCTGGATATCAAGAAAGGCGAACGCAATGAGACCCTTTTGACCAAATTGAGTCGTTTTGTGGCGGCGGTGAAAGCAAATAATCCGGAGCGATTTGTGGTTGAAAAGAAGTCCGTTCAAGAAGCGGCCCCCGCAGCCCCGGATAAAATTTTTTGGCGCGATGTGATTGCCGGAATCGACGGGTTGGTGAAAGCCTATCCCGATAAAGATTATTCTTCACTCACTCAGCTTCGTGCAATGATGGAAAGTGGAGAGGTGGGGCAGGGTATGAATCTTTTGATGACCGTGGGGCCGATTCATTTGTGGATCAAAAAAACCGATAGTGATGAGATGATTAAAGAGAAAATTGCTGTTTTTATTGGAGAGTTGAAGCAGGTGGCGTCGGCGCTCAATACACGCGAGAAGGAAAAAGAAAAACCATTGGATCCCGAGTCCAGCCGTACATATTGGCGGGATATCGAGGGGGCTATTGATGCTTTAGAGCCTGTTTTTGGGGAAGATGGGTCGTATAAATTACTGCGGATGTCCGTCAAAAAAGGAATCTTGGGGACGGTGAAGAATTTTCATGCGATCATTGGTGGCGTCATTTTGGACATCAAACAGTCCGATACAGATACCCAAATGAGAGATAAACTCAGTGCTTTTATTCGGGAATTGAGCAAGGGAGGGGAAATCAAGATGAACGACGAAACACGGAAAAGCCTCAAGCAATTGGAGCAAAAGTATCATCAGTTGGAAGAAAATAGCTTGGATCTTGAAAATCGTTACAAAAAAGCGAATGGGGATTTGAATCAAAGAACGAATGAAATCATACGGCTGGAAGACCACATTCGAAAACTCCAGGATGAGTTGGCGCGGGAAAAGCAAAAATCGTCCTACACGCCTCCTCCCTACCAGACTACACGTTCCTATTCGGGGTGAGTCGTTGAAGCACTGCGCATTGATTCGGTCCGAAATGGCCTTTGTACTTTTGGGAGGCGCGGAGGGGAATTTCTTTGTGGAGGATAAAACCTTGCTGGCATAAGGCTTTAATCAGTTTTTTAAACAGTCGTCGATTGAATTGAGTCGCAGCATTGAGATCCAGCAATCGTTCCATATAGCTTTTATAATGTGAAAGAATCAGCCACCCCCTTTCCGCAACAATAGTGTGGAAGATGTTCAGTACCCCGGGAAATATTTCATCCAAATGAGCCTTGGGCTGAGACAGAATTTTTTGCCACAAGTTACTGAAAGTGCCTTCCTTTTCGTAGAGCTCCGTTAAAGTCAGGCCGAATTTTTGAGCGAAAAAATAGATCACCAGATCATCAATGATATGGTTTCCTAATACCAGCGGATAGGATTTTCGAAGGCGTCCAAAAAGGTTAATTTTCTTTTTTT
Source organism: uncultured Candidatus Peribacteria bacterium (assembly GCA_964436935.1). GTDB lineage: Bacteria > Patescibacteriota > Gracilibacteria > UBA1369 > UBA12473 > CAYTES01. The sequence goes on along the minus strand of CAYTES010000005.1, from coordinate 16,697 downwards.
GGAGTTGAAACTCCGGCTTGAATAAATCCAGAAATTTAATCAGTTCAGTCATTGCATGGGTATCTTCATCCAGCAAAATAACTTTTCCGGTATAGCCTGCATAAAAAAGCCCCAGCTCAATCTTGGGCGCATAGCCCGGGCATAAATCCACCACTTCTTTACAGTGAGACATATCGATTTCCCTTAAAAGGGAGGCCCATGTTTTTCCCAAATGACAGTAGAATTCCAAATAGATATAAAATTCACGGGTTCGATCCGGGACATCAAAGACATTGGTGGTGAATCCGCCTTTTTGATACTCCTTTTTTTTCATTCGCGAAACCACCGCTTCAATGTCTTTTGTGAGACGTTTCTGTTCAAGCTGAGTCAATTTTTTTCGATCGACCCACTGTTGAATTTCCGTGAAATAATTTTGGATCATGGTTTAAACGGTAAGGAGTGAAGAGACCGCCCGAACCGCTTTTTGAAAACGCTCGTCCCAATTTCCACTGATCAATGTATAGGTTTTTTGATGCTTTTCCAGGGCCGTGCGGCACAACTCCATAAACCATTGACGTTGCTCCGGATTTCCCAGGAATCGTTGATTGTCATTGACCCAAGGCACATCAATATCCATAAGAAGATAAAGATCATAGTTTTTGCGTTTGGCCAAGGATTCGACTTCTTCGGGACACCGCTTGAAAAGGGCTTTGCTCCAAATGGTCGTGGTGAGTGCATCGGTATCACAAAAAATAACTCGATTGGCATGAGGGACAAGCGCTTCTTCCGAAGCGAAATGTCCTTTTGCGATCAATGGAATATCCTCATAATCGCATTGGCCGTTTTTAAAGTCGAGTAGGTCGCGGGCATATTCGGAAACAAAGACCGTATTGAAATGTTCGGCCAGTTTTCGAGTTAACGTGGATTTCCCGGTGGATTCAGGGCCCAAAATGCAGACCCGCTTAACAAAATAAGGACGTACGGGTGGCGGAATGAAATCCCAATACTTCATCGGGTTTTTGCGAATTTTTGTGGCGGACACGGGAACCAGGTCTCGGGAATGATTCACCGGGATATAGCGTGCATTCAAAATGCGGGCCAGCTCCCATCCGTACTCTTCGGAAGCGAACACATAATCCACTCCCTCCGGCATGGCGCGTAAAATCGTGTTTTTCCAAATCGCCCAAAAGTCCGGATGTTCATGGGGTTCCTGAGGATTTTCATCCGTAACATGGACCACATTCGTCGTGGGAAATAACGCTTTCATCCATCGGTAACGCAGCTCACCGGGGATAGGCTCACGTTCAATGGAACAAGCGAGCACCGTGAGGTCATCCACGTAATGACGCGCAAAATCAACCAGATACTGGTGTCCCTGGTGCGGTGGCATGAATTTACCCAATACTAAGCCACGTGTCCGGGGACCGGAGCCTGTTTTTTGAAAGACGTTTTCCATTCAAGAAGTCCTTTGATCGCTAAAAAGAAAAACACAATGTACAGAATTGAGGTGGGGTACAGCTCCTTTGAAAAATAAACATAGACCGCCACCACATCCACGATGATCCAGAGCACCCAGCTTTCCAATATTTTTCGGGCCAAGAACCATTGCGCGATAAGACTCAGCACCACGATGAAGGCATCTGCATAAGGAAAACTGGCGTCGGTATTGTTGATCATGAAATAACCCCATCCTGCGGTTCCCACAACGGCAACCAGGCCCCATAGGCGCGATTGTTGATGACTTAGGCGAGAAACGGGCAAGCTTTTGCGCTCTTTATCGCCATAAACCCAATGGTACCAACCGTAGATTTGCATGAAAATATAAATCACCTGGAGCAACGCATCCGAATACAGTTTCGCGCCGTAAAAAATAAAAATATAAAGGAAAACCATCACCAAACCGGTCGGCCAACACCAAATATTCTGTTTTACCGTGAAGTACACACTGGCTAACCCAAAGATGGTGGCAACAATTTCAATAGGACTCATTAGGTATCACTTTATCCGCTGTTTCCGGGAAAATCAAATCAATCAACGCTTTAGGCAAAGGTCTTGATTTCCCGCTGCTGGGATGGGTGTGCAGGGACAGGCCGGGCGCAGGGTTGATTTCACAAAGGGTATAAGCGGTATTTTTATCGTAACGACTGATGTCTTCGGTGATCAAGTCAATGCCGCAATAGGGTAAACCGGGAATCGCGTTCAGAATTTTAAAGGCAAGTGCTTTATAGAAAGGATCGACAAGGTCGGTCACGTCGATACATTCCGCTCCGGTACACACGTTGGAATTGGCCCGAACATATTCCGATTGCCCTTTCCGGAGCACATGATCGAGTGAAAGGCCTTTTTTAGCCAGATACCGGTCGACTTCTCCGTCATCGGTCCAAATCATGCAGAGGCAATTTTTACGGGGATACATGCGGCGGTCATTTTCTTGCTCGATCAATTGACGAATGGTCTTTTTTCCATCGCCCACCACTCGGGGGCACGCACGATGAACGGCGGCGAAAAAGCCGTTTTGGGTTACCGTCAAACGAAATTCTCCTCCAAAAATATGTCGCTCCAGTAAAAAATCATACTCGTCGCCCCACTCTTGCGACAATCTGAAAAATTCGCGTTCCAGTTCTTCCACACTGTCGAGAAGGACACGCACCCCTTTTCCTTGGGAACCGTGCACCGGTTTAAGCACCACCGGAAGTCGGCTCTCCGCATATTTTTTGGCTTTTTTAATATCCACCCATCGAAAAATCTTCCCTTCTGCAATAGGGAATTTAAGGTGTTTGAGGAGTTTTTTCGTGGCCCATTTGTCATCCAAAATATACCGAACAGGCGCGGGCATTACGCTCAAATCCGTATCATCAATCCATTCTTGGTGTTGTTTGAATCGGGCCAGAAGGACACGGGTCCCTTTCAAGTGTTGAACCGAAATCCCGCGACGCTCCATTTCTTTAAAAAGGAGTTGGCTGTTGAAGTGAATGTCGGGAAGCTTTATTTTCATGGAAGGATACTAGCATGGATGGTAGCGGCGGAGAAGGAATGATTTAGGAGCTGTTCACAATGCCTCGAATCCAGACACCCATTATGAGATTTGCCATTACAAACTCCTTGTATGTGAGCAGCTCCTAGTTGCCACACGGGGTATCGGTCTCACGCAAGGTGCGACAGGCCTTACATATGCTCGCTTCGATCGGAGTTTTTTGATCCCCTATTCCCGGATTTCTTTTTTCCATTTCTTGCAGAAGCCCCCGAAGTCCCTTTTCTTCAACGAGGCGCAGGAGCTCATTTTTTTGAACCCGTTCAAGCAGTTCATGTAACGAATTGTGATGCACATTGCCCGCCGGAGTGGCCAAACCAAAGCAGGCACATGGATAAAGCACGCCATCAGAACGAATGAGAATGCGGGGCACGGGGGTGTCCATTTCTTTTTGACTAAAATTAAAACACACATAATCTTCGCTCAGCTGATTGATTTTGTCTCGAATGGAAATTTGTCCCAGGGGAATGAGTTTTTTCTCCGCCAGACGGGGAGTATGCTCCATGTAAAATTGATGAAGTCGAACCCTTTCGAAGGGGTAGGGTTCCCCGGTGATTTTTTTATAAAGGGTGGACAGTTCTTGCAATATTTTTTCTCCATCATCGCCGGGATAGGGCAATAGATTAAGGCCCAGTTGCGCGGAGTCTCCAAGGATATTTAAAAAAGCATGCGTTAAGAAAACAAGGCATTCCAGGGGCGCTCCCGCTTGGTTTTGCATGCCAAACGAACAGTTGATGGAAGGTTTTACATACTTATTTTTTACTCCAAATCCCGCCTTTTTAAGTTGGGTGAGCATTTGTTCGGCTATTTCCATGCTGGAGAATCTTGTGCCGTTGGTTTGAATTTTAAAGATATCCAGAGGGCTTTTTTCAACGATGGTGCACAGTTCGTTCAACAACAAAAAAGGTTCTCCTCCGGTGATGGAATAGGTGTAAATACTGGTTTCATTGCAGGCATTCAATAGGCCAAGGATTTCTTCGGGATTGAATCCTTTATTGGCTTTTTCAATGTCTTCAATGATGGCACATCCCGTGCATCGTAGGTTGCAAATGGTATTCATCTCAATCTCCACGGCAACCGGTTTAAACCACCAGGATTGAGGGAGTTTTTTTTCGAAATGCCGTGCCAATTTCGGAAAAGTATTCAGTGTGTTGTGAAGGATGGGCACTCGCTTGTATCTGCCATATTCCGAAATTTCAATTTCCGGAAAAAGAAAGGAAATGAAGGCATTGATGAGCTGTTCAAAAAGAGGTTCGCCGCAGTTTTGATGGAGTGCAAAATCGAGGGAGGGAATCGGCGTTCCCACCGCATAAGGAGCGGATTCTTGCGTGATATCCTCTGTCCACAGATCCATCGTCATGTAGGGAAATTCGGATTTTTTTAAAAGAGTGAACATCAACGTTTTAAAGAAGTCCGATGCAATGGGAGTGACCTCGATCGGTTGGGTGTGCCCAAGGGCATCATTCGGGGAATAAAGATAAACCACTTCGCCCGGTCCAGGGATCGTGTGTGGAGATAATCCTTTTTGTTTTAAATACTTATTTTTCTTGGCAGAATCCAAAGCCAATTTTTTAATCCGAATCAAGGCATCAATCGAATGTTTTCCATCGCCTTCGATTTGAGGAGGCGGGAAAAATAGAATGGAAAGAAAACCGTTTTGACAGGCTGTGATGCGAAAACGAATCAACGTATCGAGCGCAAGATTTTTTGCTTTATTTTTAATGCTCTTTGGGGAAATTTTTTGCAGGGTTTTTATTTTGATCCTGTGTTCCTCTCGGCCATTCGAAAATTGCAAATGAGAATTTTTCGAGGAGTGAAGCGTTTTTATCGCTCTCAATTCAAGTTCTTTGATCAGCACTTTTTTCATCAAAGGATCGAGGACGATATGCGGGATTTTTTCGTTGATCATGGGGCAACTATATAGTATGCGGCAAAAGATTTAAAAGTGAATGAGGAATCACAATGAGCATTAACTACGATCACCACGTTAAAGACGGAAGTTGTTAAGACTTCCGGATTTTTTATGCGATGGAATGATTATTGGATGGTCTAAGGAACTTTCCCGAGAAGATGAGTGGCTCAATTCCATCGACATCGAATCCATGATGGATGGATTTAAAAGAGTTGTTTCCGCACAGGAGGAAGTGTCGACGACTTTTTCCCTTTCACATGGAGATTTAAATTTTGCCAATATCATTACAGATTCAAAAGATAATTGTTGGGTAATCGATTGGACCCATGCGGGAGAACATCCGTTGGTGAAAGATTTTGTAAAGATGGAGAATGATATTAAGTTTGTGATGTCTAAAGAGTTTAGAGCAGAAGATTTCGAAAATCTTTTACGATTTGAAGAATTTATTCTTGGTAACATGCGGTTGCCCCACCCTTCAAGGCTTCCTGAAAAATTGGCATTTATTGCTCAAGATATAAGATTTTTGAAAATGTATGAATCCATAAAAGTTTTAAGAGATCAATATTTGCTGGTTAGTCCGATAAAGAATGAATTTAAAGTTTATAAAATGGCTTTGCTTAAGTACGCGGTTCATAATCTAAATTTTGATTCCAGGAGGAAGATGGGGAGAGTGTAGCATTGATCAGATTAAATATGCATTAGCTTCCAGTTCAATATTGATTAATGAATTGGATGAATAAAATGCGATATCATGTAAACTAGTGGTACTCATCACATAATGAGGGGTTTTCACTCTATGGCCAAACTTCGGCAAAAACTTACGATTCTAGCTCGAAAACTACGCAAAAACATCATTTCGGAAGAGGCGAATCTTTTTGTCCCGCAGTCTTCTCAAAATGACGTCGTTTTTTTAGAGGATAGGCATTACAAGCGCAAAAGAATCGTTTTATTGTCGCGAGGGTGCACGGTGGGATTTTGTAGTATGTGCCCGTTGCCCAACGAATCTCTGGATCCAACACGACGCATCACAGAAGAAGAACTCATTTCTCAGTTTGAATCTGCATTTTTAGGGGATTCCATTGATAATTATGAACTAATTACGATTTACAATAACGGGAATTTCTTTTTCGATAATGAAATCCCCGCAAAGGTTCGTCACCATATTTATGGACGGATGAAAAAAAGTAAGGCTTCTCTATTGGTGGTGGAGTCTCTTCCGCAATTCATTGATGATCAAAAAATAAAAGAGGCCAAGCAGACCATGGGGGATAAAAAACTTTCGGTACTCATTGGATTACAATCTTCCAATCAAATCATAAGAGAGGTCTTGATCAATAGTCCCTGTACGCAATTTCATTTTGAACGGGCGGTGGAGTTGTTGGTAAAAAATGATTACAATGCGTCGGTTTTTTTGATGATAAAACCTCCTTTTTTAAATGAAAGGGAGGCCATTGAAGATGCAATAAATTCCATTGAGTATGTGTATGGTTTGGGGATAAAGGATATTGTGCTCTGTCCCACACGTGTTGCACCGGGGACCGTCGCCTACCTTTTGGCTCAAACCGGGAAATTCTCTCCCCCTCGCTTGTGGTCCATCCTGGAAATCCTTAGACGAAGTCGGCAACTGGATCTCGGTCGCATTAATCTTCCAAGAGTGGCTCTGTCAGAATTAAAAAAAGAAAAAAACAAGGATTCATTCTGTGCAGAGAATTGTAATCTTTGTACCGAGAAAATCATCAAAGCCATAGAAAAATTTAACGAAAAAAGAGAGTTTAAAGCGCTCGATTCTATGGCCTGTGTTTGTCTTTCCGATTATCAGAAATTTTTACAGGAAGAGTCCACACTGTGGGAAAATAAAAATTTTGTGGAACGCGTTGAGTCATTTCTGGGTGCGGTTCCTGGCGGAGTCATGGAACGAGGCGAATCTGGTTTTAAAATGTTATGACGCCTTCGGTATTTTCCTCCAGGCGCTCGAGGTGCCATCGGCAGATCGAAGTCATGGGGGTGCTTTCTTTAAACCCGACATAGTTCATAAGAATTTGAAATCCGGTGTGCATTTGTCCGAGGGTGAGGGGGTAATCCAGGTTTTTAAATAATTCTTCATTGAGTTTCCATAATTGTATGGAGAAATGAGTCTCATGAGAGGCGGGTAATTTGGCTCGAGTGACGAGCGAAACATAGGGTTGAACATACGGGGCACGCGCGATTTTCCCATTGGGCAATATCACAAGCAGTCCCGATTCTCGGGATCCAAAAATAAAGTCGCGACAATCCACAATATCAAAAGGATTTTTTAGGGCATAAAATTGGGAAAGTAGCACTATATTTTCAATTTTGATGCGAGGAGGGAGAATCGATAAAAGTCCTTTTAGGGTTTGTCCCGAAGCAAGATCATCATCGATAAGCGTGTATTCCCCTTTGGGAATTTTTTTGAATTGTTTTTCGAGTGAATCTGAACCCGGACGACTGACAAGTTTTTCCATTTGATTCTGGAAATCGCTTACCGCAAATGCACGGCCAATGTCTAAATTGAAGTGATCTCGGATGCATACATCCATATTCAATAGGGGAATTTTTGATCGCAGCTTTTTAAGCGATTGAATCTGTTGACTCAAATGGAGTAAGTGCACGGAAAGAATTTTGGTTTGACTCGGAATTTTAGTGCATTGAAAGGTGCTTCTGAATAGGAGGGTTAACTGTGATAAGAAATGTTCTTTGGAATCAAATAGAATTTTTTTATCACAAAAAGACATCCAGGGATGTATCGCCCAATCTTCCTCGTCGCGGATAAAATAATGCACTTTTTGTGGAGGTGCGGATAAGTCTGATATGGCGGATAATTTATCGCCGATTGTACTTTGGCGAATCGAGCTGGAAGTAATTCCTGGCTTTGCCGTGCCAAATGAGCTAAAAATAATATTTTTTTTGTTTCTAAAAATGGGATCGTTAGCTATTTTTTTGAATGTTTTGATGTGCCCGGGGCGCTGAATGCAAATCGCATGACCTTTGCCGAGAAAAGCATAGGCAAAGGACGCATTATCGCTTCCAAATACATAAAAAACTTGAAGGGATCGACCGTTGGGGAGGACGATATGGCGTCGAAGATATTTTTTAAGTCGTTCAATCACCTCGGTAAAACGGATTTCAATTGAATTGTGGACTGACTCCCAGGGGTCGACCATGAGCCAATCATTCAAGGATAACATTTTTCGACAGGCGGTGATGCGGTCTGCACTATGAGGGTAATCTCGATGAGCATATTTTTTTGAAATATAGACATCATGCGAAGGGGAAACATACCCTCCAACAACAAGGAATCCACGTTTTTCCAGGTCCTCTTTCGCCAATTCCATCATTTCGATATGGCCTCGATGAAGCGGCGAAAATCCTCCGGTGGTGAGTAGGACAATGAATGGTTTTTTATCGTATTCAGTGGATTTTTTATCGGTATGAAGGTCTTGAATGCGTCGGCTGATTTTTTGGGTAGGCGTCACGAGCCAATGTGGGTTTTCTCTCTTTTGATTGTCATAGGAGGAATCTCTCCGGTCATCAAAAAAACCGGCATCATAGAGATGGGGGATGGATCCACGGTATTGATACAATCGGGAATAATAAGGGTCTCGTAAAATTTGCCATGCCAATCGAATGTCTGCGTCGTTACGGGCGACGGCAGGTAATTTTTTGTAAGCGGTATCGACAACCTGTCGTGTTGAGCCCGGTTTTATCTTTAAATTGTCCCAAAGATTTTTCACACTTTTTTTAGACATGAAGGTTGAAAATTAAACTCATGCACAGGAACCAAAGGGAGAGGGTGCAATGGGGACTTTTCTTGTATAAACATCCAAGTGAATCGCGGGCGATTCTCCCAGATATTTGTGGCGGTTGTAGTGATGGAGCCTATCCAGCCGAAGCGATAATTCGCGGAATTGATCTTTTGAGTCTCGGGTCCAATTTTTTTGTATATTTTGTTTTTTATTGTCATTTTCTGCACATAAATAGTGAAGGTATAGCTCTACAAAATCGTAGGGAGCTCCAAAGACTTCTTCGTCCGTTCGGCCATCAAACATATCTCCTGAAGGAATAGCCCGAATGATAGGCACGGGTATTTTAAGGACTTTTGCCATTTGATACACCTCACTTTTGTGCAGATCGGAAATGAGCTGAAGATCCACCATTCCATCGGACGCTTTTCCAAAAAATCCCAAATAAGCTCCTTCGTCTCGGTTGAGGGTCCCACATAAAAGAGGGGAGAGTCCGTCTTGATTCAGTAAGCTGGTGAGATAATAGAGGGCGGGAGTTCGAAGATACGAAACGAGTTGACCAGCGGCCCACGCTTCACCCGAAATATCCAACGCTCCGTCCACTGTTTTTTTCATCTGAGCAAACGACAATGAAAGGTCTATAATAACGGGTTTAATCCCGAAATGTTTTGCAACGGTTTTCCCATGGGATAAAGCCATTTTTTGGTTGGTCGCCCCCTCCGTCTTAAAAACGGGCAATAGGGCCGCAACGATCCGCTTAATGGGTGAATTTTGAATTTGGGCGGCTTTTGATATGATCCCCAATGTAACCGCGGAATCGATTCCGCCACTCACGGGGACAATGCAAGCGTTGAGTTTAAAAAAACGCATGTAATCAATCAGTAATTCGATTTTTTTTGTTAAATAAAAGTGAGGATCAAAGGCGCGTTTCAAACGAAATTGCATTAAGCTTTTAATTAAATCGCTTGTTAAAACGGTGTTGTGATTGGGGAGATGTATCTTCATGAAAGCAAATGGTGAGTGAGGGAAATGTGTTGAATTTTTGATGAAATACAGGGTATAAGAGAGCCATGAAAGCTCTTCAGGAAATCAATCTATTTTGGGGACAATACCATAAGAAGTTGGGACGAATTGAAAAAAAGAGGATTGAAGAGGAGTTGAACGCGTTGGCCGAGCGGCTGAAAAATAGAAAATATAAAATTGCTTACACAGCATACAACATTTTCAATATTCCCGATCGAACGGAAGATTTATATGAGCATTTGAAATTTTATTGTGATACGGGGAGAACATGGGCGGTGCTTTTAAGCGCAATCAATATTCATTCCTATGGAAAGGTGGTCGATTTATGTCCGGGCTTTGCCCCGAAGGTGGAGCTGGGTTTATTTTATCTTGATTATCAGGGGGAGGTTATCATTTTGGATAAAAGGATGGACTCCATGAAAAAGTTAGAAGAAATGTTAATGCTTTTTGGCCCCAAGTATAAAATAACTCCTAAAAAGATTGAATTGTTTAAACCCCATCCGCAATCCTATCCCGTGGTGATTGCCAACCATATTATTGATGATCTGGTGATGGATTATTTTGCTAAGAAATTCAATATTTCCTCACAGGAGATCTATGAAAAAGAGGGAAAATTGATCGAAATCTGGGGCAAAATATTGAGTGGAAAGCAGTCTCATGCGGAAGAAATTCTCCCGCATCTGGTACAGGGGGTTGGGTCTTTGATTCAAAAAGGAGGGTGGCTTTTGATGGCTCAATATCAAAGCTATATTGAAAAGTTATTCAATTTGAAAGAGGTGACCCGATTCAATAAAAATTTATTCAAAAAGCTTGTTGAGGAGCTTTCCAGGGAAGGTTTTTACAACGACCGCAACCTCGTTGAAAAAAGTTTTAAAAACTTCAAGGGAATATTTAAAAAAAGTGAGTGTTATATATTAAAAAAGCTTTAATCTAAAGGGAGGGATTTTACGGTAGATCGTTTCTATTATTTAAAATTGCATTCAATGGAAGGAAAAAATAATACAGCCATTCCTAAGAAGCTTCTCGACGATGGATTTATTGTTTTACGAAATAAAGTGAGTGAATCCCATTTGGAAAAAGCGAGGAAACTGACTCAGGCCATGGTGGCGCGTCAAACCCCCGAAGAAATCGAGGCCAATAAGTCTTTGGGCAGCCTAATCTCGTGCTGGAAGGAACCGGGGCTTACCGAATTGATCCTCGGCGCGGAAACATTGGATGCATTAAGAGAGATGGGTTTTGAAACCCCTCGATTTTCCAATGGCTATGTTTTTCATAAAAAAGCCGGAGCCGCTCAAGCCTTTTGGCATCAAGATTGGTGGTTGTGGAGCGATCCGCTCAGCCACACTCCGTTCATCCATCAGATTGGATTGATGTACTATTTGCAGGGTACACGCAAGGAGAACGGATGTTTAAAAGTTATCCCGGGATCTCATCGCCGTCGCCATCCTCTTCACTCCATCGTAGAGAAAAGTGACACAAAAGCCTTGAGAAGAATGGAAAATCCCGATGCGACTGAATTTCAGTCGGGTGAAGGCGAAGTGGCTGTGGAAGTGAACGCCGGGGATTTGCTCATAATGGATGCGCGTTTATTGCATTCGACCTATCCCAATAAGAGCAATTCGGAGCGCACCTTGATTAACTTTTGGTGTTTCCCGGCTTACGAAAAACTGCCCGAAAAAACAAAGGCCGCTATTGGGACAACCGAAATTCCAAAAGAATGGCCTGGGGACATTTCCAAAAAGCTCAAACCCCTTTTGCCGCATTACGAAGGAGAGGCCGCTCCTTTTCCGGTTCAACTTCATCCGAAATTTCTCTCATTGTAACTTATTTTTATGCAACAATACTTGGATCTCGTTCGGGAAGTGCTCGAAAAGGGAGAAAAAAAAGAAGACCGTACCGGAGTGGGCACGATTTCAATCTTTGGGGCACAGCGCAAGTATGATTTGAGAGAGGGTTTTCCGCTTCTCACCACAAAAAAAGTTCTTTTTAAGGGCATTTTGCGTGAGTTGCTCTGGTTTTTGAAGGGTTCCACCAATATCAACGACGACCTCACTCAGCACACGCCGATTTGGGATGCGTGGGCGGATAAAAAAGGAGAGCTCGGCCCCATTTACGGCTATCAGTGGCGCAATTGGCCTACGGCGGCCGGCGGGCATATCGATCAAATTCAACAAGTCATCGATACCATTAAGACCAACCCCGACTCTCGTCGGATTATTGTCAGCGCCTGGAATGTGGCGGATGTACCTCGCATGGCACTCCCGCCCTGTCACCTCCTCTTTCAATTTTATGTAATCAACGGACGCCTCGACTGCCAACTGTACCAACGCAGTGCGGATATCGCGCTCGGCGTGCCGTTCAACATCGCCAGCTACGCGGCAATCATGCACATGGTGGCTAAGGAATGTGAGCTAATTCCAGGGATTTTTACCCACACCCTTGGCGATGCACACATCTATCTCAACCATGTGGAAGGATTGAAAGAGCAGCTCAAACGAACTCCGAAGTCGCTTCCCACCTTAAAAATGGCAAAAAAACCATTTTGGGAGCTAAAATTTGAGGATTTTGAAATTGAAAATTATCAACACGACCCTTTCATCAAATTTGAAGTGGCGGTGTGAGGAACAATTAACAATTGACTGCTTTTAGGAAAAATCTTTTGAATCCAAAAACTAAATAACCTGTTCATATGTCAGATTCCATCCATTTCGAGTCCCCTGGAAAAAATCAATCGTCAAAAGTCAATCGTCAAATGTTCTCCATTGTGGTCGCGATGGATGAGGCTCGGGGTATTGGTAAGGATGGGGTACTTCCGTGGCATCTCCCCTCCGATTTAAAGCATTTTGCCCACATCACCAAAACGACCTCTTCGGTTCACAATGCCGTTAATGCGGTCATCATGGGCCGTAAAACCTGGGGATCGCTTCCAGAGCGTTTTAGGCCCCTTCCTGGACGTCTGAATATTGTGCTCAGTCGACAACAGAATCACGATTTGCCCCGCGGTGTTTTATTGGCCGATTCACTCGATGAGGCTATTCTGAAAGCGAAAAAAGCCAATGCGGAGCAGCTTTTCGTGATTGGGGGTGGGCGGGTTTTTGAAGAAGCGCTTCACGATCCTCATTGCGAAAAATTATACATCACCCGGATCAAGGGGGATTTTGAATGCGACACCTTTTTGCCGAGGTGGGACGAGAACACCTTTGAAAAAATCGAAGAAAGCGGCTTGCATCAAGAAAATGGAATTGATTTTCAGTTTCAAACCTATCGGCGAAAAGAGAGCCATAGCCTCACGTCAAGGGGTTGAGAATGGAAACAGGCGGATTTTTTTTCTATGAAAAAAGTTTATGAGTTCCGCTAGTGAGTTTTTTGTGTCGAATGGCATCTGTTTTTTTAAATTCGTCATAAACTTGAGGCGTAATTCCAATCAAGCTCCACATCAATTCCGGTGGAAAGTTGGAGATATTGGCAAAAGAATTGAAAGAATGAGCGGCGGCGATAAGATTTGCAAGGACGAGATTGAGCATTTCGCGGTCTTTTTGAGGATAGTCCGCAAAAAAAGAAAGGGATTGAGCGGCTAATTCGCTCCCGAGTCGAGTGTCTCCGCATCCGTTCCAATTGGCATGGTTCAAATGGTGCTGAAATTCTTTTTCCCCCCAGTAGCGACGCAGAACAGAAGCAAAAATAGGATGATCTCGAGGCAGAGGAGGGCAGGAGGTCATGTTCCCTTCGGCGTCCACGGCATAAACGCCTTCTTCTCCGGCGGTGATTCGCACATGTTGAACTCCAAGGGATTTGATTTTAGTGAGCAGCATCTCGGGAGAAACGTGCTTCTCTCCGAGTCGAGGATCAAGCTTTTCCAAGAGTTTACGTGCCTCTTCCATGTTGCAGCTCAAAAAGAAAATATGAGGCCAAATGTCTTCGGGAATGCCACTGGCCACTTGTTTGGAACCTGGAGCCAGGAAAAGTCGAATGTCCGGAGATTCACGGATTCTATCCCAAATATTGGGGCCGGAAGAGCTGAGAAATACATTGCCCTCCTTGGGAAGTTCGGGAGTTGTTATTTCCGATGGCGACACTTCAAAATAATCCGGTTCGGAACCGTTGGGCCCCGAAAAAACATAATTGATACGTTCTCGTTGTGCCTCAATCAATCCTGAGATCGGAAGCCAGTGCACGTCCGGAGGCACTCCGTTCAGAAGGTCGAAATCTTTTTCTTGTCCGTGAGTGGAACCCAATGTTTTTTTTAGCCAATCGGTTGGGGTGGCATAGAGGTAAGCCTTCTCTCTCTGGCCCCATAAGGTGGAGAGGGTTGAAAAAGCAGCAAAGGTATTGGCCGCATTGCCTCCTATCAATTTTTGATGACGGATATAGGGGACATAGAGAGGCGCTTGATTCTCTCGTTGGATGATGGCGACGCGTTCCAGATGATCTCGGAATGTAACGGATTCGGCCTTATTTTTATGTGATTCTCCATGAGAAAGAACGAGCTCGTTCAATTCTTGTTCCCCAATATCCACTCTTTCATCATGAACAATTCCCATAGGACCTCCCATGATCATGAGAGGGGTGCCCCTATCTGTTAATGCTTCTTCTACACTAGGGGTGTGACGTTGAAGCGGCAATGGTTCTCTCCACCGATCTTCCGTATCTAAAAATCCACCTCCTTCCATAATTCAAAGATGAAATGAATAAATGTTCCATAAGAATTTCCAGTACTTTAATTTTTTTGTCAATCTTTCTGTCGGGCGAAGTTTTTGTTATGCTCTCGCGAGTATGGGAAAAAAAGTTAAAAAATGGAGTGAGGGAATCAGGGCCCGATGGAAAAACGACCGTCAGGGATTCCTTGTGTGGGCACTGACTTTTTTAGTCATCGTACAGCTTTTGGGTAATTTTCGGTTGGCACAGACCGTTTCTTCTTCGGGGCAGTTGAATCAAAACGCCGCCGTTCAGTTGGCAGAGGTGGTGGGGACGGTCAGTGCTTTCGGAAACGATTTGAACGAAATTCGTCAGTTTTTACTTTTGCCGACAAAGGAATATGATTTTTCTTCTTCAAATGAAGCGGCGCAAGAATCGGTTGAGGAACAAGATCCTATCGTTTCCGTGTTTGCCGGCCTTGAAAAGTTGGCTCTTCAGAAAGAAAAGGAAGCCTTGTACGCGAAGAATAAAGAGCAGTTGGACGCCTATTTCAATGCGCAGGAAACGTTGGATTATTTTGCCGGGCATCAGCTCACGGTTCAAGATGGCGTGGTACACCATCTGGTGGACGAAAACGGGTTCCCGCTTATTACGGTTGAGCTTCAAGAAGACGGAATCATTCGGATGAGCACCTTCCAAGAGACGAAAACGCTTGATCGTCCCACTGATGTCGATGCCTTCAAGGTGCAGCTCAAGGATGTTGTGGAGAAAAAATTGAAGGACCTGAAGAAGGCGCTCGCCGCGTTGAATGCGCAGCGTGACAATCTTAAGCAGTGGTTGCTCAATGCCGATCTTCAGGCCGCCCTATCGGCGCATTCTTTGAGTGTTAGCCCCGAACAGATGAAAGAAGGGCATTATGAGTATCAGATTTTAAGCCGGGAAGGAGCGGCATTGGCTGGAATAAAGCTATATAAAAAGGAGCGAAAATTAACATGGGACGACGAAATGTTACCGTTTGATGAAGCCGGTTTTGTTCAAAAATCAATGCTTTTAATTCAAAATTACGATGGCCGTAACACCGCACTCAAAGAGATGGATGCGCTTCGTGCGCACATCCAAAGCTTGGAAGAAGACAAAGGATTTCAGGCTTTGCTTAAAAAGCATGGATTGACCTTTGTTTTTGCGCCAAATGAAACGGAAACGGACATTGAATACACGATTCAGTACACCGCGAGCCAAGAAATACTGGCCATTCTCTACATTCATAAAGAAACCGGCGAGTTGATGCTCAAAACCCCTACGACGGACGGCGTGCCCCTGAATACCTTCCTAGCGGGTCAAAAAAAAAATCTAGTGGCTTCTCTCCCTGAACAAGTTTCAGTCCACGATGGGGTCATTGAATCGGAAGACCAACTGAATATTCTCTTGGCCGGGAAGCATGGCTCCAACGTAGACACCATGATTTTTGCGCATATTGATATCTCAAAACAAATCATAAAACTGGTCAGCATTCCCCGGGATCTTTATCACGAAAATCGAAAAATCAATAGTGTCTACGCCGATTTCGGTATGGACGAGCTACTGCGTCGCATTTCCGATATTTCCGGCTACAAAGTAACAAAATATATTTTGGTCGACATGTACGTATTTAAAGATTTAATCGATCAGATTGGAGGAGTGGATGTGACCTTGGAAACGGACCTCATTGATCCGACCTATAAAACGGTCGAGAATGGAAAAATCGGCACGCTTTATTATGCCGCCGGCACCTATCATCTCAATGGCACGGAAGCCCTTCGTATTGCTCGTTCGCGTCACACCACCTCGGATTACGATCGCGCCGCTCGTCAGCAACTCATCTTAGAGGCACTCCAAGCCAAAGCCCGCAATTTGGGCTTTGGAGACGCTCAGACCGTGCTCAAACTCATCAAAACCGTGCTCGAAAAAACCGAAACGAATATCGCCTTTGATGATGCCATGCGGTCCTATTTTCGTTACCAGGGATTCAATGTGGATCGTGGCTATGTATTGAGCTCCGCCAATGTCTTACAGAGCGAAAAAGTGCCCGTCAATTATGTCACTTCGCTTCAAGTTCCACACTGTGACGCCTTGGGCCAAAACTGTACCAAGCAGTACGCCATTTACACCCTGGAGCCTCGGGATGGCAATTGGGATTACATCAAATGGTATTTCCGCCAAACCTTTGAGGCGGAGTAAGGAACCCATTTCGTTTTATTCGTTATGACCAAGAAAATCTCATCGTCGGTCCCCGCGCCTAAAAGATCAATATCAAAGGTGAAAAGCTTTGAGCTCCACACCGACGGCAGTTGCCTGGGCAATCCGGGGCCGGGCGGAT
>CAYTES010000004.1:21212-52661 GCA_964436935.1 uncultured Candidatus Peribacteria bacterium | reverse complement strand
TAAAATTCAGGTTCCCCCTGCGATTAACTCTCCTCCCTTTCATTTGCTAATGTCAGAGTAATGGCCACAAAATACATCTTTGTCACCGGAGGCGTCTGTTCTTCACTAGGGAAAGGGATCGCAAGCGCATCGATCGGAGCACTACTAAAAGCCTCGGGATTTAAAGTATTCCCTCAAAAATTGGACCCTTATTTGAATGTAGACCCCGGAACCATGAGTCCGTTTCAACATGGAGAAGTGTTTGTCACGGACGATGGAGGAGAAACCGATCTGGACCTAGGCCATTACGAACGTTTCATGGATACCAACTGTTCCAAGCTGTCCAATGTAACCACCGGCCGCATTTACATGGAAACGATAAAAAAAGAGCGCCAAGGTGATTTCCTGGGAGGCACCATACAAATTGTGCCGCACATCACCACCGCCATCAAAGAAAAGATTAAAATGGCCGCGAAGAAAAGCAAGACGGATATTCTAATGGTTGAAATCGGAGGAACCACCGGAGATATTGAGGGACTCCCCTACCTTGAAGCAATCCGCCAACTTCGCCATGAACTGGGCACAAAAAACACCTTATTTGTACATCTAACGCTCCTCCCCTACCTCAAAGCGTCCAAAGAATTAAAAACCAAACCGACTCAATCCTCGGTGCGAGAACTGCGTAGCATCGGTATTCAACCCGATATTATTCTGGCTCGCGCGGATTACACGATCGACGATGAAAAAATCTCAAAAATCGCGCTTTTCTGCGATGTGGAAAAAGAAGCGGTGATTCCTGCCTACACCGCCTCCTCGATTTACGAAGTGCCGCTCAATCTGGAAAAATATAAAATTGCCGAATTGATCGGGAAAAAGTTGGGGCTCGGACGCGTTAAACCGGATATTCAAGAATGGGAACAGCTGGTAAAAAAGATCCATGCCGACAGCAAGCTTCTCAAAATTGCGATGGTTGGAAAATACAATGGATTGGAAGACTCTTATTTGAGTGTATTGGAATCGCTCAAAATTGCCTGTTATCACCAAAACAGAGAATTGGATTTACTATGGATCGATGCCGAAAAATTGGAAAAAAAGAATAAAAAGGCCTGGGATGAACTGAAATCCTGCGCGGGGATCGTGGTCCCCGGAGGCTTTGGAACCCGGGGAACGGAAGGGAAAATTTTAGCGGCTCAATACGCACGAGAAAATAAAGTGCCTTATTTCGGGCTTTGCCTGGGCATGCAAATGATGAGCATCGAATTCGCGCGATATCTTCTCAAGGACAAAACTCTCACGTCCGAAGAGTTTGACGAAGACCGAAAACTGGACCCGTCCAAATATGTCATTCATTTTCTTCCCGGACAGCACAAAGACAAAGAAAAAGGAGGAACCCTGCGACTTGGCGCGTATCCCTGCGACCTCACTCCGGGGACAAAAACGGAAAAACTGTATGGAAAAAAACAAGTTTTA
Source organism: uncultured Candidatus Peribacteria bacterium (assembly GCA_964436935.1). GTDB lineage: Bacteria > Patescibacteriota > Gracilibacteria > UBA1369 > UBA12473 > CAYTES01. The sequence goes on along the minus strand of CAYTES010000004.1, from coordinate 51,212 downwards.
GAGCGCCACCGCCATCGCTATGAATTCAATAATATTTTCCGAGAAAAATTAGAGAAAAACGGATTGATCGTTTCAGGCTATTATCAAAAAGGGAATCTGGTGGAAATCGTAGAAATCAAGAATCATCCTTTCATGATAGGGACTCAATTTCATCCCGAATTTCTTTCTCGCCCCAATCGTCCGCATCCTCTGTTCAAAGGACTGATTGAAGCAAGCATTAAAAATGAACGCCCAGGCTCTGTCTCAAAATGATCTTATGCAGTTCAAATACACCGCCACAAACAACCAGGGAAAAACATTGAGCGGGATCATCAATGCGGGCAATGAAACCTTGGCGCGAACCCAACTCAACAACTTGGGATTTTCAATATTGGAGCTGAAGGCCATAACGGATGATGTGATCTCCCCAAAACCGAAAAGCGAAAAACTAGAAAAATTTGAGTTCGAGGCATTGGATAAAAATGGAAAAAAAATAGCGGGAACCATTCCGGCAAAAGACCCCGTATTGGCTTATAAAAGACTTTTTGAGGAATATCATTTCACGATTCAACAACTTCACCCATTCAATCCCACGTCAGCATTCCAAGCGGTTTCATTACAGGAAATCCAAACACAATACCAGCAACAAAACGGGACAAATCCAGCCGGAACAAATGAGGTCCAATCGGCTCAATCCGCGGTTGAAACTCCTGAATTTTTAATGCAAAAAACAACCTTGGTGCAGCAAGTGGAAGAAACACTTCAACGCATCAAGCTCCTCCTCGCCAAATTTGAAACCAAAATTCAACCTGAAAAGCGTGCGCAAATCGAGGGATACATCGATAAACTCATGCGCATCAAAACAAGCAATAATTTGGATTACATCAAACACACTTGCAAAGACCTTCTGGATAAAATACAAGAAGAGGAACTATTTTTTCAAGGAATGGACCACGGAGAAGAGCGACAATCTTTTTTACTGGAAAGCCAAAAAATGATGTATTCGCTGGATCGTGCCGCCACTAAAAAACCCGAAACGCAGGGACAGTTCCAAGACGCGTTCCACGGACTGGGAGAAAAATTAAAAGATTCCAAACTGAATTTCTTAAAAGAATGGATGGAATCTCTGGAAAAAAAATGGAAACCGAGCCCTGAATTGGCCGCACTACAATCGCAACTTAAAACATTAAAAAGGCAGGAGTGGGATGGAGTGATGCTGGTTTTAAAATCTCCAAAAGAAACGCGCCCGGCACAATGGGAAAATCTCAAATCAATTCATCAGCAGGTAAAAATACTAAAAGAAGCACTAAAAACCACACAAAAAACCCAAAAACAAAAAAGCGATCTCTTCCAAAAAGAAAAAAAAATCGTTTGGCTGGAAGAGTTCAACGCATTTACGGGATGGTTGCTGGGATTTTATCTCATCTACTATTTCCTGGGTTACTATGTGACTCAAGGGAACTTGGACCTAGCACCTTTCCTGGGGATCCCCTTCAGCTTAGAAGATTCCGTTCTGTTCAAATATCTGCTGGTCCTTGTTTTCTTGATGCATAGCGCCAGTAGCCTTAAAATCAATTTCTTTTTAAGAAATACATTCGCAACAATTTCCTTGCCAATCGCAAGCTTTGTCATCATGTTACTGACGTTATTTAATTTCTAACGCTTCATGGCTCCCATTCTGTTCAAAATTGGCCCATTTGCGCTCTACTCCCTATGGGTGGCGTTATCCGTGGCATTCATTGTGGGCACACTCCTCTTTTTAAAACGAGCAAAGTACCAACGGATTGACTTGAATTTCATCCTGGATCACAGCGTGAGTTTATTGGGAGGTACTCTCCTGGGATCACGCTTAATCTTCTTTCTCATGAACTGGGGATACTACGGCCCACTCAACTGGATCACACCCCTCAAACATATCTTTTTCTTTTGGCAACCGGGATATTCTTTTTGGGGGGGCATCTTAGGATTCATACTCGTTTTTTTATTCCACGCCGTTAAAAAAAGAGAAAATCCTATTCCCTGGCTCGACAGCGTCACCATGCCCTTCCTTATCGGGATGATGATCACCAATGTGGGACAACTGCTGGATGGCCAAGGATATGGAAAAGAAACCATTCTTCCGTGGGGAATCACCTTTGAAAGCACGAATGTAAAATACACAGTTCCGGTTCACCCCACCCAAATTTATTCTATTTTGCTCATCGTTGCTATTTTGGGCACTCGAAAAATGATCTTGGAAAAATGGCCGAGACTAAAGGAGGAAGCCCACTGGTGGTCTATTCTTGCGTTAACGGAATATAGTTTTGGACGATTCCTGATTGAATTTTTCAGAGGAGATGACACCGTCGAACTGCTGGGAATACGTTTGGGACAAATTATTGCACTGCTTGTGTTTGTGGGATTAGCGACTTTCCTGTATAAAAATCTAAAAAAGAATACTTCTCCTTAACCTCTTTACGCATGGAATCCCTCAGCAAACTATTGGACCCGAGCTATCTTTTCGCAGTGTATCCCGGCTCCTATTTTAAATATAGCCTCTTCTTTTTAATATTTTTTGGCGTGATGATTACCGCTTCTTTCTACTGGCGTCATTGGAGTAAAAAACATGCCCAACGCAAAAGTCTTCGTGCCACGCTTCCAGGCTTTGAATCTAAACTTTTGACACTGGGATTGATCGGACTACTTTTCGTGGGAATACGTTATGAAAACATCCCCTATTTTTCAATGCGATTTATCTTTGGTTTATATCTTCTTTATGTACTGTATGTTTTGGCAAATAGCGCCTATCGCTATAAAAATGTATTACCTCAAAAAGTAGCCGCAGAAGCGGAAAAAGGCCAACAAAAAAAATATGGCGTGACAAAAAAGAAAGGAAAGAACAAAAAGAAAAAACGGGGATAACAGATACTCAGTCCCAATGATTATCCATCCGGGCTAAAAAGTAGTAAAATGGAAAGTCCAAGAATATTAAACAGAGAATCATGGAAAAAGATCTAAAAAAATCGAGCCTGTTCCATTTTCCTTCCTTCTTAAAAGGGGCAAGCCGAGTGATGGACCTGTACGGAAAATTAGACCACACCCATAGACAAGAAAATGCCGACTATTTTGCGCTCAAAAATGATTGGGCCAATGTAGGGAACGCACTTTACATTTCAATCCATGACTATGCGCAAAAAAAGAAAAGAAAAAAGTAAGGCGATTCAAAGGCGTGACAAAGAAAATCTCGACGAGCGCATGACCGAGATCTCCACCTCTTTTTCAGGCCCTTTACCACCACCCAATCTTCTTCAGGGGTACGAAAACATTCTCTTCGGCGCGGCCGATCGAATCATTTCTATGGCCGAAAAACAGGCCAATCATCGGCAAGATTTAGAAAAATCGGTCACACAGTCCAATATCTCCAACGAACGCATGGGCATGTGGATGGCGTTTACGCTCACCGTTTCACTAATGGGATTCGGGGCCTATTTGATCCTCAACGACAAAAATACGGCCGGTTATTTCGCCGTATTTGGGCCGGTGGTCTTTCATGCCGCGAACTACATCTACAATAAAAGGAGAGAAGAAAAAGTGGAAGAAGAGGAAAATCATTCCAGGAAAGCTTCTTAAATGGAGACATGCCACGCTTCAATCCGGTGAGCAGTTACGCTCATCCGTTTTGCAATAATAATTATTTTATGTTATAATAATATGATTTTTTTTAGTTTTTTATTACATGTTTTATGTCTTCTCCCCAACCCGTAGATAGTAGCCCTGATGATTTGGATAAGCTGAGGACGGCGTTGTCTATAAAACCTTTAGAGATCCCCACATTTGGTGGCCCCGGGACTAAAATGAGTAATGTAGAAAAGAATTTGCCTGCATTAATGATGGAATTTTCTGACCGCCAGGAAGAAGAATCAGCAAAAGTAGTGGAGAGCTATAGGGGGAATACAAATAATGCGGTCACCACTCTTTTAATGTCCTACCTCTCTGGGCATCGTCCAGGGGAAGAAAAAGTGATTCGGCAATCCGTTATAGAAAATTTAATGGCCTTAACCGATGAAGGCCAGCTCAAAGAAGCCATGCAAGTCATCATTTTAAATCCGAATGAAGCAGAATCGGTACAAAAAGAAGCATTAGCTAAGCTTAGAACTATCAATCCGGATTTAGATGGAGTATTTAAAAGTGAAATCCTTGCAAGTATTCAAGCAGAATTGAATGATCAAAAACGAAGAGGAAATGAAGAATCGGTTGCCAAAGCTTTCGTTGGAGCCGATGAGGGATTAACACATGAATTCATAGGGTTTGTCCGCGACTCAAACCCCAATTCAAAATTACATCACCCATTCAAAGTGCTTGCTTCAAGTAAAAACCCGGAAGCAAGAAAATTTATCTTTGAAGAAGGTTTGAAACATGAAAATCCAAACGTGGCGAGCCGATCTCTCTCCGCCATCGCTGCTTATGCCCCCGAAACCATCACTGCCACTGAAAAACAATTTTTATATGATTCCGTAGAGCCATTGAGTAAACGTTTTGATAATCATAGTTATGAACGTCAAAATTTGGTGAAAATATTAGGCCAAGATGATACAAAACGAAGTATTTCGTTACTCGTGACATTGAATGAGGCGGAGCCCATTGTAAACAGATTGGGGGGTGCATTGAGCGTTCTCGAAGATAAGGCTGATACGGAGAATGCGAAAGCAAAATCCGAGGCAAAAGCTATGGTAGAATGCATTCAGACGGAAGCCTTCGATACGTTGGTCGCAGCGTGCAATTACGGTTCGAAGCATAATGATTTTGGAGCAGGGCCAAAACTCTCGACTAAAATTTTAGAGGCATTGATCGTATTGGATGATGAAGATGGAAAAGTTTCTCGCTATTTATACGATTTTGTTATCCATTTTGAGTATTCTCAGAATTTTGATCTTCAACGGCATCTTCTTTCAAGATCAAAAGATCAAAATCCAACACTCTACAGAAAAATCATGGATAAACTCATGGAAGACTGGGCAGATCCCAAAAATGGGTATAATTTCATGCATCTTATTATGGGAAATGATGAAGGGTATACTCAAAAATTCATTGAACTGTTTAAAGTAGAAAGGCCTGCCTACGGAGTGATGGATGTACTTAAAAACAGCAAATCCCCAGAGGCCAGAAAAGCGATTTTTGAAGTGGGTTTAATGCATCCAGGACATATAGAAGATTGGGATCCAATAATACGCAGAAAAGTAGAGCCCAAAACAAATTATTACGTTCGCTCTGAATCTATTAAAATTATTGGAGAGTTTCTTGAAAAAGAAGCGACACTCACCGAAGAGGAAGATCGACAGTTCGGGATTGCAATATCCAGTTATGCTAAAGATAGAATACCGTTTTTCGAAAATACGTGGAAACGTATAAAATCAATTTTAAAACAATCGAAGACAAAAGAAGGTATGCAGGCTTTGTTGGATTTGAGTGGAACTATTTATCTCGCCCAAAGAATAAATGACGATATTGAAGGGGCTCACCATGGATCTGCAGAGAAAAAAACTAAATGCAATGAGGATCTCGCATGTATACTAGATTTAAATCTTGAAATGGATATGAAACTTGCAGAGGAATTACTCTTTTCAAGAATTAATGAATCTGACTTGGAAACCAAACCACTTGAGGATCATGAGTATACTCATTTATCCTTAAGTATGGGTGAAAGAGGTGCACAGGACAGAAAAAGGCAGATAGAATATGCAGTAGAGAATGAAAAAAACAAACATGCTCGATTACAAGAAAAAGCTGGAATACATTTGATTGCAAATACGGATATGGAATCAGAAAAAGTTCGCAATCAATGTCTTTCATTGCTTTTATCTAAATTTCAATCTATTACAGACAGTTTTAGTGGTAGAAGTATAAAACAGAATTGTGCAGCACTAATTTTAAAAGTGCTGAGGAAATATACTCTGGCTTATAGTGACGACATCATGAGTGAATTAAAAAAATGGGAAAAAAACTGATAAAATACTACGATTGAATCTTTTCCCCATGCGAAAATTATGTTTTCTGAGCGAGCTATTGAGTCCGCCTGCCTGCCGGCAGGCAGGCGAAACTCTCGCGAACGAAGGGAATATATTTTTGGCTACTTCAGCTTCAAAATCTTATAACTCACCTTCCCGGCAGGAACCTTAAACTCCACCACATCACCTATTTTATGATCCAATAAGGCTGCCCCGATAGGAGATTCATTGGAAATGCGCGCATTCAAAGGATCGGCCTCGGTAGATCCGACAATGGTATACTCTTCCGTATCTCCTTCTTTTGGATTAACCTGTTGAATCACAACCACACTCCCCAATTCCACCACCTTACCATGCTTGGTCGCTGAAATAATTTTGGCATGCTTGATCTTTTCATCAAGTTCCAAAATACGACCTTCCACAAAAGCTTGTTCGTTCTTGGCCTCCTCATATTCAGAGTTTTCTGAAAGATCCCCATAACTGATGGCCTCTTCCAAACGCTTTGCCACTTCTCGACGTCGAATGGTCTTCAGATTTTGCAATTCATCCTGCAATTGTTTAAACCCGTCTTTCGTGACAAATGTGGGATTACCTTCTTGATGAGCGGCAGTCGTAGCCATAGAAACAAAAAGTTAAAATATAATTCAAATACTTAGGGAGTTCCTCAAGAGCGAATGCGGACACTAGTAGGATGTTCCTTCAATTTTTGCAACACCTTAGCTTCGATCTGACGAATACGTTCGCGAGTAACCCCGAATTCTTTACCCACCTCCTCCAACGTATGAGGAATGCCATCCTTCAAACCAAATCGCATTTCAATAATCTTTCGCTCTCGAGCGGAAAGATACTGAAGCATGTCCATGATATTCTCTCGAATCAACTTTCGATTGGTGGATTCACTTGGAGAAAGCGATTCCGCATCTTCAATGAAATCACCCAACTTACTGTCTTCTTCCGCACCAACGGGAGCCTCGAGAGAAACGATATCCTGAGAAATCTTCAAAATATGACGGACCTTCTTAATGTCCATTCCCATTTCAGCAGCCAACTCTTCAATCAACGGCTCACGCCCCAATTCTTGAACCAAACGGCGTTGCGTATGAGTCAATTTATTGATGGTCTCGACCATGTGAACCGGAATACGAATTGTCCGCGCCTGGTCCGCAATGGCACGGGTAATGGCCTGACGAATCCACCACGTGGCATAGGTTGAAAATTTAAACCCTCGATCCGGATCAAATTTCTCAACCGCCCGAAATAAACCGATGTTCCCCTCTTGAATCAAATCCAAAAAGGAAAGCCCTCGGCCAATATATTTTTTTGCAATACTGACAACCAAACGAAGGTTGGCCTCAGCCAACTGTCGCTTCGCGGATTGATCGCCTTTTTTGATGCGTTTTGCCAATTCGGATTCTTGTTTGGCATTCAATAAATCCACCTTACCAATCTCACACAAATACATGCGAATCGAATCGTTCGCAATTTCACTCAATTGAATATCCTTATCAATCTGACGCAATTTAGCTTCATCAATCTCCTCGGCTTCCTTAATGGCCGCCGCATCATCCCCATCCGAAGCCTTTTTCTGGTTCCAAATCATCGCATCCTTCACATCAATCACATCGATCCCCAAATCCAAAAAAATCGTATAAATTTCATCCAACAACAAAACATCCTCTTCCGCATTGGGCAAGGCTTGCATCAATTCCTGCTCAGTAACAAAACCTCGCTCACGACCTTTCTCAATCAGCTTCTGAACCGCAGGAGCATAATTTTGAAATTTATCATCCGCAAAGTGAGAAATAAATTTTTGAGTTCGAGCCATAGGATGAAGAGGATTTAAGGGTTCGTCCGGAAATAAATTACTCAGATTTAAGTTCAATGCGCTCCAAATACGACGCTAAGATTGAGAAAAATATCGAGGCGTACCAGAGGTACGATGAGAAATTTTTCGATTGAAAAGCGATTGTATTTTGGAGATGCAGTGGACATAAGATGGGAATTTATTTATGGACGAACCCTAAGAAGAGTGAAAAAATCGGGAATACTCTTGGAAAAGAGTCTGCTCAAGGTCGGCATCTTTGGCCTCTCGAGCCAATCGAATTTGGTGCATGAGCTGCTCGGCCATGGACTCACGATAGCGTCGATGAATCTGATCCGCAGCCTGTTGCATTTCAGAGAGTATCCTATCCTGGGAAAGATCAGCATTGCGAGACTCCGCAAAAATCATCAACACTTCACACGTTCGAATCTCATCCTCATCCAAGTCACGGAATAAAGCAGCAGAATCAAAACATGCGGAGGAATTATACTGAGAAAGAATAGTATTGTAAACCTTTTTTAATGTTCCTTCAAATGCATCTCCGGGTACCTCCAAAACGGTGGCATCCACATGCTCACAAAAGCGCAATAACAAGCCGACAAAGTACTCTTGTCTCGAGAAAACATGCACCGAATTCTTGCCTTGAGATTCGGAAGGAGAAACCAATTCGCGCTTAAAGGAAGTTCGATTCTTTTGAAACTGTTTAAATTCCTCATACAAAAAACGCGGATCAGCTTTCAATAAAAGTGCCATGCGATGAAAATAATGGTCCCGCTCCAAGGAACTGGCGTGAGACAAGAAAGGGAAAAAAAACAAACAGGCCTCCCGTTTGCCCAAGGCGGAATCCAGATGGGGACGAGCTCCCAATTGCTGAAGCAGATCATCCAGATAATAGGGACCGTCTTCCACAGCCTTTTTCCACAATTCGGGATCACGTCGAATGCATTCATCCGGATCTTTTCCTTCAGGAGGACGCACCACCTTCATCGTCAAATCAAGGGACTGGCCCAATTCAATGGCTCGATGAAGCGCCTCTTCTCCCGCACCGTCCGTGTCAAAAGCAAAAGAAACATGGGAGGTAAAACGTTTCAATAAACGGAGTTGATCGGAGGTCAAAGCGGTTCCGGAACTGGCCACCACATGGGTAACCCCAATCTGATGGGAGGCCAAAAGGTCCATATAGCCTTCCACAATAATCGCAGCATCGTGCTGACGTATCGCCCCCTTTGCTCGATCCAATCCATAAAGCACCTGACTTTTATGATACAACGGAGAATCCGGTGAATTCATGTACTTGGCCGGATCATCAGACTTAAGCGTACGGCCTCCAAAGCCAATAATACGCCCCTGTAAATCAAAAATCGGGAACATGATACGACAACGAAAACGGTCAATGGTGTGATCTCCTGACGTATCCTTGGAAACCACCAGGCCCAATTCCAAAAGATCGGCCTTGGAATAGTTTTTCTGAAAAAGATGATGCTGAGTGGCCTCGTAGGAATCGGGGGCAAACCCGACCTTGAAATCTTGCAAAGTCTGAGGAAGAATCCCTCGCTGCTCGAGATAATGCAGCGCCTTTTGCCCTTCGGCAGACGAAAAAAGAGCTTGAGCATAAAAAGCGGCCGTCTCACGATTGATTTCAAAAAAACGCTCACGGACATCCTTAGAAGGACCGGATGATTTCGAAAAAGCGGCATGAGATTCAAGTGAAACACCGGCACGATCCGCCAAAAAAACCAAGGCCTCCTTAAAATTCATGCCTTCAATTTCCTGAACAAACGCAAACACATCTCCGCCTTTATGGCATCCAAAACAATAGGCGGTTTGTCGGTCGGTACTCACCACAAAACTGGGCGTTTTTTCCGGATGAAAGGGACAAAGCCCCTTCAAGGTGCGCCCCGTGCGTTTGAGAGAAACATAACGCGAAACAAGCTCTTCAATGGAAAGCTTTGCTTTGATTTCAGCGACAGGATCAAGGTTCATGCGAAAAGGATATTTGAAAACTAACGATTTTGATGAGACCGATAAACCACAAAAGTACCTAAAGCAATGGTAAAAAGCGCAAGCACTGCAATTGCAATCAATTTCTCTTTAGACTCCAAAAATAAAGCAATAAAGCCAAAAACACCCGAAATCAAATAGATGCTCACAATCGATTGACGATCAGACAAACCCACTCTCAATAAACGATGATGAAAATGATAGAGATCGCCCTTAAAAGGCGATTTTCCCTGGAAAAGTCGTCGGAGAATCACCCAAAACGCATCGAGCAAAGGGAACCCCATGATGAGAAAAGTGGTTGCGATTTTCCCTCCCGAAAAAATAGCCAAAATGGCCAACATAAAACCCAAAAACATACTCCCCGTATCCCCCATTAAAATCTTGGGAGGTGAAAAATCAAACCACCAAAACGCGGCCGTGATTCCAAAAAGAATAATGGCTAAAATCGACACTTCCGCTTGATTGATGTAATGAAAATTCGGACGAACACTGAGGAGGAAGAGGATGAAAGAAGCAATGCAAGAAATGCCACTCACCAAACCGGGTAAACCATCCAACCAATTCACGGTATTGATCATGGCCACAATCCAAATGACCGTGAAGAGATCGGCCAACAATGTGAAATGATAAACCGTATTTCCCAACGTAAGGGGAAACTCTAACCCATCCAAATGAATGAGGCCCCCAAAAGGATTGGTCACCACATCAATACCCATTCCAAAAAGCACCACAATGGTCGCCGCCACGACCTGAACACCCAATCGAAGCAATGGACTCAACCGATAACGATCATCCAAAAAACTCACTCCCACAATCAATGTCACGGCAAAAAGAACCCCTAAAACGTGCTTATTCAAATCCATGAACAAAAAAACATTGACCAAAAACATCAAAAAAAGCACCAATCCTCCACTATAGGGAATGGGCGCCCGCTTAAGGCCATAAAGGTGCGGACGGTCCATCAATTTCAATTTTGGAAAAAGACGTAATGCGGAAAAGGTCCCCAAAAAGGCAAGCCCGAAAGACGTCAATGCAGGAAGGAGATAAGGCTGAAATGCGGAAATGTAAGAGGACATAAGCGCATTTTAGCATAACTAAAAATAGCGCAAAATAATCGGCGCATCGATTCAAACTTTAAAATTTTTCACCGGGCGCAACAAAGAACCCGCCATTCGTCCCACACTCACTAAATGCCCTTCATGAAAAACAGCGAGAGGGAAACCCTCCGAATCAGGAGGCTCTAAAACTGAGATTTCCTTTCCCTGCCACAAAGCAGCCCACTGCGCCTCGGTAATCGCAACCGAAGGCCACTCCCGAACGATCGCCTCAAGGGAAACCAAGTCACAAGGCCAATTCTCCTCCGGAACCGACTGCCCGAGCGAAAAAGATCCCACGGACAAACGTCGCAACTCCGTCATGAGGGCACCACAGCCCAAACGTTGTCCGACATCATGAATCAAAGAACGAATATAAGTTCCACTGCCGCAATGGATACGGAGCTCCACAAAAGGCAATTCAAAACGTAAAATCTCAATGGAATGAACGGAAACCAAGCGAGGTTTCAAGACCACGGACTCCCCGGCACGAGCCAAGGCATACGCACGCTGCCCCTGAACTTTTATGGCCGAAAAAATAGGGGGCGTTTGCTGAATTTCCCCCAAGAATACTTCCAGGAGGGGCTGGAGTTGAGACAAAGAAACCATTGGAGCAGGGTCCACCACCTGAATACTCCCATCTCGGTCGTAGGTGTCACTCACCTTCCCCAATTCAAATCGAGCCTCATACACCTTATCCGCCTTCATGAGGTATTCAATGAGCTTGGTGGCTTCCCCGAGCGCCAAGACCAATGCCCCGGTCGCCAAAGGATCCAGTGTTCCCAAATGGCCTATTTTTTTGATTCCAAAAGCACGACGGGCGCGAGCCACCATATCGAACGAGGTATAACCCGTAGGCTTATCGACCACGAGAAAGCCGTTGGATGAGCCTAAAATATTCATATTCTAAGATTAAACTCCTTACTTCTTTACCCCAAGGAAATCGGGGGTCATTTCCTGAACCATTTTAAGGAGTGATACTTGAAGATCGGGCCCACGTTAGGGGATTCTGAAAGTCTCACCCATGGCGAACAAAAAGATCCCCCGATTTCCTCCCTCAGCTTTCAAAATAGCGATTCCCACGCTCCACCTTCCCGGGCTCAATCTCAATTTCAATCTGACGCCCCAAAAAGTTACGCACGATCTCCCGATCATCGGAGGGGATCTTTTCCGTTCCCACCACTTGAAACGGCTCACAGCCTTTTCCGGCAATGATCACGGTGTCTCCCGCACGAGCCATGGCCAAAGCCAATCGAATGGCTTGACGACGATCCGGAACCTGCCAAAAACGATCCCCTTCTTGACGAGAAATTCCCTGAGCCACTTGGGATAAAATCTCCAAATGATCTTCAGTGTAAGGATCATCATCCGTTAACACAATAACATCGGCATAACGATCGACAATTTGGCCCATCACGGGACGCTTAGAACGATCACGATCCCCGGTCGCACCAAACACCACGATGAGTCGCTGAGGAGTCAACTCACGAAACATAGATAAAAGTTTCTCTAAAGAATCCGGCGCATGCGCATAATCCACGACAATCGCATACCCCTGGCCTTCATCAATACGTTCAAGCCGCCCGGGAACCGATTTGGCATCATTCAGTGCGCGCTGAATGATATTAAGGTTTAGAGGCAGAACAACCCCCACAGTCGCAGCGGCCAAAGCGTTCTCTACATTAAAACGTCCGGGCAAAGGGAATTGAATCTCCAATTCATGATTGGGAATTTTAAACAAAAATTTTGTTCCATTTTGAGTCATAACCAAATTGGAAGCCTGGAAAGACCCCTTTTTTAGACCGTAAATATACGTTCGATCGGCCACGAACTGTTGAAAATAGTCCAACGCAGGATCGTCTCCGTTGAGAATCGAAATTTTCGGCACATTTGACTTGCGACGAGCATGATTCAACAAATTGAATAGCTTTCCCTTGGCTTGAATATAACTGGGAATATCTCCATGGTAATCCAAATGGTCGTGGCTGATATTGGTCAATACCGCCACATCCACATTCACCCCCCACAAACGAGACTGATCCATGGCATGAGAAGTGACTTCCACGACCGCATACGAACACCCCCGATCCACCATGCGCCGAAGGAGTTGCTGAAAAATAAACGGGCTCAAGGTCGTCATTTTGTACTCATTGACCACCACCTCGTGATCGATACGAAAATCGGCAGTGGTGATCATCCCAACTTTATAACCCGCCTCACGCAAAATATCGGTGATCAGATGACAGGTGGTGGTTTTCCCATTGGTTCCGGTGACCGCGATCACGGTCATGGATTCAGCCGGAAAACGGTACCACAAGGCCGCCACAATGGCTTTGACCTTATGATAAAAAAGACGAAGGGGATGATGATGAGGAAACTTCTTTTTAAGAGAGGCAAACATAAGTGAGGGTTAACCCCTTATAGAGAACCACAAAAAGGACTCGAGTCACAACATTTTTTCAAAAATAAGACGGGCGGCACGAATATCGGCTTGGATTTGAGTCACAAGTGCTTCGGGGGAATCAAATTTTTGGACGGGACGAAGCCGTTCGAAAACCTCAACATTCAAATGGTCGGGGGGGGTATCGAGGGATAGATCCAAGACATGCACCTCCATCGAAGCCTCTGCCCCTTCAAAGGTGGGGCGGGGGCCGACGTGCATGACTGCGAAATGAGAAAGTCCTGCCCATGCAACCTTAACGGCATAAACGCCGGGCTCAATCTCAAAGGAGCTCAAAGGCTTTAAATTCAGGGTGGGAAAGCCAAGGGATTTTCCACGGCCATGACCCTGAATGATGGTAGCGGAAAAAATTGACATTCTCGGGTTTATAATTTAAAATAAAAAAATAAATCTTAACTCAAGCATTATGGCAGCATTAAAAGAAGGACCACAAGTGCTTGCGACATTAAAAAGCTCCACCTTTAAAGATGCTGCATTTTTAAAAGAGTTGGGAATCGACACGGCATCACCCAATGGAGCCACCCATGAAGGAAAAGAAGTTTTAATCATCACAGGAGAACCCAACCTGCCTTTAGCTGAATTTAAAAAAAGATTAGCTCCTTACATTGAAACAAATTTAAACGACGCTTCCGGAAGTCTGGGATGAAAGATCGCCAGCTCACGCAGGCGATCTTGCGTTCGCGAGAATCATTTTCAGAACAGCTCGTGAGGGCCACTCCCCTCGGGCTGATTCAAAGCCCCATCGCCACCATCAACCACCACAAATAGGCCAGGTCATTTTTGAAAAAAGGAGTATCAAATAAACCGTGCACCAAAGTCATCACCAGCATGGCTTTTGCAATTCGGGAAAAGGATTCATTTGAACACATTTTTTGATCAAAATACCCTTTAACCTTCCGCAAAAAAGAGCAAACACCCTGACGGAACAATTGCAATAGGGAAGGGAAATTTGCCACACGATTCCAAAAAACCAGAATCAAAAGCCAACCCATACCAATCAACCCCAGAAAACCGGTATTGAGCCACAGGGCTAAAAATAAGTTATGGGGATGAATCATCACCCATTCATAAGGAGTGTGGCCCAAAATTTCATGGGCATTGAGCCGATACTCAGTCCCGAACTGTCCGAGGCCAACCCCTAAAATCGGATGAGCTTGAATCAACTTACCTGCAATCGTATACACCTCGATCCGAATACTGCTTGAGGTTCTTCCGCCAAAATCCAAAAACTGCTGAAACTTAAGCGTATTCATCTGGCTCACTAAAAAAATGCCGCTCACGAATAAGGCAAGCACACAAGCTCTCCCCTTCCTACGACTCGAAATTCCGGGATGAGTGAAAGCATAAAAAAGAAACCCCGCTCCCATGGCCAGAAACGCGGCATAAGACCGAGTTCCCCAAAAAGCCAGGGCCATAAGCAATGATGCTACGATAAAAAATAGTTTCTGTAATCGAGAATTTTCGCGCCACTCCTCCAGCGCAAACAAAACCGTCCCCAGTAAGACAGGACCAAGATAGAGCGCCAAATAATTGGCCGATTCAAAAAGACCGGACGCTCGACCATCCAATGTCATATAATCTCCTGAAATCATCTGCTGCAAGGCAAAAAAAGAGAGCCCTACTCCTGAAAAGGTCAAAGCCATTAGGTTGGAACGCCAAAACTCGAACGTTTTGGGGGTGCTCCAGAGCATAAAAAAATAAATTAGCGGGGCCACAATCCATCCTTTCCATATCCCTTGTGCACTTCGGGCCGCATATAAAGTTTCTCCGGTAATATCCACGATCGTATCGGGAACAATCAGGAGCGAAAGGGTCGCCGCCACCGCAAATAAACCGACGGGATATAAAGGATTTCGAAGCCCTTGTTGCTTCATCATTAAAAGAAAGCGCCCGAGCGAAAACCCTCGCATTCGATCCACCATCCACCACAAGGCCGTAACGGCAATCAGCACCTCAAGCAAAGTGGTCGGGATACCCGCCACTTCGAACCGCACAAGATACAGAGGAAAAAAAAGAGGGGAAATGGAAAGCCATCTGTAAAGCCAAGTCATGCCCACATAGTTTCATCGAAGGAACAGGATGTCGATAAAACTAATATTGACATTAATAAGAAAAATTATATAATTAAAAACTTTTAATTTACCCCCATGCGTCAACCCCGCATTATTTACAGCTACACGGAATCGCTAAAGGATCGAACGGGAGACAAAAGAACCGATCCTTTCATCGAATCGTTAACGCGAAGGGTAGAAAAAGCCGATAAGGATATGCTAGTCGCCGTTAGCGCACGGCTAGCCTATTATAATAAAAAAAAATGGGTCCATAATCCGTATCCGCTTTTTGAACAAGTGGTGGATAAAATCCGTGAAAGACTGCTGGCGGAGTGGCCTTATGCCCAGGCTCAAAAAATCCTCCCGGATCCGACAAAAATTCCGAAGGTATGGCTGACCCGACACGGGATTAAAAGCAGCATGAAAGAGGTTCTTCGTGAAACAAAAAGCTCAGATCCGATCGAAAAATTTGAACGTGAACCCTTAACAACAACCCATCAAAATAGACCGGATATTCAGCACGTCCTAAGGGAAATAGATGAATTTTTCAATAAAAGGTTTGAAATAAGTCCCTCCGGAGATGAACTTGGGACAGAAATCCTTTCCCATGGCGTCGAACGTGCCGAGAGCTTTTTAAGGGAATACCAAGTCCTCGATGATCAGTCGATTCCCTCCAATCAAGTCCTTGGGCTCCTCTCTGCGAAAAGGGAAAATCCACACGAAAGGATGCAAACGCTTCAACGAGAAGCAGAAACCAAGAAAGGAAGCCATGACAACGAAACCAGAAAATGGGTCCAAGAAAAACTGGGCCCGGAAACGGCGCAAGCCACACTTTACGGTGAATACACACCATTTAAAACCGCACTAAAACTTTTTAAAGAAGCAGGAATTGACGTCACGGATTCCGATAATCTTTTGCGAATCAAAAAAATGAGATACGCCACCTACCAAATAGTGTGGGAAGGGAAAAAACAAGCTGCAAAAAGTCTCTTGAAGCGAGAATTGGGAGATCAAACCTCAGGGCTCGTAGCAGCCCCTATTTTTAAAGGAGTTCGTCCGGGGGTATTAAATTCACTTTATTACAGTGGAAAAAAAGAATCAGAAGATAAAAGCTCAAGCCTGGGGCTTGTGGTGGGAGTTGAATCGCCTCGCGGAATGAATTACCGCACCCATGAGGTGGGAGGAAAACTATTTCTAGTGATCAATCACACCGCTTACGGATTAAATAATAAAAGACGAATCATTGACACCGCCGGAAGCAAAGTTTCCAAATTTTATAAAGAGATAAAAGTACTCAAAAACGGATTCTTGGTCTGCGAGAAAAAAAAATGGAAATTCCTGAATTCCGAGCTTGAAGAAACCGTCCAATTTGAAGAATCAATTGAGCACTACATTGAAACTCCGACAGGAATAATCGCGGCCATTCCAAAAGGAAAAAAAGAAGACGATACCTATGAATTACGAGATGAAGTCGATACATTAATCGAAACCCTATCGGCCTCACAAGTTCTCGATATAACCCCGGAGGGAGACGGCTTCAATGTGGTGGTTCGCCGTGATGGAAACATTTCCATGCGCAATGGGAAAAAAGAATGGTCCCCGGAATTCCCGGGAGAGTGGATCAAAACCATTCCTACTCCGGAGGGACCTGTAGCGGTGATCAAAGAATCGGAAAAATCCTTTAAAATGATCCGCATACGCGATTTTGAAGTGCTACACGAAAGCGATAAAGACTTAAGCCATTCCGGTTATATCCCGGGAAAAGGGATGTACGTCCACGAGTGGGCGGGGCAGATTCAATACCTCGAATCCGGTCGTATTGATTCCGGAAAAGACCCTGCTTCAGGGAAAGAAACGAGGGGAGGCATTCTACAATTGGGCGACCATGTGGTGTTCAAGTTTTCCGAAAAAGATCACCTGGAAGACGGATCTCTGGTTTATCAAAAAAAGAGCATCCGTCATGTGGATCTCAACACCTGCAAAGTGGTAGGGACTGAAGAAAATCAACGATTGCTGGTAAAAAGTCAGCAACCTGAAGGATGGATTGAAATCGTTACGGACAAAAACCTTAGAGAACTATTAAGGGTACGAGAGGTCATTGAAGTGTTTTCCTACCGAGGGAATCATTCAATCATCGCTAAAGATTTTGATAACCAAGTGTATCAATTCGATTGGGAAGGGCACAAAATACAACATGTATCCCGGGATGAAATATTGATTGAGGGAAAACCGGGTATGTCACGACAACAAGAGTTGCTCAAACTCATGGACAATCCAAATCGAGAAGCAATTGACGCGTATTTCGAAAAATATTACGGCCAAGTCAATTATTTTGCTCAAGCCATGAGCCTCTTTCGAAATCATCTGAGAAAAACTCCGGCACTCATGCAAAAAATACGCGCCGAGGGGAAACCAAAAAGACTAATTAACCCCTTTCGCAACAGAGCCGTGCGAAGTGGAAACCTATCCCAAAAAGGATGGCTTACGGATCTATCTTACGGAATACCACTAGATGCTCGATATAGTTTTGATTGGTTGAAAGACAACTGGGGCAAAGCACTTTTTGCCATTTTCGCAATGTTTCTACTGAATCAGCTCCTTAAAAATCCACATGCGATAACGGAAAGCTGGAACCAAGAATCTACAGGGGATAGCTATGCCGAGGGTGCCAAAAGAGAGAATGGATCACCGGAAGGTAGGGGACAAAAAACAAAAGGACAGAGAGAAAAAACCCAAGAAGAAAGAGAAGCGGAAACCCAAATGGCAAAACGGCTCAAAGAAATCGAAGGAAGAGAAGGGAAAGAATTCTACGGAGAGGGCGGAAGTGGAGGAAGCGACAATGGAGGAGAAGCGGAAGCAACGGAAGCAGGAAAACAGGGAACCGGAAATGGAATCGCACCAGCCAGCCCCGTCGGGGAGCAAAACCAAAATCCGGACAAACAAACACAAGAGACGGAGCAGCCACCCGAAACCCCGTGGCAGGAACAACTAAAAGAAATGCTAAAAGAATTATTCAAACTCCTTTGGCATCCGGAAAATATATTAGTGGTATTGACGCTAATCTATATCAACAAAATGATTAAAAAATGGAGACAAAAAACCTTTCCCAACTTTGAAGCAGAAATGCAAGTTCAAACCCTTAGCATTGAGGGAATATCGGCCCTAAACAGCCAAGGATTTCACATTCTATTGCAAGAAATTACAAACCATATGCTCTATTCCCAAAGAGCGGCGCATTATGGCAATTGGTATGAAGAAAATCAGCTCAAAGAATCTCTTAAGGCTCTGGGCACGCAAATCATACAGGGCACACCAAAGGAGAGAATTTCTAAAACCCAACTCCATGAATCCGAAGCAGGTGCGTTGGCTTTCCATCAATGGATTGCCGAGAATATGGTAGCATTGCAACGAAGAAGAATGGCGGAACGCAAAGCGGCGAAAATCCTTGAATCGTTAGTTGAGCAAGAATTAACACATTTTTCACAAGAATTGGGATTAACCGTTCCGGAAATAAAACATCTGGCGAGTCAGGTGAATTTATATACCACACAACGAGAAACGGAACGAAAATTTCAAGAAGAAAAACTAACATGGGAAACGAAGCAGGAAGCAACGAAAAAAGAACAGGAAGCCAAAGCAAAAGAACCGCTCTTGGGCATTGAAATACACGGCCCAGGCGGAAGAATTCTTTAGGAACAGCTCCTAAACAACTCCTTAGCTTGCCCCTAAAGCCAAATCCCTTAAAACCAATTCGGGAGCTTGCGCTTTAGTGATACCCGAAGCCAATAAAACCCCTACCGCACCATACTTCAAGGCCAATCGCACATCTTCGGCATTTTTAATTCCAGCCCCCACCATGACTTTACCCACCCCAATTTTTTCAACCGCCTCTTGGATCACTTCGGGGCGAGCGGTAGAAACAGAAACCGTTCCTCCGATCAATTCGAAAGGCTCAACCGCAATTAAATCCGGTCCAAATTTTAAAACCTGACTCCCCTCTTCAGGAGTTTCCACGCACACAATAACAAAAAGTCCGGCTTCCTTGGCGCGACAAACCGCTTGCTCCAATACCTCGTGGGGAAGACGTCGTTCCGAGTGATTCAATAAGGTTCCAAACGCTCCGGCCTGACGCACCGCCTCCGGCAAACTACTACCGGTGTAAGCCCCATAGGAAATAGTATCCACATGCTGGGAAAAAACCGGCAAAGCCACCTGGGAAGCCACCCGGAAAACATCGACCGATTGAACCGCAACGCCCATCGTCACGCCCGTTTCCTGAGCAATTTCCGCGTGCCATTTGGCCAATTCAAGAGCTTGAATGCCAATGGCAGATTCGTACGCTTTAAAATTCGTTACAATCAAAGGAAACTTCATAATCTAAATTTAGCCTGAATACCACAAAGACGCATGTAAAGAAAATTGCAAAAAATCAAGTTCTATGTTAGAATTGAAGGATTTTTATAAAACAAAAAAACTAAACTCCTTCCCATGAGCTATTTGAAACGAAAAAGCCGATCCTTAAATCTAAGTCTCCTTGAATGTGAAGGTTTTTCGGTGATTCCTCAGCAATTTATTTTCAGGAGTGGAGGAGAAAGCGGGCGGGGATCAAGTGAAAAAGCTGTTCATGAACTATTAAAAGAATTAGAAAGGCCGACCGAGGAAGTTCAGGCCGAGATGGATCAACGAGGGAAAGATCTACGACGAAAATATTTAAAAGATATGGAGAAGAAAACAAGGGAAATCAATCAGAAAAACTTAACGGAAAAACAATTAAAAAAAATTCAAAAATCTGCTAATGAAGTATTAAAAGAGTTAGAAAGGCCGGCCGAGGAAGTTCAGGCCGAGCTGGATCAACGTGAAAAAAAACTTATTAAAAAACAAGCCGAAGAGATTCTCGATACAAAACTGGCGCATCAAGAAGTTCCCAAAGTAAAAATATTGAAAGGAAAAGCGGTCGCACGTTGGGTGGAAGACATTGCAAAAGAACAAGGGGTAAGCCTGCAAACGATGTTAGACGCCAATCCGCACATTAAAGTGGTGAGCCAAAACCAAGTCGGAAAGGGAGGCCTAAAACAGTCCCACGTGGGACGACATTACGTATTGAAAGGAGGCGAACTGGCCATCCCCGTTAAAAACCACAGCGCAGAACAACGCAAACTAGACCAATCCGCCGCCGAAGCCATCGTCACCGAAAGCGGCGCAGTCATGCTTGAAAAAGCACGTGCACAGCGAGCCAAAGACAACGATGCGGAAGATCAAACCCTTGAAAAAAATCTTAAAAAAGAGACTGAGCGCATTCGAAATGAAGTGGTCGGGAACTACAAAGAATGGGTGGTGGGCAAAGCCGTACCACTTCCTGATTTTCTTCAAGGCAAAAAAACGGAAAACGAATGGGGCCGCTTGGTCCATGAAGCTGAACAAAAAGAAGGGTCGGAGCAAAAACGCCTATTTGACCTCTTGGATGATGAACCGTTGGGGTGGAACACGCAAAACTTACGTAACGCGATCCAAAACGGAAGACCAAACGAATTGAGCTTTGGGGACATCACCAAAGAAGAGGAGAAGGAAAGTGAAAGCAAATTCATCAGCCGCTATGAATCTTTGGATAAGCTGATCACGGAAGAAAAAAATGAAACCGCAAAATCAGGCCTAAAACAAGAAAAAGGACGCCGTGAAAGAATCATGGTCCAAGCGTTTCAAATCTTAAACGCCCTGGGAGAAGCCAACCAAGGAGAACAAGTGCAAGGCTATCGAACTCAAGATCGATACCAAGCGGACCAAAGCTTGGAAAGCGCCAAAGAATTCAAAATGAAAGCCGTATACGATTTGGATTCCATCGTGGCAGGGGAAGGCGTGGCGGTCAAATTGCCTGAAGGAGAAGCCTTGGCAAAAGCTCGCCTGGAAGCCATTGGAAGCAATCCTGAATTGGTAAAAACACTGCAAGACAATCTTCGAAGCATGGGAGTGCAAGAAAACGTGCTCGCCAAAATCAATGATAAAACCGTTTTGGAACTGGCCATTGCCTGTTATGGAATGGACTATTTAGTGAAAGAAAAGCATATTCAAAATGCCCAAGGACTATTCCTTTATCTCAACACACTTCCTTCCAATTTTGGAAAGGAAAATGAGCAGTTCCAAGCCGTTGCAAAGACGCTCAAACTCAAAGGAGGAATCTTGATCGATCGAAAGGTAACCTTTAATTGTTATACGGCTCAAAATATGCAACTGGCCATGCTCAAAGCCAAATATCCGGAAGCTCATGCCCGGTATGTGGCAGAATTGGCGTTCCAAAGTCAAAAAAACACCAAAAAACTCACACTGGAATCAATTTCCGGTGGATCGACACTTCGCCACTCACAAACCGACTATCTTTCCCGCGTGAAGGATGCAGAAATGGCCTTTGTCGAAATCATGTCCGCGCCCGATATCATCAGCTTCGACAGCGACGCCGAACCAATGAAATTCAACACCGAACAACTTCAACGAAAATTGAACTATTTTCTGGAAACCGGTGTTCAACGCTACTTCGAGGATCCTGACCTGAATATGTTGGAAGAGTTGCAGGTCGCAGGGATTGAAGTGAAGTCGGAAGACACCGAAAAAATAAAAAGACTAAATAAACAGATCAATGCAAAATCCAAAAAGGCACGAGGGCTTGAAAAAGAACGACGAGGAAAAACGGAAAAAGCGAAAACGCTTGAAACTCAAAATCCAAAAACACCCCGCGAAGAAGAAAAATTGGAAAACCTAAAAAAAGAAGTTGAAGCGCTCGAGCAAAAAATCAAAACCATAGAAACCGAAATCCAAACGCATCGGGGGGAGCGGTTGCAAATCTTCGATCCGTATGTACAACTTTTGGAGGAACAATTGGCCATCACCAATGAATCCGGTTTGACGAAAAAATCCATCACGGAACAACAAAAACTATTCATCCAAAACGGATACCGAATCAGTGGCGGAGAAATGGTCGAACGCCGAGGACGACAACTGAGCGAAATGAAAAAATTTCAAGCCGAACTCTCAAAAGATCAGAACGAAGCCATTCGAAAATACAAAGACAATGTTGTGATTCAGCAAGCTTTCAAAGAACTGTATGAGACTCGAGCCGTTGAATTCAAAACACTCACCCCCGAAGAGCTCAATCAAATCGGACAATCCATTGAAAACGCACTCACGCAAGACATTCAACTACAACCCATTGAACAGTTGCCGCCGGAAGTTCAAGGCGCACTGGGCGTTCTCTTTCAGAAAAAAGCGGAAGGAGTCGGGATTGGAGTCGGTGCTTACAAAAAAATCCCTCTCGTCCGAGGCTGGAACTTGAATGTAGGCGCAGGAGCCGTGGTTAACAATAAAGGAGCCGATATCGGAGTCGGAGCCGAAGCATCAAAAACATGGAAACTCAATTCCAAATTACGCCTGATCACGACGGTGGATGTCGGAACGGGGGTAAGCGCCGACGGAAAACTAAAATCAGGAGTGGGAACTTCTGGAACGCTGGTCTTGGAACAAGGCGATTACGATCTTTTTGCAGGAGTCGGAGTCGCCGGAGCCCCCATACTCGTGATGAGTCGCATCGGATTCAAGAAACGACCGGAAACCTACGTCGAAAATGCACGAATTGAAGGGGCATTTCGTTCCGGAACGGCCTTCTTGGATCGTTCCGATCTCAGCAACAAGGAAAAAGTCGAACAAATCGCTCAAATGCCGGAATTCAAAGACTTGGTGAAAAATTTATCTCAAGTCCCCGCCACAACACGAGAAAAAATACTATTGAATGTCGCCCAACGTTTAAAGAAAGAATACGAACTACACGGAGAAGCCAAAAACGCCGGACAAAAATTAAGAGCGACCGGTTTACAAATTTTATTCTTGACCAACCCGCAAACCGGAGCAACACTCCCCATTCCCATCGTGAGTTTGGCGGTTTTCGGAGAAACCCAAGTCTATTTCTCCCTACCGGTAGGAATGGAAAAAGCGGGAGAGGAGTCCAATACAAAATTACAACAACAAATCCAACGCATGCCGGAATACAAAGGCGCTGAATTGACCTTTGTTGAAGATCCGGAAGCGGGAAGCAAAGCCAAAGCCTTAAGTGAAATTGGTTATCGCGCGGCAGACGGACAACGCATTCTGGTGCCTCAAAGTATAGAGCAAACTCAAATCCAAGCCTCGGAACTGCTTGGAGGAAGCTTAAAAGGACTCAACGACCGACTCAAACCCATCGGAATCGCCCTTTCAAGAGGAACCGGAGAAGCGGAAGGACTCTTGAATTTAGACATGTATGGCATGCACGAAGCTTCCCTGAAAAAATCAGAACGTCCTCGCGTGGATATACGCATTGATCCTTCCATGAAAGCCAAAATGGTCGTGGGCAACCCTCCCACCGCTGAAAATCTTCACCTGGCCTTGGATCAACTTCGCCAAGAGGATGTCATCATCACTCGGGAAGAATTCATCACGCCCCGCACCGAATTGGGAGCCTACAAATACATCCGAATCACGATCAAGGGTACCCAAAACGCTTCTCGCAGTTTCAATCAATTGGAAAACCGAAAAAGCGGACTGCTCATGATTGATCCAAACGGAGCCGTGCGTCGGTATAAAGAAGGAGGAGATGGCGTATTGAATTGGGAAGAGTACAAACAAGAAAAGGGAAAACTGATGGAAGAAGGACTGCTCACCGAATTGGAATTGAAAGCCTACTTTG
Organism: uncultured Candidatus Peribacteria bacterium; assembly: GCA_964436935.1. Lineage (GTDB taxonomy): Bacteria > Patescibacteriota > Gracilibacteria > UBA1369 > UBA12473 > CAYTES01. The sequence continues at coordinate 27,113 of CAYTES010000004.1, read as the reverse complement.
AACAGGACCGAGAACGTTCGGCAGCCGGAATTAATACGAGCCTGGACTCCAAAGCACCGGAAATCAACAGTGCCAAACTCGGACGCTTTGCCAAAGACTTCTTTAAGAAAAATGGAAACGACGTTCGGATGGCAACACTGTTCGATGAAAATATTCGAGCGGACTATAAAGGACTCATTCAGGACATCAAAAAAGAATGGATCACCCAAAACAAACGTGAAATGTCTTCTACGCAGCTCAATTACATCTTGAGTGTCCTCCGAAAAGAAACGTATTCGAGCCCACATAAAGATAAAGAAGCCTATCGAAAACGCAACGAAAAATTGTTCCGCGACGTATTAACCAAGCATTTTGGAGCCAAAACAGCCGAACAAATCTTAAAAGACATCAAAAACAGTGGTGAAAAATCACGAAAACTGCCGCAACGATCGGAAATCTTCACCATGGTGTCCAAACAAGGCGCCCAAGGCCTTCGTGAAGATCTAATCCAAGACGGTGAAATCCTCAATGCGGTGGACTACACCAATAATCTAGAAATGCGCATCGCTTTACTCAAAACGCTTCGTCCCCTTCCTGAAATTTCAACGGAGTTCATGAGAACGTCTCTCGCACTTCGAACCTACGAAATGTACGGCATGTTGAAAGGAAAAACAGGAAAAGCTCAAATGGATGCCATCTATAAAGACCCATCGGTTCTTCAACAAGCCGATAAACCCGAATACAAAGCGACATTCGACGAATTCAAATCCCTAGTCAAACAACTACGAGCCGCGGAAATCAGTGGCAAAACCATTGTGCTAAAAAACGAATTCGGCATGACCCTGGAAGTGGGCATGAAATCCGAAATCATTGCTGGAGAACTCTCCTACTGTGACAACCCCACCGTCGGCATCAATGAAAAAATCGTGTTACGGCAATTCAAAGGGGTAATGGCCGGAGCCATCGAACGAACCATTCGCAACATGGACTACGCCGGACAAACGCCAATCATGGAACTGTTTGTGGGAGGATCCTGGGAACGAAAAGCACCCGCAGCCCCCAAAGAAAATCAAGGGCCCACAACCGGAGAACAAGGCCAGCCCACGGAAGGCGACCCCGCCCCCGGAGACGGCAGCGATACCGGCGGATCACCCATGTAAAATAAAAATGATCGCAAAACAATATTTACAAAAACTATTTTTTGTTTTAATATCCAATATTAATCATAAAATTTTAACTCAATGGGCCCACTTTTCATTCGATCAGGGATGCGATTCATGGGAATAAACCTGGGAATATTAATTCTAGGTGTTTCAATGGCCGCAGCAACCAATTTGAGTTCTACCGAGTTCAGTGCCGACATTCAACCCATCAATGACAACCCCGAATGGAGCCAAACCGATTTGGCATGTTCCACCGGCTACATGCAACACGACTACAAATTGATGTCGGTCAACGATTCCGGTCACGACTATTGGAGCACCATTCACTCCACCGCAATGGTATTGGATACCGACTACGATTCCTCGTATATGCCCGACGCCGGAACCCCTTCAACGAACGATTTCTTAACGAACATCAAAACGGAAAGTATGTACTGCACCCTCGGCGACGATACCTACCATTTTTGCGGATTCGATAAGGAAGACGATCTGGGAAAAGTGATCGCCTCGGGCGATGAATGGGGAGGAACCACCATCACCTACGAAAAAGCCAATTTCCTGCCTGGAAGTCCCCGGGCCCTGGTTTGGCGTTATTCAGCGGATGATTTTGGAAATACGGACAACACACCATGGCTTCACGCCCGAAGCAGCACGTCTCAAACCCCACCCAAACTCGTCGAAACCATTTGGATGGAACCCATCGACTACACCACCTACCGCACGGCAACGGCGGAAGCCTATTTCCTTGTTGAACACTGGTACCAAGATGCTCAAGACAAATGGATCCACACCTATACGGTCGACTCCGATTCGGACCGGGACGGAAAAACCTCCGATGAACCGTTCAATATTGATTCGGATGCCGATTACGCCTACTGGTTCGGAACCTCAGGCACACGCCTGACCTTTAATGATTGCGTGGAAGAAGCACCTTATTGCGAAGTGCTCGACATCACCGCTCCGACCTCTATTTCCGCCGCCGATGCAAACGCGATTCAAACCGTTACCATTGACGTGGACGACCAAAAAGGAGGCGCATGGGATGGAAAATATGAGTATTCCGGGAAAAATCCTGATGGAACCACCTCTACCTGTCGGTTCAGCAGTTCTTACCGAACCGTGCAAAACGGGGGAGGATCCAATCCTTACACCAGCACTGCGGAAACCGTCTATGTCGGAAAATGTGGAGCGGGAGACACGATTGCGGTTAAAGAAGTAGACTATCCAAACGTCTGTAAAGACAGTTTAACCATAGGAAACGCCTGTGAAAGCCTCACCATCACTTCACCCACCGTGATTGAACCGGAAGACCTTGCTGGCATCGTGACGGTGAATATCAATGTCAAAGCCGCCAGTGGAGACACATGGGATGGCCAATACACCTTCACGGCCTATAGCAAATCCGGAGCGGTGGCCAAAGGAAAATTCACAAACTCCTACACCTACGCCCTGTTGGGAAGCGGATCCAATCCCTACACCACCAACTCCGAAACCGTTTACTACACAGGGGGAGAACCCGGCGATCGGATTGTGGTGACGGAAACCACTTACGGAGTTTGTACCGACAGCATCACGTCGGAAGAAGCGCCCACCCCTTACTGTGGGAATGGAGAACTGGATGAAGGAGAAGTCTGTGATTATGCCTCCCAACCCGGCGAACCCGGTTACAATGAAATGTGTACCCAAAGTTGTACGCTTTATACCTGTGAACAGGCTCGAGCAGAGGGAAAACTATGGGGATATTTCGACACGGCCCGAACAGAAGTCAAAATTTTCAACGACACCACATACCCATTTGATATCAGCTTGGCATCCTATGAATTTGATGAAGTTTTAGCCAACCAAGTGTTCTATGATTCGTACACCGATGAAGTGCTTGGGGGAACCGCCGAAACCTGGACACTCGCGGAAGTGATCAGCTTTCCAGGCTATCCCGTATGCCAATACCAAGTGGACCTGTTTTGTGGACCGGTGATCACTCAAGGCGCTCCGGATTACGGCACTCGATTGATTGATAGTTATGTTTCAGAACCCCTCCCCGCTTGTTTGGGAGCGCCTTATTGTGGCGATGGAATGGTCGATACCGATGGCCCCGATAATGTTCCGGGCAACACCGATGATGAAGTCTGCGATGACGGCAACACCACCAATGGCGATGGTTGTTCTTCCACTTGTCAGCCCGAACCCACACCAACCCCCTACTGTGGGGATGGCGTTCTCGATACCAATGGAGTGGATAATATTCCCAGCAATACGGACGATGAAGTGTGTGACGACGGCAACATCACCAACGGAGACGGCTGTTCTTCGACCTGTAAAACGGAACCAACCTCCTCGGCGTGTATCAGCTTGGCGATCACTCCCGAAGTGACCACTTCGTTCAGTCAAGTGGTGTTCACGATCACTCCGAATCCGAGCAATTGGCCGGGCCCTTGGACTTGGACCACGAGCAATCTCAATGGAATTTTCAATGCGGATAATGGCTCAAAGGTCGGAAACACGATCACCAGCACCGATCTTTCCGTGGAGTACAACGGGGGGAATGGAGATTTAATCACCGTGTATGAAGCGGGGGAATACTCTAATATATGTCAAACCACGGCATACATCAGCTCCACGGGAACCACCACTCCTCCAAGTTCAGGTGGCGGTGGAAATCCCGGCGGTGGTGGCGGCAGCAGCAACTACTGTGGCGATGGCATTATTCAAAATCCGAACGATTTGGGGACGCACGAAGAATGCGATGACGGCAATTCCGTAAACAACGATGGCTGTTCCAATGTCTGTCAAATTGAAGAAATAGAAGAAGTTTGTACTTCACTTGTCGTAAAACAACCTGAAGGGACTATCATCGACGATTTACCGGAAACATTGGAAGTGCAAGCACTGGATTCCAAAGGAAGAAACTGGACGGACCCGGATGGACTGACTTACGAATGGAGCACCACCGGAACCGGATCATTTGAAGACACGGATGACATCGAACGTTATTTGGAAACCAATGAAACCATCGTGACCTACGATGGTCCCGATAGTGAACGACAAGTCACGCTCACGGTGGAAGCCGGAGAGTCCTCCACCTGTCGAGAAACCTTCACCATTCAATTGCCTCAACCAACCACCGCTCCTGCGGACACTCTCACCAAAAGTGTGGATACCTATAATTTCGGATTTTATCGGATCGGAAGCAGCGTGATCACCGCGAATGGATTTGATGAAACGGAGCCCTACGGCCACGATTATGATTATGCATTTTATGAGCTAACGTACACTCCCGACCCTTATCTGAGTATCGATGAAGTGAAACTCACGGATACCATTTCCAATCCCATTCCCGGGAAAATGGCCGATGGAACCGCAACCGGAGAAATCAGCTACTACATTGCCGATGATTCGGACGTGACTCAAGTACGATGCTGGGTCGACGGAACCCCCGACGGCAATGGAAACGACTGCGGAAACAACGGGAGTTACCGAGGCTTCAGTGTAAAATATGAAAATGGAACCGAGATTCCCGTGTGTGAAGAAGGAAACACGGCTCCTTGTTATACCGGGGACATCAACGCCACAGACGGAATCACCTTAAAACACATGGATCAAGTGGCTCAGGCGAATCATAAAGTAGTGATTCATTATTTGGGACAAGTCGATAACGGAAATTTCAATTGTACCGAAGAAGTGGAAGATTGTCCGGTATTGGGCTTTCACAATAGTACCGAGGTGGATGGAGGACGCTTGGAAGCCAGCGCCGATGTGAGTGTGATCTGTCCTTATATGCTCACCCGCAATGCAGGTGATGTTTACTTTGAAGAAGATCCCACCGCGGGCTTCGACTTAACCTGCTACTACCCGGATTATCGCAACAGTGATGGATTGGTCTTCAGTCGAATGTTCAGCCGAGCTCAAAACCAAGTTTGCAACGGAGGGGATAACAACACACTCATTGGACGATTCTCCAGTTATGTCTGTGAAATGTTGGTGGATGTACAGCAAAATATTCAATGGAACTCAACAACAATTCAAACGCAACAAAATAAAAACACCACATCCATCAGCCGCTACAACGACAACCTCTCTTCCTTAAAAACCACCAGCACCTCCAATCCGGAATGGGGAACCTATTATAAAATCACCAACTTTGAAAATCTACGCAACACCCCCGGAATTCAAAGAAGCAATCAAAGTCAAAATGTGTATAAAATCAGCAATGCAAATCTGGTCTTGGACTTGGGCAACAACACAATACCGGAAGGCGGGTACACCTTCATCATCGAAAACGGCACACTTTTCGTGGAAAGTGATATCGAATACCAATCCGTCAATATGAGCACCGTTTCAAATCTCAAAAAAATACCGTCGATTGCCTTTATTGTGCTCGGAGGAGAAGTCTATATTGACTCAAGCGTTGAAAAAATGGCGGGAGTATATTATGTAACCAAAAGAGAAGATGGAAGCGGTGGGATTCTAAACGGAGATTGGACCGACCCGTTCACTCCCCTGGAAATCTTTGGATCCGTCTATGGAGACATGACGCCCCTGACGAAGCAACGCACCTTTTCCGGACCGGCCAATTATGATCACGGGAATGTGGTGGTGCGCTACGACGAACGCATCTTACTCAATCCCCCACCCGGATTGGAACAGTATGTGAATATTCAATCGGAACGGGTTGCAGAGTAGAAAAAATAAACCCGCATTATACTATCCCAAAAACAAAAAACCAACTTGATCTCTTGAGAAAACATCGTGAATTTGGGGA
>CAYTES010000004.1:20105-21185 GCA_964436935.1 uncultured Candidatus Peribacteria bacterium | reverse complement strand
GTTTTCGAAGGGAACAAGTTGGTTTACAATAGCCACATGATTGTCCTATTCTTCGGGGAAAACACCTTTGAACTCCACGAAAAAATCACACGCTGGAAAAATGCTTTCATTGAAAAACATGGCGAATTCAATATCGATGAAATGGAGGGAAGCAATGAATTTTCTTCCATCCTGGATGCCGCGAATAGTCTGCCGTTTGGAGCGGAAAAACGAATGGTGATTGTTAAAAACTTCCTCAGCAGTCAAAAGCCGGAACATTTAAAAAAAATGGCCAGCGCACTGCCGGAACTTCCTGAAAGTTCTATTTTAATTTTTTGGGAAAGCAAATCGCCGGATAAAAGAACCACGCTCTTTAAAACTCTTGAAAAAACAGCGCGCCTGGAAGAATGCAAACCCAAACAAGGAAAAGAACTTTTGGATTGGATCATTGAAAAAATACAAAGCTACGGGGGCTCCATCGATACAGTGACTGCAAATCGCATGAGCGCCCTCATGGGAAACGATCTCTGGAAACTCAATACCGAAATTCAAAAATTAATTCAGTATGCGGACGACAAAAAAATCACACCCCAAAACATTGAAACCTTGGGGCAAGGAAGCAGTATTACCTCTTCCATTTTTAAACTGACGGATGCGTTGGGACAAAAAAAAACCAAAGAAGCACTGAGCATTCTTCACCAACTCATCGATCAAGGAGAAGAACTGCCCATGATTTTTGCCATGATGGCACGCCAATTCCGACTCATCATCGAGGTGCGCGAACTTCAAAACAAAGGACTTTCCAACCAAGCAATAAGCCAAAAAATCAAGCAACATCCATATGCCGTAAGCTCCATTGCACCCCAATGTAAAAACTTCAAACAGGAAGAATTAAAGGAAATATACAAAAAACTGCTTGAAATGGACCGCGGACTTAAAACCGGAGAACTCCGTTATCAACCTTCAGACCAAATAGAGTACCTGATTCAAATGGAAAAACTCATCATCGAAATCGGATCCAAGCCTTAGAGCCTGTTCAAAATCTAGCGATGAGATAATTTTTGCAGAATTTTTGTGTCTGGCTAGGCGCGACACTCGGGG
>CAYTES010000004.1:11449-20095 GCA_964436935.1 uncultured Candidatus Peribacteria bacterium | reverse complement strand
ATTCTTTTAGAATGGGGGCCCCCGCAGGGGAGTCAAAAAGACAAAAAAAACGATCAATGGGAGATTTTGAACAAGCTCTTAAGCCTATCCCACGAAAACCGTAGCGAATTCGAATGGAATGCAATAATTCCATAAATTCCGCACAACACCAAAACCATTCCCAAAATACTCTGTGACGGAAGTTTTTCCTCTAAAAATAAATAGCCCAAAAAAGCGGCAAAAAGAGGGCCGATAAGGATGATTGTGGCCGCTTGATCGGAACGCAAAAAACTCAAACTAAAATTATACGCACTGTGAGCCGCAACCGTAGGAAAAATCACGAGAATCAAAAGATAAAACCAGGAAATCGAAGGAATGGGGCCTATGGTGAAAGGGATTTCAAACAGCCATCCTCCCAAAACCATAAAAAGGCTGGAAATTAAAAACAACCAAAACATCATGATATAAAACGGAAAAAGAGCACGCTTCTTACGAACAATAATACTATAGATGGCAAAAGAAAAAGCGCCTAAAATGGAAAACATATCTCCCCGAAACTGAAGATTATCCCACGAAAAACCTTTCCCATCGATCATCAAAAAAATCCCAACAAACGTAACTGCCATAAAAATAATCTCCTGCTTTCGTAAGGATTCCCCCAAAAATAAAGGCCCTAAAAAAAGCAAGAATAAAGGAGTGGTATTGCCAAAAAGAGAAGCGTTTGCCACCAAAGTGTATTGAAACCCGGCCATCCCCCATGCCCAATGAAATGACATCAATAGTCCCAGTAAAATCCAAAATTTCCAATACCGAAAAGAAGCAACTAGCTCCCCTCCTTTCTTAAAAATCAAAATTCCCGCCGCAATCATCAGAAAAGCAAGGAACATGCGTAACGTCGCAAGCCCCAAAAAACTAAACCCCTCAATGGATTTTACCAAAATACCGGGGAATCCCCATAAAAACCCCGCCGAAAGTGCCAAAAGCACTCCCCTCCTATTTGGGGAATCCATATCAAACATCATCAGAAGAGTTGCTATCGGGCCCAAAAGGGTTAATGGGAAAAGAACGGCTATCAATACCACACGCCGCTTGCGCTTTCTCATCCACTAACGCCGTAAAAACTTCATTCGTGGCGTATTGTTGGGATAAATTCAAATAGTCTTCTTCCGTGAATTCATGCTTTTTCAAGATGGCCTGCATGGTCACATACAACGCATCCGCCTTGGCCTGAAATTCATCCGGTTTTATAATTTGGGTTCCTTCCTCGGATTGAAAGGATTCAAAAGTAATACACGCAATCTCCACTTGCGTATCGGCAAGCCGGTCCATTTCAGGTGAAACGCCGCACCCCGTAAAAAAAGCTAAAAAAGGCAAACTTAAAAAAAGGATTTTTTTCATAAAAAGAGTTAAATCATGATGGAATCGGCACAATAAGCGGAAGGCTTTTTCGTGTGCCAGTCGGTCGCCTGTTCATAAGCATAGCCGGCATTCAAAATCCGCCCTTCCTCAAATTGAGGCCCGATGATCTGCAACCCGATGGGAAGGTGCTTTTTCGAAAATCCACAGGGAATCGACAAAGCGGGAAGACCCGCCGCATTCGCAGGGATCGTCATGACATCGGCCAGATACATTGCCAGGGGATCATCCGCCTTTTCACCGATACCAAACGCAGGGAAAGGTGAAACCGGAGCGCAGATAACATCCACATCCTGAAAAGCAGATTCAAATTCTTGAATGATTTTGGTACGAACTTTTTGCGCCTTGGTATAGTAAGCATCATAATAACCGGAAGAAATCGCATACGTTCCAATCATGATACGACGCTTGATCTCGTTTCCAAACCCCTCGGCACGCTGATTGAAATAATAATCAACAAGCTCTTCGCCTTCTTGCGACGGTTTTGAACCGAAACGAATGCCGTCAAAACGAGCCAAATTGGCGGAAAGTTCCGCCGGCATCAACACATAATAAACCGCCAAGGCGTATTTGGTCATGGGTAAATCAATGTCATGAAGCGTCGCCCCCAATTTTTCCAACAAATGAAGCGCATCCCAAACCGCCTTCCTCACCTCATCCTCAATGCCCTCACCAAAATATTCTTTAGGCACACCAATCCTCAACCCTTTCACCTCTCCATTCAACAAAGCGGCATAATCTGGGACAACCACATCGGGCGTGGTGGCATCGTACGGATCAGCCCCGGCCATTCCCTTGAGCACATGAGCCAAATCGGTCACGTTTTTTGCAAAAGGGCCGATGGTATCAAACGAAGATGCCAGAGAAGTAACCCCAAAACGGGAAACCCGTCCATAAGTGACTTTAAGCCCCGCAACCGAACAAAATGAAGCGGGTTCGCGAATGGATCCTCCGGTATCCGTCCCTAAAGCATACACCGAAAGATCAGATGCCACCGCAGCGGCGGATCCCCCGGAAGAACCTCCCGCCACACAATTCAAATCCCATGGATTTTTGGTCACTCCAAAATAAGAATGCTCCGTCGATCCTCCACACGCAAATTCATCCAAATTCGTTTTTCCCAACATCACAAGCCCCTGCTCTTTCAAGCGAGTGATCGCAGTACCGTCATAGGGGGGGACAAAGTCTCGAAGTCCCGGAGAACAACAGGTGGTCCTCACCCCTTTGGTATTAAAAATATCTTTTATGGCACCCGGAATTCCGGCTAACATAGAAATTTTCTCTCCCTCAGCAATACGTTGATCCACCGCTCGCGCCGAAGCCAAAGCCTCTTCTGGAGTGATGGTCACATAGGCATTTAATGTCGGATTAAACTGTTCAATGCGCTGAAGAAAAGCTTCCGCCAATTCCACCGCGGAAAATGATTTACGAATCAATCCCTCGTGGAGCTGAACAATGGTCTGAGAATGAAGGGAAGACATAGTTTGCTAAGGGTTCGTGTGAAATAAATTACTCAGATTTAAGTTCAATGCGCGCCGAATACGGCGCTATAATTGAGAAAAATATCGAGGCGTACCAGCGGTACGATGAGAAATTTTTCGATTGAAAAGCGATTGTATTCAGTGATGCAGTGGACATAAAATGGGTAATTTATTTATGGACGAACCCTAAAGCTAAAAAACCGATTTCACACGGATCTGATCCGATTGAATAGGGAGCGGACTGCAGGCCAATAACGCTTTGGGATCGGAGCAATAAGGTTGAACCTCATCCGCCCGTGCGCGCAACGCAAGCCCGGTGACTTGAGCGGTTGGTAAAACCTGATCCGTATCCACCTCTTTTAGAACATCGACGTAGCTCAAAATATTAGAAAGCTGAACGGAAAACAGATCAACTTCGCGGTCAGTAAGACTCAATCGTGCCAATTTGGCCACATGCCGGACTTCATCGTGAGAAAGTTGCATAGCTCAACAATTCTATCCTAAAAAAAAAGAAAAAAAAAGAATGATTTGCCAAAGACTCGGAATGAAATCTAAAAAAACACATAAAGAAAATGGGTCAATAAAAAAGCCCACTTTTCCTGACTCATTTAAAGTAATATATGCTTATGGAAACCGTGTTGAATGTCAAAAAAATATCGCTCCTCTTCTTCCTGATTTTAACTGGAACGCATCTTTTTTCATCTTTGATGGTCAGCAGAGGCTACGACTCCCCCACAATTTCAATTTTAAATGGTGTGCTGGATATTCCCACGATCCTGGCGGGAATATTGTATGCCTTCACCAGCTTGAAACTCTATCTGGAACAACTGGGAAAAAGCACCAAACTATTTGATGTCATTGCCGGAATGATGAGTGGCTTCCTCCTCATCATTGTCCTGTATTTAAATTTTCTCATTTAGAGAAGCTATTCACTCGATGAATTTTGATGTATTTTAATGACATGAATCGTAAAAAAGTCATGGCATTCGGAACGTTCGACTACCTGCACGCGGGACACGAACATTATCTTAAAAAAGCCAGTGAACTGGGAGATGAACTAATTGTAGTGGTGGCGCGAGATCGAACGGCAAAAAATATTCGCGGAAAAGCACCGGATCATTCGGAAAAATCGAGACTAAAAACGGTTCAACAACTCCCCTTTGTCACCAAAGCGATTTTGGGGAATTCCGATGACAAATACAAAGTGATACGAAAACATCGTCCCACCATCATTGCACTGGGGTACGATCAAATGATTTTCACTCAACAACTTCACAAACTTTTAATCGACTTGAAACTGAATGCGGAGATCATTCGCCTGGATGCATACGAGCCGCAGGTCTACAAAAGCTCCCTCATCAAAAAAGCACTGCATGAAAAAGCGATGAAATCGAATGAAGCATGCCAAATCAACCTAGCAACGAACGAAATCGCTTTCACCTCTCCTCTCTCCCATGAACCTCCTCAGCTTAAAACGCAGCGTTAAAATCGCGGTGGACAATATGGTCCGCAATAAACTACTCAGCACCTCCACGATTGTGATCATGGGACTGATTTTATTTATTTTTAATATCATCTTCACCGTGAATGTAATCGCCAAAGAAAACATTAAGGATATTAAAGGAAAAGTGGATTTAATTCTTTACCTTAAAGAGGATGCGGATGCGCTGATGGTGAACCGTTTTCTCTCCGACCTGGAGGCACTTCCCGAGGTCAAAAAAGTCACCTACACCACAAAGGATGAAGCGCTTGAAAGTTTACTGGCCCAGTACTCCGACACAATCAATCCTTTTGAAAATTATAACCTGGAAAACCCCCTACCCGGAAGCATTCAAATCATCACTCAGACACCGGAAGAACATCAAAAAGTGCTTGAAACCATTGAAACGTCTAACTACACAGGCCTTCTCATGAATACCGACAGCAATAATGAGGGGCAAGCCATCGCCAATCGACTGGTGGTCATCACCCAATTCACCGAAAAATTACTGTGGGGAATTTTAGTCGCCTTCATCATCGGAAGTATATTGGTGATCGCCAATACCCTGCACATCAACATCTTTCACAAGCAAAAAGAAATCGAAATCATGAAATTGGTTGGGGCGCCTTTGAATTTCATCCGAACCCCTTTTATGATTGAAGGAAGCCTCTATGGCATTGGCGCAGTCCTGTTGAGTTTAATTCTATTATTCTTATTTTCCACCGGCATCAATCTGGAACAAACGGGGCTCATCTCAATCCATGTGCGTTACGAACGGTTGATCGGCATAGAACTTCTCACCGCGATGGGCATTGGAATAATGAGCAGCCTTTTGGCCCTTTACCCGCTATTGATTCGCAAAAAAAATGCGTGAAAAACGATCCGTATCCACGCGGGGAATTATACTGAGAATACGGAATTTGGGCGAACAAGACCGCTTCATTACTTTTTATACACCCGATTACGGCAAAATAACCTGCCTTGCGAAGGGAGTCCGTAAAATCTCAAGCCGACGCGCCGGCCATATTGAATTGATGAATCGAGTTAAAATAGAGCTGTGGAAAAGCCGTCATCAGTGGTACCTCACTCAATGCAGCAGCGAAGAAAATTTCAAAGAAATCAAAAGAAAAATGCCGAGCATCGCATCCGGAATTTTTATCCTCGAAGCCATTGACCGACTCACCATGGAAGAACACCCCTTACCAGAACTGTTCGACATCCTGAATAAAAGCTTACAACTCATGGAGTTTTACTCCGAAGATCATGCCTGGATTAGAGAAATCATCTTGATCAAGCTCCTCAAAATTTTGGGCTACATCAACAGCTTTAAACACTGCGGAACGTGTCGCGAAAAACTACCGGAACAACATGCCTATTGGGAAGAAACCTTCAATGTACTCTGCGAGTCCTGCCTACAAAAAAAACCCCCGATGCAAGCACGACTGGAACGACTGGATTTTTCGGTACTCAAACTCATGAACTTCATTCTGGAACATCCCCTGGAAAACACATTAATGATCAACAAACGATTACAACACAAAGAAAATATTGAACAATGGGGCAGACGGTTCCTCTATAAAAATCTTTCTCACCAATTGAAATCGGAAGAAGCACTACGGTTGTATTAGGGAACCTAATTATTCATAACGAATTTCCCGAACGCCGTCGATTTTTTTTAAATGCTGCATAAAAGAATCCGCCTGCTGATCGTCCAGTTCGGCAAGCAGATGACATGTGAGTTGGTTCTTCACTTTGGTGGGGATGGAAATATCAATAATATTGATATTCAAATCAGCGATAACAGCGGTTACATCCCTCAATAACCCCAGACGATCACGCGCCTGAATATAAAAATTTCTTTGTTTCAACGGTTGGGCAGAAGAGGCCCAACTGGCTTTAAGAAGACGAGCCCCATCCGTATGATCTAAATTACGACAGGATAATGAGTGAATCCGAATACTGCTCCCGCGTCCCACATACCCCACAATCGCTTCTGGGGGGACAGGATTACAGCAAGACGCTATCTTAAAAGGCAAATCGGATTGTCCGGTGATCAAAATGGAATCCGTAGCCCCTTGCAGGGAAGCCGCAGAGGGAGCAATCCCCTCGCCGACCTTACTTTTCTCTTTAAACGGCTCTCTTTCCGGAAAAAGCGTTTTGGTCAGCATAGACAAGGCAAGACTTCCATTCCCCAAGGATTCCAATAAATTTTCCCGATCCGTCAAAGACAAACGGTTTCCCCCATAATCAGCCAAAAGCCGATAATCCGGAGTCAAACCGGCCTTACCCATTCGACGCAACTCCTTATTCAAAAGTTCTCGTCCGGTGCGAATAAAATGATCCCGATCATTTCGCTTAAACCAATTTTTAATATGATCTTTTGCCGAATTAAGTTTTAGAAAATAAAGCCAGTAACGGCTGGGCTGTCGCTCCGCACGCGTGATGATTTCCACCACGTCTCCACTTTGGAGCGTATGATCCAAACTCACAATACGGCCATTGACCTTGGCCTGTGCACACCGATGACCCACATCGCTATGCACCGAGTACGCAAAATCAACGGGAGTAGAGCCCAAAGGAAGATCCTTCACATCTCCTTTGGGAGTCAGCACAAAAATACGATCTTTGAATAAATTCAATTCCAAATCTTTATCCTTTCCGGCTACCCCATGCTCATCGAGCTTTAGGTCCTCATAAAGCCTTTCCAGTGCATAGACCCAATCGATTTGATGCTGAAAAAAGCGGGTTTGAGGAGAAACGGAAGAAACGGAAAGGCCTTCTTTGATGGCATTGGCCTCTTCAAGAGAAAATCCGTGAGAAATCAAAAAAGGCTCCAGATTAATGGCAGCTTGTTCCCGTTGCTCGGGAAATCGATTCAAAACATCGTGAAAATTAGACAACAGACGACGTTGATGAAGCAAAGCATGCAACTCTTCCCGCGGCAATTGAGTCGAACCCTTGGAAGAATCCTTATAAAACCAGTGTGCCGCCAAACCATACTCCGACTCTTGATGCATCGAAGCGGTACGCACCTGAATTTCAAGAGGATACTGCTCAAACCCCTTCACCAAACCCTGAACGGTGGTATGGATGCTGCGATAACCATTCAGCTTGGGAACCGCAATATAATCCTTAAAACGCCCGGGCAAAGGCATACATTTCTGATGGAGCTCGCCGATAAAACTATAACAGTGCGCAAAAAATTCACGATCCTGTTTGAATTGATCCGGAAGAATGATGCGGACGGCAAAAAAATCCAAAATATCATCCACAGATTGGGCATTTTTAACCTGCATTTTACGATAAATGCTATACAAATGCTTGAGACGACCATGCACTTCGCCGGTAAGCCCTTCTTGCTTCAAAAGTGCTTTTAAAATGGTTTCGGCTTCTTCCATAAAGCGTTCATGAATCCTGATTTTCCCGCGAACCTGTTCGGACAAGTATTCAAAAATATCGGGCTCAAGCACCTGCAAACACAAATCCTCCAGTTCCGTTTTAAAAGAATAAAGCCCCAATCGCGACGCAATGGGCGCATAAACATAGAGGGTTTCTTGTGCAATTCTAACCTGCTTCACATGGGGAAGAGCCCACAAAGTTCTCATGTTATGAAGCCTTTCCGAAAGTCGAATAAAAATAACACGCAAATCTTTCGCCATGGCTAAAAACATTCGTCTCCAAGTCTCCACATCGGCATGTCCGTCCTTAAGTTTAACGAGACTTAATTTTTCATTCGACTGAACCAAGGTGGCAACGGCATGCCCAAATTTCTTCTCAATCGTCTTCAAGGACACCTCTGTATCCGCCGGGACATCGTGCAAAAGCGCCGCCAAAATGGTATCTTCATCGGGTTTTAACGACAGCAAAATATGAGCCGTCTCCAAAGGATGGGTGATGTACGGCTGACCTGAACGACGCGTTTGGCCTTCGTGCGCTTTCTGGGCCAAAAAATACGCTTCCTCCACACGCGATTGATCCAAGGAGGGTAAGTAGCTCTTTGCTTGCGCAACGATGGACTCAAGGGTTGGAACCACGGGGAAAAAGCCAAAGGAAATTCATGATAACATGAAAAAGAGCAGTTACGCCAATGCGATGGCCTTAATGAGTTTACGTCTTCATGGGTTGCAACTGTTCCTTTTAAAAAATGAATAAAAATAATTTGAACTCACGTAGCAAAATTTTTTATTTAGGTCTCGTGGGGCCCGGGCACCGCACGCCTATGGCGGGTGGTCGCAAAAATTGCGAAGTTATGCGATAATCATTTTTATAAAAACAATGTAGGGGGTTCCC
>CAYTES010000004.1:0-11433 GCA_964436935.1 uncultured Candidatus Peribacteria bacterium | reverse complement strand
AAGCCTTCCCCCTTTCGCTTATTCCAAATCCGTTTCCTTCAGGATCAAATCCAAATCGGATCCATACACATCCACGACCTGAACACCGGCCAAAAGCGCCTCACGATTCAATTCCAAATCCTTAAGCCGATGCTGACTACTTTCCAAAACCACCTTGTACATTTGCTCCAAACGTCCAAACGCCAAATACTTGGCACGTAGCTCGGCCTGCTTTTGATTCAACGCGATGAACTGAACCAATTGTCGCTCGGCAGAACCGCCTTTAAAGGCTTTAACATCTTCAAAAAATCCGACTTCGGCCGCTTCTTTGGGCGGAACATTTTTTTCAAACTGGGTGGAAAAAGCGGTTCGAATCGCTTGAATCTCACGATAGAAAATCACCCCGTCATTGTAAGCAGCTTTAAAATCACCAATATAATTATCCAATGTTGCCGTTCGGCTTCCGGGAGCCGCGAGTAGCCCCGTAATATCAACATAATACAGGGTATAAATACGATTCAAATCTTTCACATAACCCTGAAACTTCGAAGTGGGATCGGGATTTTGTTCCTGATACCCCATCAATAACGCCACATCCACTCCCGATGAACCCTTGAAAATCAGTTCCGCAGGCTGACCCAAGAGTAATCCGGCATAAACGGAAGGATCCACCCAGGCGGTATCGTGTCCGGAAGAAGGACGAGGAACCTCAACGGAATCCGGATCGGTTTGATCCGGTGGCTCGGAAACCACCGCAGGCTCCGATTCAGGCTCGGGAGTTTCCGTTTCCGTGGATTGCGTATCCGATCCAAAAGGCAATCCTTTCTCCAATAAAGAAGGGACTATAAAAAATCCGATTCCAATAATAATAAAAAAAACGAGCAGTCCCGCGCAACAAAACTGGAGATGGCGCGGAGTCAAATTAGCCTCATGCAAGAGATCAATTAAACGATCATAAAATCCAACCTTAACGCCCCCCAATGCATCCAACGAAGGGCGTGCGTGGCGGGGAGAACTCTCCGCGGAGTCCGCTAAAGGAGGTGGAGAAGTTTCCACCACCTCCGCTTCAATGGGCTCTTCAACGTAAGACGAAGGTGGAGCCTCAAACGTATCGGATTGATTTTCATTCGAGGGTAAAATCTGTTCCTCGAACCTTTCCGGTTCCGGTTCGGGCTCGGGCTCGGACCAACCGGGAGGAGAAACGTCCTCCTCGGGCACCGAAGAAATTTCTTCATGATCGGACACATCGGAAGGAGGCTGAAAGGGCGACGAAGGATCAAAAGACGAAGGGCTGAAAGAATCCGACTCTGGAGAAAAATCCGCACCTTCGGGCTCTGAAGATGCGATGGGACTGGAATAGTCCGCAACAGAAGAGTCCTCATCGGATTTATCATCCAAAGAATAGGAAAGATCATAAGCAGGAGGGGGGCTGGACCCTGGAGAAAAAGGGTCGGTGTCATCCGAAAAATCATGAGGTACGGAATCTGATCCAGTAGACGATGGTTCCTGAGCAGAGCTTTCCATTAGAGCCGTAACCGGGACCTCCTCAGACGGTGCAGGAGATTGAAAAACAGGAGCCTCGGAGGGGGACTGAAATTCCGGGGTATAACCCGCGGCAGAACTGTCTTGACCAGACGCAACGGCGGGAACGGATTCCACGGGAGGCTGAAACTCGGGAACATAAGGAGCAACCGGAGGAGAAGGATCTTCAAAAGCATCCGAGACAGACGGCGTAGGATAAACTTTCGGGGTGGACGGCGGCGACGCAGGCTGAAATTCCGGTGTATAAGGAATATCGGCCGGAGTCTGCACCGGCGGATCCACTTGCGATGACAGCGCATCCGCCTCACGTTCCACCACCGACGCAGAAGGTTGTTGCAATTGATCGACAACATCGCTCTCCACCACCGAAAGATCGGCAATGGCCGGAGAAACACTTTTTGGATTCGTTGGTTTGCGAGGTCGTCGTCGACGACGCTTGCGGGGTTTTTGATCTGAAGCGACAGCCCCCTGAGAACCGGAAGTCGAACCGCTCATGGCATTGGAATCCGCCGCTTGAGAAGAACGATTTCTTTTTTTAGGAGCAGCAGCGTCGCCCGTCGACGAATTCACTGGAGGAGCGGAAGAATCGTCTGCCATAATAAAAAATAAAAACTCAAAATCTGTTAATTATAGCAAAAAACTAAACTTTAAGCAACTGCACCAGCTTATCCCCTATCTGTTGGCTCAACTGAGACTTGGAACCAACAAAGGGATGCCGTCCCTCTCGATCCATCAGCATGAACGTTCCTTCATCTCCTCCCAAAACCCCAGCGCCATTCGCCACCAAAAGATCACAGCCCATAGGCTCCCATCGCTGCCACTTCTCCAAGGCATTTTCTTGTAAATTCTCCGTTTCCAGAGCAAACCCCACCACCACTTGTCCCTGTTTTTTCTGAGCAAGCGCCGCTTGCAAAATATGAGGATTTGTTTGCCATTCAACAGAAAACGAGGATTGGGATTTTTTCAACTTGGAAGGCGAATAGGAAATGGGTCGGTAGTCGCAAACCGCTGCGGCTGAGATGAAAACATCTGCGTCCGGTAAAAAGCGCAATACGGCCTCTTTCATGGCTTCGGCCGAATCCACTGAAATGAACTTCAAATGGGGATCTGCAAAAGTAGATTGATCGAAAAGGGAAGAAACAAAAAACACTTCCGCTCCCCGAACAAGGGAGTGGTGTGCCAATGCAAAACCCATTTTACCACTGGAACGGTTGGTCAATCCCCTCACCGGATCAAGTGCCTCAAAAGTCGGCCCACAGGTGATTAAAACTTTTTTCCCTTTCAGATCCTGAACGGTCACTGCACGTTCCAAGGCTCGCTCAATCGTCGCAAACTCCGCTAAATGCCCCTCTCCGGAAACCCCACAGGCCAACTCGCCTTCTATCGGCCTCACCACAACGACCCCTCTCGACTGCAACACTTCGACATTGGACTGAACCGCGGGATGCCCCCACATCTGAGTGTTCATGGCCGGAACCACCACCACGGGAGCCGCTGTGGCTAAAATACTGGTGGAAATCAAATCATCCGCGAGTCCATGGGACATTTTGGCCAACATATTGGCGGTGGCGGGCAATATCAAAACCAGGTCCGCAGACTGAATCGGATTCAAATGTGGCATGGACTCAAGCCCATCAGAGTCAAACAATTGAGTCAAAACCGGATGGCCTGAAACCGCATGAAAAAGCTGGGGACTGATGAGTTCCGCCGCATGAGCCGTCATCATGACATGAACCTCTGCGCCCCGTCGTTTCAAGCGACGAATAAAATCCAGCGCCTTATAGAGAGCGACGCTGCTGCACACTCCAACTAAAATCTTTTTATTTGAAAGCATTTTTTTAAGTTACCTATTTTAATAAATCATCCAAATCACAAGAACGCAACGCTGACGGATCAAGTACGATTTGTTCTTTATAATTAAAATTGTCTGCGGTCATTCGAATGAGTTTAGTGATGATACGATCACCCAGAATGATACGGTTCGTTTTTTGAAGATATTTCTCTGTTTTCTTATAAAATAAAGACGCATATTGCTTTTGCTTCATTACAGCCTTACCAGTTAGAGGTCTTGCTTCATCGCTCATATGCCGAACAACATTTTCGTCAATCGGCATTGTTAATTGACCATTTTTTAAATTTATCCAAGAATCATCCAATCTGTATTTTATTAAAATTAAATTTTTTTCTTCTGTTGAGTAATAATACTCAAATCCCAATATCTCACTATTAGAATCCCATGTAAGACCTACACTGTTCAATTCAGTTACCGTATTAATTTTATATCCGCCAAGAAGGCTCAAATAACTTTCTCGCCAATTCTTAAGCCAATTTTCAATAAAGTTTTGATTCACAAAAAGAGGCGTAAGATCGTGCTTAAGATTCGCATCTGCTACGTTATTCATTTTTAAGGTGAGTTTATCAAAAAGTACGCGGGGATCTTTGACATCAACTCCTTTTGCAATCAAATAATCCAAATTGGGCATGACTTCCTTGGTCATGTACCAAAGAAGATCATAGATATCACGGCCTTTTTCTTCATACACCGCCTGACCCACCCCACGCCGTCCACGCAAAAAAATCGCGGCAAGCTTACTGGCCATGAGGGTTGGCATATTGTAGGTCTTGATCACAAATGAAAGCTGATCGTGATTGATAGGTCGGCGCTCAATCACTGTTTTTGAGGAAATAAAATGATTGAGATCAATTTTAACATGCACCTGCTTTGAGGGATGATTGACTCCCAATTGATCACCAATATTAAAATTAAGACGCAACCCACGGGTCCCTGATTTTTTTATGAAAAGCAATGTTGAATCGGCATTATAAGTACTCAAAAAATAAGCTTCTATCTCTTGTTTCAACTCATTCAAAAATGTCTCAGATACCGGGTGATCCACTTCAAAATCCAAATCCACGGACATACGATCTAACCGATGACATATACGCAATGCAGAGCCTCCGTACATCGTCCAATTGCTATAATCTGGATGGTGGTAAATAAAGTTAAGAACATAAAATTGTAGCTCTTCCTTGAGAGCATTGCGTTGTACCTCAACATCAACAGCTCCATAGGCGAAGAGTTCATCAAGTTTTTTCTTTAACATCATAAGCATCTGATCATTCATGGTGAATGTAGTTTTTTATGATAGTATAAAACTTTTCTCGCTCTTCCTCACTCATCTCATCCATATCAATACGCAAATCTTCAACAAGCGAATCAATCGTTTCAAATCTTACTCCGCGAAACTGTCGTGTCTTGAAATAAAGCAGATCAAAAAGTGCCTTAGCCGGAGAGGCGATAAAAAAATCGAATCGACCTGCAGGCGATTCCGGATGGCCAGCGACTAAAGAAAATCCCGAGAATAACTCTTCATTTATAGAATGATAAGAAAAATGACCTATTCTAGTCTTATACGCCCGGGTTACCTTTAGCGTAATTGAGGTTATCGTATGGATGATTTCAGTGGTCAAATTATAATATTGAAGGGCGGTCCAAGAACTCAAATAAGAGGGCCCGCGAAGAATGTTGGCAAGATAGAATAAATAGGAAATATCCCCTTTATTTTTAGTATAAAAATCAGAAGATACATACAGCCCATTTTTAAGGGAAATGATTTCTTTAGACTTTAAAGACCGACTGACATAAGAGTCAACCGTAGCAGTTTTAAGCCCGTACTGCTCACTCAGTTGATATAAGGCTTTTTTATCAAAATACGGCTGAGCCTTAAAGTGTTCCAGTAATATTTCTTTATATTTCATAATTATGATGATATCATATCAAATCTGAAACATGAAATCAAGGATAAAACCATTTTTACTCCAAAAACACATTATCAATGAGCCTCGTTTTGCCTAAGTGAACCGCAACAGCCAGCACAGCAGGTCGATTAACAGATTCAAGAGAAGTCAAATCCTCACAATCCCTTATTTCAGCGTAAATCGAAGAAAATAAAGGAGAGGAAAGCGAGGCCCGAAAAAGATCCAAAAGAACGGCGGATCGACGCACACCTTCTCCAAAATAGGATCGAACCTTTTGAAGTGAGTCATGCAATTGAGGCGCCACATGACGTTCCTCAGAGGAAAGATAGGAATTCCGAGAACTCAACGCCAAGCCATTCTGTTCTCGAACGGTAGGCTCGACATGCAAACGAATCGACGGAAAATACGCTTGAATCAACCAATCGATCACACGCGTCTGTTGATAATCTTTTTGGCCAAAATACACATCAGTGGGTTGAACGTGCTCAAAAAGGCGCTTCACCACCGTCGCCACTCCGGAAAAATGATGCGGTCGATCTTTGCCACATAAAATTTGGATTAAGGAGTCCGGAGGAAAAATCCGCACCACCTGTTCCACTCCTTCCGGGTAGATTTCTCGAATCGAGGGAAGCCACACCTCCGTCACGCCCATCTCCTTCAAAAGCGCTCGATCCCCTTCCAAATCCCGTGGATAAACCTCAAAATCTTCATGCGGCTCAAACTGAGTGGGATTCACGAAAATACTGACCACCACCCGTTTACAGTCTCTCTGAGCGGCCCGAATAAGGCTCAAATGCCCTTCATGGAGGGCTCCCATGGTCGGAACAAAACCGATACGAGATGAAAAAAATTGCATAAAACCCCGAAATGATTATAATAAAACACTTTAACCTTTAAAATGACCCCCATGCCCGATTATACTGGATTGGAATTTTTCGAAGAAGAGAGTGAGTGGGAGAGAAAAGCATGGGAGGAAACAAACATCACTCCTATGATAGATCGTTTTGATGCCACCCTTCAAGCCCACCTTGAGTTGGTTCAAAAAGTAGTGCGAGCCATCACTCGATCGGAGGAAACCACCGAAGAGCTACTACCTAGTACGATCTATTCCGTCGGTTTCTCAAGCAAAGAAATCGACTTTGACGAGCTTTTGACATTAGGCAGCTTCACGGAAGAAGAAAACCCGACGCATGACGCCTTTATGAATGAGGTGGAAGAACAATTGGCAAGCGTTGAGCGGTTCAATCCTGAAAATGAATTCCATCTAGCCCTTGCAAAAAAACTGGCTCAACTCATGGAAATGAATCAAATTGAGGATTTAAGTATCCACGAAATCTTCTTAGCCGCGTATGGGACCACACGAAAATTTGAGGGGAAACTATTTGTAAACGGAACAGAAATCGCTTTGATGCAACACCTGCTGGACATGGATAGTCCCACCTCAAAAACTTTTGTAGAAGCCGTACGGGCCGAACTCGGATAAACGAGGAGCTGTTGACATAAAACTCCTCATCAAAAACTTTCTTTTTCCGAGGGAAACTGTCCTTCCTGAATCTCATTTTTATAGTGCTCAACCGCCTCGGAAATCACTCCTTTTAAATCCGCGTACCGTTTCACAAACTTAGGCCGAAAATCCGGATAAAGTCCCAACAGGTCGTGACTGACCAAGATCTGCCCATCGCAGTGAGGCCCCGCCCCAATGCCAACAGTGGGAATAGTAAGAACCTCGGTGATGCGCTTTGCTAAAGTGGTGGGCACACATTCCAGCACCACCGAAAAACACCCGGCCCGCTCCAACGCCAAGGCCTCCTCGAAAATCGCTTCGGCTTCCGGCTCAGTTTTTCCGTGAACCGCCATCCGCTCCGCCGTTTGAGGCTTAAGTCCCGTATGACCCATCACAGCAATCCCGGAAGCAACTACCGCCGCACAAATCTCCGACATCCCCTCTATCTTCACGGCTTTGACCCCGGTTTCTTTCACCATCCGATGACAATTTTCCAAAGCCAGCTCCACCGTATCACAACTCCCAATCGGCATATCCGCCACCACCAGGCCACTGGAATGCCCCCGAACCACGGCCTGCGTGTGTCGAATCATGTCTTCCATGGTCACAAAATGCGTACTGGGATACCCCAACACCACCATTCCCAAAGAATCCCCCACCAATAAGAGATCCACACCCGCATCACTCAAAATGCGCGCCATCGAATAATCGTAAGCGGTCAACGCCACAATTTTACGCTGAGATTTAAGTCGACGAAGGGAATCGGGCATTTAAAGGGTGGGAGAAAAATAAAGTCCTCCATACAGATTGGCAGGATTCAATCCCTGAAAAAGAACAAATACCACAAATAATAAAAGGCTCAAAAAAACCAAAGAAATCACCGCTTGAGGCAATGAAAGCCGTTTCACCCGCATCAAAACTTGAATGATAAGCACAATAACCCACAGCGAAGTCAAAACCCTCAAGGCGGGAACCACATTCAAAAATCCAACCACATAGCCATACCCCACGACTCTAAAAAAACTTCCGAAATCCGATGGGGCGCGAAAAACACGCTCCGCAATCCCGTTCAGAAGAAACAAAACCAACCCGATCAAAAGCACGGCCATTCCGGCATTGAATAACGCTTCAACTATTGTGGGACTATAGGAAACACGCCCCTCACGGAGAGGGAAAAGAAGAGATCCGACCGCTCCGGCCAAAGAAGCCAAAGCGATAAAAATCGCGGCATTCCGATTGAGGGAAGCATGACGAGCCACAAAATCCATGGCATCGGGATGAAAACGAGCCACGTCCAACGCGCGCCTAAACTCTTGCTTCGCCATATTCCAATCGAATGCAACCATAATACAAGTCAAAAATCAGATGAAGTATAGCACAACTTAAAATCAACCCCCTCTTACTTTTTACTCTCATAAAAAAAGCTGAATCCCCCTTCAGCCCAGCATTCTCATCAGCTCCTCTTCATCCACAATCCGAACCCCCAATTCCTGAGCCTTATCCACCTTTGAGCCGGGATCTTCCCCAGCCAACACAAAATCCGTTTGCTTGCTCACCGCACTGCTCACCCGAGCCCCGTTTCGTTTCAATAAAGCCTTGATTTCATCGCGCGGCTTGGACAAACTCCCGGTGATCACAACACTTTTTCCGCTCAAAACCGTGGAACGAACCTCTCTGGGAATAATGCGGAGTTCTACCCCATTGAGCTCAAAACGTTCCAATTCTTGCTGATGTTCTTCCTGATGAAACCAGTCGTAAAGGGACTGTGCCACAATGTCTCCCACCCCCTCAATCCCATTCCATTCCTCCACGGCTATCGTTTGACCGATCTTTCCCAATTGAAGGGGTGTTAATTCTTTTGAGCAATTTTTTTGCTCAATATACTCAGCGATCAGCTCGCTGGATTGCTCCCCGACATGACGAATCCCGCACCCAAAAAGAAATCGCGACAACAAGACCTTCTTGGCCTTATCTAAAGCGGCCACCAAATTGTGAGCCCTCTTTTCCTTAAACAAATTCAAAGTCAAAAAATTTTCTTTGGTTAAGGCAAACAAATCCGCCCGATCGGATACCAGTTTATTCTCCAACAACTGATCCATCACCTTTTCCCCCAGCCCCTCAATATTCAACGCCCCCCTCGATACAAAATGAATCAAATTCTCCCGTTCCATGGCAAAACAATTCGGATTTCTACACCGTGTAGCCGCTTCTCCCTCCACTCGCTCCACCGCACTTTCACAGACAGGACAAGTTTTGGGAAACTCATAGGATTTTTCAGCTCCGGTGCGTAAGGCAGTAAGCACTTCCACAACCTCGGGAATCACATCTCCCGCTTTTTGAATGATCACGGTATCCCCCACCCGCACATCTTTACGCTGGATTTCGTCTTCGTTGTGCAAGGTGGCGCGAGAAACGGTGGACCCCGCAACAAGGGTCGGCTCCAAATGGGCAACCGGCGTTAATACGCCTGTCCGTCCCACTTGAAGGACAATATCCAGCACTCGACTCGTGGCTTGCTCCGCAGGGAATTTATAAGCAATCGCATAACGGGGAGCTTTCCCCGTATAACCCAATTCAACTTGCTGACGAAGCGTATTGACCTTGATGACAATACCGTCAATTTCATAGGGAAGATCCTTGCGATGCTCCTGCCATTGATCGCAAAAAACAACGACATCTTCAAGCGTGGATTTTTTCTCAAATTTTTTATTCACCCTGAGCCCGACACTCTCCAAAAAAAGCAACACTTCAGCCTGGGTCAGGGGAGGATGCGCCAAATCATTCTGTCCCAAACTGTAAAAAAACATCTCAAGGTTACGATCAGCGGCAACCTGGGGATCCAGCTGTCGAATGGAGCCGGCCGCCGCATTGCGAGGGTTGGCAAATTCGTGCGCCAATTTTTCAAAATTCTTTTTAGAAAGAAACACCTCCCCGGAGACTTCAAGACTCACCGGCTTTTGTAAAACCAAAGGAACGGTATTGATCGTACGGATGGTGTGAGTAACATCCTCGCCTTCACGCCCATTGCCTCGCGTGATGGCCTTCACCAAACGCCCTTTTTCATACCACAGTGTCACATTCAGACCATCAATCTTCAATTCACACACAAATTCAAACGGATGCCCGGGTAAAAAACGCTTGAGCCGCTCTCCCCACTCCCGCACCGCTTCCTGCGAAAAAGCGTCCTGAAGACTCCATTTTCGTGTTTTATGTTGAATTTTGGCAAAACGTCCGGAAAGAACGCTTCCAACCCGCTGTGTCGGAGAATCGGGAGTGATCAACTCGGGAAAACGGTTTTCCAATTCCACAAGTTCCCGCTTTAAACTGTCGCGCACCGCCTCGGAAACCGTCGATTGATCCCGCACAAAATAATCATAATTCAAGCGTCGAATTTCTTCCCGCAATTTATGAATACGAAGCTGGGCATCGGCTGAAGTGAGGGGCATGGATCAAAAAGACGTAATGGGATTGTTTTAAACGGTTTTTTTTGATATAATTAAAAGATAATTTGAAGTCCTTAAAAAGTAAATGCCATGCCCTTCAAATCTCAAGGTTACAATCCGCTGTTTGATCCGGCCACAGACAACCTGCCGATTGACCCGGAAATCCAAAAAATGCTCAACAAACCCCTCGTGGACGACTCCGGTTTTTCCCAGGAGGACCAGGCTTTTCTTCAACAAATAATCGCGAAATTTGAGGAGGGAACGATCCATCGCTATGAACCCAGTTCCCTATTGAATGTCGCGGTGTACGACTCCCTGGATACTGCTCGAAAGGGGAAAGCGGATCAAAATGCCTTCAATATCCTGAGCACCCTCCGCAATATCTATGACTTGTGGACCGTGGAACAAAGTCCAACCTATCAAGTCAAAAACATGATTCACTCCATCCGTCTGACCAAGGAACGACTCGAAACCGAGTTGGGAGATGTGTACATCGTTTAAACATCAAAAATAAATAAAAACTAAAATGGGAGAAGCAGCTAAAAATCAACCAAAACCGAATCCTGCAGTAACCGCATTAGAGGGGGCTTCAGTAGAGGGGACTAAACCGGCAGAGACAGGAAAAACCGCCATTGCTCCAGAAGTGGTTCACGCGGAACATACTGAGCAACGCCAAGCACTTGCCCAACAAATGCCGGCTCAACCCGTAAACCTTTTTGCGGTGGCTTCTATTCCGAAACCACAAAGAGAAGAAGGTTCTTTACTCCCTATAAATCCTCCTGAGGCTTTGGTGAAATTTGAGGAGTTGAAAAAATTTGAACAAGTTTTATGCGAATTTGATTCGAAGGTATTTCAAAAATTCAAAGCTTTACAGGATACAAGTTCAACAAATAATTTTTTAGTTCAAGGAAGTTTTGATACCTCAATGGATGAAAAAGAAACTATAATGAGAAAAAGTGGTGAAACAATCCGAAATGAACTTAAACAAGGATATGAATACTTACAGTCGGGTAATTATTTAGAAGCAAAAAAAACTTATACGAAGGTTGAACAATTTATCGTACAAGTTACGACGAATCCCCCGGATTCGAGAGAAAACATGCTATCGAGTGAATCACAAGAGGCCATTGCCGACCTTCGAACCACGACTCAACAACGATTGCCTCAAATCCATGCGGCTTTTCAGGAACTACAAACTTCCATCGA
>CAYTES010000003.1:0-56531 GCA_964436935.1 uncultured Candidatus Peribacteria bacterium | reverse complement strand
CTCCTTTGTTTCCTCGCTTCGCATCTGCTTCGCTCGGTAAAGAAGATAAATTTTGTGATAAATCGGGCATATAGGTTTAAAAAACCTTCTTAATAGAAACGATCGTAATGATGGGAAACCATTTGGGCGTTCACCTGTCGCACAAGATCCAGTACGACCCCTACGACGATGATCAATCCGGCTCCACTGATGATTACCGGAATCCCTCCGGTTCCAAAATCTTGAAAGACTTGTTGGATGATGATGGGGGACACCGCGACCAAAGCGATGAATAGCCCGCCCCATAGGTTCAAGCGATTGGAGACGTTTTTTAAGTATTCGGACGTTTCTTTTCCGGGACGAATACCGGGAATGAAGCCCCCTCGTTTTTGTATATTTTCAG
This sequence comes from uncultured Candidatus Peribacteria bacterium, assembly GCA_964436935.1. Classification (GTDB taxonomy): domain Bacteria; phylum Patescibacteriota; class Gracilibacteria; order UBA1369; family UBA12473; genus CAYTES01. The sequence continues at coordinate 56,149 of CAYTES010000003.1, read as the reverse complement.
CCACATTATCCGTATTGAATGTGATGCTCACATAGAAGAAGGTGAATCCAATGATCAAAAGGAAATACAGCACCATGTATAATAGACTTTGGCTTTGGAAATAGGTGATGAAAAAGTTGCCCACGGATTGGACCCATTCCGATTTGGCATTGATCAAAAATTGTCCAATGACCGAGGGGAAAGTTACCACCGAAACGGCAAATATGATCGGTATCATTCCCGCCTGGTTGATACGAATGGGCAAATTGGAATCTCCTCCTTTTAGCCCTTTGCCTTGACCGGCATAGGTGATGGGAATACGGCGTTGTCCTTCAGTGATCAGAATAATAACGACCACGAATAAAATGGTCATTAGTACGGTGGCCACCAGGGGAATTAATTTTGCGTTATCTTGTTCCGTTAAGGCTAATGTAGACGCTAAAAGGGAAGGAATCCCCGCCATAATTCCGGCAAAAATCAAAATTGAGATGCCGTTTCCAATTCCTTTTTCAGTGATCAATTCTCCCAACCACATCAATACAATTGTTCCGGTTGAAATAGTGATCATTAAGGGCAACAGCACACTCAAGTCGTTTAGATTTTCAACAATGGGAATGGGAGCCGAAGCGTTCATGAGACTGATCATTCCGTACGACTGCAAAAACGCCAACGGTAAGGCCAGCCAACGGGTGTAGCGGTTGATTTTGCGTCTTCCTTCTTCTCCTTCTTTTGAAATGGATTCAAGTTTGGTGGATACCACGGTCATCAATTGAACGATGATCGAAGCATTGATGTAAGGAGATAGTCCCATCAATACGATGGAGAAATTTTCAGCACTTCCTCCGGTTAATAAACTGAAAGCGCCGAGCAGTTTATTTTGCTCAAAGACCACTTTTAAGGCATCCAAATTAACCCCGGGAAGTGTTATGTGCGTCATCAAACGAAACACGACCACAATTCCAAGTGTGAAAAGAATCTTTTTTCTTAAATCTTTGGCATGCCAAATTTGAGTGAGAGTCTTTAGCATTCAACAGTGCCTTTAGCATTTATAATTTTAGCTTTTGCGGCTTCTGAGATCTTATCCAACTTCACGGTTAAGGCGACCTTGATTTCTCCGGTTGCCAATACTTTAATGGGCTTAGAGGTCTTTTTTAAAAGTCGTTTTTCAATCAAGCTGCTTCGATCGACGATTTCTCCTTCTTTGTAGTTTTCTCCTAAAAGTCCTACATTGATGACCGCATATTCCACACGATTGATGTTTTTGAAGCCACCCAATTTAGGCATACGCATCATCAGGGGAGTTTGACCTCCTGCAAATCCTATGCGTAATTTACCACCCGCCCTAGCCGTTTGACCTTTCCCCCCCCGACCGGAGTAGGTTCCACGTCCTGAACCATTTCCTCGTCCCAAACGTCTTTTACTTTTTCGTGCGCCTGGAGTCGATTTGAGTTCGTTTTGCTGCATTATTTTTTAGAGTTAGTTTATTAGGGTTTCACTGAAAATCGACATATTTCGGTGTTGGCTTCACCATTTTTCACCTCGTCGTACCTTTTGTGCGCCTCGGAGATAAATGGCTTGCTGCCTTGAACTATATCGATTTTGAGTGAAACATATATAGAAATTTTTTATTAACCATTATTTATTCAACTTCTTTTTTAGTTTCTTTCGACTCTTCAACTTTAGCTTTTTCTTGAACTTTCACTTCGTTTTTAGGTCGTAATTCCATCAATGCTTTCATGGTCGCCTTGCTGGTGTTCACTCGATTTGAGGATCCCAGACTTTTGCTCAAAATATTTTTGATTCCGCTCAATTCGATGATTTTACGCGTTGCCCCTCCGGCAATGATTCCGGTTCCCGCTCCCGCTGGCATCAACAAGATTTTTGAGGCTTTGAATTTAACTTGAATACGATGAGGTACGGTTTCTTTATAAATAGGGACCTTAACTAGATTTTTCTTGGCCATGGTGACGGCTTTTTTAATTGCACCGACGACTTCGGCCGATTTACCTATTCCAATCCCCACCTTCCCTTTTCGATTCCCAATGGCGACCGTGGCACGAAAACGCATACGTCGTCCCCCTTTCACCACACGGGTCACGCGGTCAAGTTGAATGACTTCTTCATCAAATTCTTTCACTTCCTGCATTCGTGGTCCGCGCTTGTTGTTATTCTTATTGTTATTGTTGGGGTAAGACATTGTTCTAAGTAAAGTTATTAAATTGATCGAAGGGTGAACCTGAGTTTAAGTATAGCTTAGTGATAATTAGAATTTCAATCCTCCTTCACGTGCTCCTTCTGCAACCGCTTTTACACGGCCATGGTATTTGTATCCGTTTCGATCAAAGACGCAGGTTTCAATTTTTAGTGCCATTGCCTTTTCAGCCAGTTCTTTGCCAACATGGGCGGCACGTTCCATCTTTGTTCCCTTTTTGACTTTCATATCGGAAGATGAAACCAATGTTTTTCCTTGGGCATCATCGATCAACTGAGCATAAATTGACTGAAGACTACGGTATACCACCAATCGAGGACGATCGGAAGTCGCCTTGATCTTCGTTTTAATCTTATGATGACGTCTTTGTCGGAGAATATTTTTCTTAAACATGATGAATTAAAAGGTTATTAAGACGATTTAGCCGCTGTTTTACCAGCTTTTCTTTGAATCACTTCTTCTTCGTATTTAATTCCTTTCCCTTTGTAAGGTTCAGGTTTTCTGAATTCACGGATTTTTGCGGCTGCTTGACCCACTTTTTGCTTATCCATACCTGATACAATGATCACATTTTTCTTTTCTTCATCCGCTTTGACCTCAATTCCTTTTTCAGCGATGAATTCGATGGGGTGAGAATAGCCTAAGCTTAGTACCAATTTATTTCCTTGAACTTGGAAGCGATAACCCACTCCATTCACCTCCAACCGTCTGGAAAATCCAACCGACACTCCGGTGACCATATTCTGGACCAAACTTCTTGTTAGACCGTGTAAGCTCTTATGAATTTTTTCATTCCCGGGTCTTTTGATTTGTACGGCATCTTCATACAGTATCACTTGCATGAGAGGGTGATGCGTAAAGGTTAGTTCTCCCTTTGGACCTTTTACGGTAATTACTCCGTTTTCATAGGTTACCGTGACTCCCTTTGGGATTGAAATGTTTTTTTTGCCTACTCGTGACATGGCTTAAGTTTTTAACAGTTAATAGGTGATTAGTAGATCTCACAGAGCAACTCGCCTCCGACTTTATGCTTTCTTGCATCTTTCCCACTCATGACTCCTTTTGGCGTTGAAAGGATGGTCATTCCCAATCCATTCAATACCGATCTTATTTCATCTGCTTTTATATAAATTCGTTGTCCAGGTTTGGATACTCTTTTTAAAGAAATTGTATCTTTCGTGGAAGATAATTTGATTTCCAAATGTTGAAACTGACCCAGTTTATTGATGGAAACTTTTTCAATGAATCGATTGGATTCCATTACTTTAAGGATTTCCATTTTAATTTTGGAATAAGGGAGAGTCAATTGTTCGTGTCTCGCCTTTTTGGCATTTCCAATGCGGTTCAACATGTCGGCGATAGGATCGGTATTCATTAGGAAACGGTTAGCGTTTAGTGGTTGGTGAGTGACGATGGATTACCATGAAGATTTTCGAACCCCCATGATCAGGCCTTCTCCGGCAAGGTTGCGGAAGCAAATACGACAGAGTCCAAATCGTCGCATGAATCCTCGAATCTTTCCACAGCGTTCACAGCGGTTGTAAACACGAGTTGGATTCACCGGATCTTTTCCGCTCGCAAGAGCTTTCATGTGTTCGGTTTGAAGTCGTTTGCATTTGACGATGAGCGCTGTACGAGCCATTGGATAGGGTTATAATTTATGCTTTGGGTTCATCTCGGAAGGGGAAGCCCATTCCTTTCAATAAGAGGTAACCTTCAGTGTTCTTTTCGGCTGTGGTGCTGATTGTGATCTGCACCCCATGATTACGACTTACGTTGTCCGGATTCACTTCGGGAAAAACGGTAATTTCCTTGATTCCAAGGGTATACGTTCCTCTCCCATCAAATCCACGAGCTGAAATTCCTCGGAAATCCCGGATGCGAGGCAGTACAATATGCACCAATCGCGTAAGGAAATCATTCATACGGGGGCCTCTCAGTGTGACCGCTACTCCAACCGGCATTCCTTCTCTTAATTTAAAGTTCGAAATGGCTTTTTTAGCTTTGGTTATCATGGGTTTTTGACCACTCAATCGTTTGATATTTTCAATCACCGGATCAAAATTTTTGTCCCCACCTTTTTGAATGTAGCTTCCAATTCCCACATTGATACTGACTTTTGTGATTCTTGGGATTGCCATTGGATTTTCTTTTGTTGCCACTTTTTTCATGATTCAGAAGAGTTAGTAAGGAAGTTATTTTTTAGATTCCACGGGCTTGTCCAGCGATTGTTGACATTTTTTACATACCCGTTGTTTCTTTCCGTTTTCCAGGATGGTGTACCCTACGCGAACTCCTTTATTACAGCCGGGACATACCACTTTTACATTTGAGACGTGTATTGGAGCTTCGTAGGTAATGATTTCGCCCGGTTTTGACGCGCTTTTCTTAATATGTTTTTTACGCATGTTGATTTTTTCAACAACAATTTTGTCATTTTTCTTCATAACTTTCATGACCTTGCCTTTTGAACCTTTGTTCTTTCCGGCAGTAACCAATACATTATCTCCTTGTTTGACTTTCATAGCTTTATTTAATTAGTAGTGGTTTCACTGAAAATCATTTATTTCCGTGTTGGCTACTCCATTTTCCGCCTCATCGGCCCGCCTCAGGCGGGCGTTTCGGCGATAAATGTTTTGCCGTCTTGAACTAAATAGATTTTGAGTGAAACATAGTTAACAGAATTAGTAATTAGATAACATCAGGAGCGAGCGAAATAATCTTGTAGAACCCCTTATCCCGTAATTCGCGGGCTACAGGGCCGAAGACACGAGTTCCTTTCGGTACATTGTCTTTTCCAATGATCACTACGGCATTTTCATCGAATCGAACATAGGTTCCGTCGATGCGCCCCACCTCCTTGGTTTGTCGTACCACAACGGCACGTTGAACGCTCTTTTTTTTCACCACTCCTCGAGGGGCGGCTTCTTTGACGGAAACCACGATGACATCTCCCAATCGGGCATAGCGCCTTTTGGAGCCTCCAAGGACTTTGATGCACATCACTTCTTTAGCACCGGTATTGTCTGCCACCTTCAGGCGAGTTTGAACTTGAATCATGAGATTGGGCTAGAGAAACAGTAAGAGATATTAAGATTGAGTTTCGGGTGAAGTTGAAGGTTTTTCGACATTCCATCGCTTCATTCGGCTGAGGGGGCGTGATTCGTAGATCGTTACCGTATCGCCTTCTTTGTATTGATTGCCTTCATCGTGCGCATGGAATTTTGTTGAGGTACGATATCGTTTCTTGTATTTAGGGTGAGCCTTATACATATCCACCCGTACGACGATGGTTTTGTCGTTTTTGGCACTGATGACGATTCCGTTTTTGCTTCGCATGAGAATTAAATTACAGTGTATGAACTAGTTTTTAGTGTGCGAAAGATTTTTAGCGTTTTTATCTTCTTTTTGCAATTCATTTTTTACCGTCAGGATTCGAGCCACGTATTTTCCTTGCTTTCTTCCAAGGTGCGTTTCTTTGCTTTGCTTCATCCGCAGAGACATTTCAGCGCCCAATTGGGCCATCTTTGCCTTTTTAAGTTCCGTTTCCAGTCCGGGCATTTCTAGTTTTCGTAATTCATTGAGGGTAAGCATGATTTCGGATGTTATAGAGTGTTGCTAGAAACAAATCTTGTTTTTACCGGGAGTTTGTATCCTGCTAAACGAATAGCTTGTCTAGCGGTGAGCTCATCCAGTCCTCCCATTTCAAACAGAATGGTGCCGGGCTTGATGCGTGCCACATAGTGGTCCACCGAACCTTTTCCGCTACCCATGCGTACTTCCGCCGGTTTTCGCGTCAAAGGTACATGCGGGAAGATGCGAATCCAGATCCGTCCTCCTCGTTTCACATGGCGTGTCATGGCGCGACGAGCGGCTTCAATCTGACGAGACGTGATTTCGGCGGCATCCGTCGCTTTGAGCCCGTATTCGCCGAAGCTGAGCTTCGTTCCTTTTGTTGCCTTTCCCTTGAGCGCATTGCGCCCACGGAATGTCTTTCTAAATTTTTGCTTCTTGGGTATTAACATGATGAGTAATATTAGGTGCGTTTATTCGTTGGCTTGGTTTTTGGCGTTGGCCGCCATCATATCTGATAATTTATTGAACACTTCTCCTTTGTAGATCCACACCTTAACCCCAATCACTCCATAGGTAGTCTGAGCGGGGACGTAAGCATAATCCACATTGGCACGTAGGGTGTGAAGCGGGATTTTTCCTTCCGAGGTGGTTTCTGCGCGAGCGATTTCCACTCCATTCAGACGTCCCTTTACTCCAATTTTAATTCCTTTGGCCCCGTTTTCCATTCCTCTTTGAATGGCTGTCTTTACCGCTCTGCGATACGAGACACGGCGGGCAATCTGCTTGGTTATACTTTCGGCCACAATGTAGGCGTCCAAGTCCGGGTTTTTAATCTCTTTGACTGAAATGCTGAATTTTTGTTGTCTGAACATTCCTTCCAATATTTCCTGAAATTTTTCAATTCCTTCTCCCTGGCGACCAATCACAGTTCCCGGCCTGGAAGTATGGATGATCAGCGTTGTGCGATTTGCATCTCGTAGTATTTCAATTTTGGCGATGTACCCCTCCTTGAAATGTTTGCGGACAAAATCTCGTATTTGAATATCCTCATGCAGCAATCTTTTGTACTGGGCTTTTGGTGCAAACCAGTTGGAGTCCCATGTTCGTATGATGCCGAGGCGTAGTCCTTTTGGATTAACTTTTTGTCCCATTCGATGGAGTGGCTAGAAAAGTAATAAGAGTAATTATTCCGCTTTTGGTTTTTTGGTTTTTACTTCTTTCTTGGGCTTTGCGGATCTTTTTTCAATCAATGTGGCCCCGGCTTCAACTTTTACCGTGATGTGACTGGTTCGTTTCAAGATAGGGTGAGAGCGACCACGGGATACCGGTTGGAATCGTTTGTAGGTCGGTCCATCATTAACGATAATTTCTTTCACGATTAGCGTTTCCATGTCTTGCTTGAAGTTGTTTTGCGCATTGGCTCCGGCCGATTGCACCACTTTTCCCAATATTTGTGCTGCCTTCTTGGGGGTAAACTTAAGGATTGCCAGTGCGTCCTTCACCCTTTTCTGACGAACCAATCCTGCAACAAGGTTCATTTTTTTGGGAGAGATTCGAATTTTTCGGAGATGAGCAATCATGAGTAATGGGTTGATTTAGCGTTTAGAGTGAGGAATTTAGGCCGATTTCCCTTGAGTTTTGGCCATTTTACCTCCATGACCTTTGAATTTTCGAGTGGGAGCAAATTCTCCCAGGCGATGTCCAATCATTTGCTCGTTGACGAATACGGGGATGTGCTCCTTTCCGTTATGGACCCCGAAGGTGTGTCCAACGAATTCAGGCGTAATCACACAGGCTCGAGTCCATACCTTGATGATTCTTTTTTGACTCGTTTCATTCAGATTACGGACCTTTTTCAAGATCTTTTCATCGATGTACGGTCCCTTTTTTGAACTTCTAGACATTAGAAAGTGGGTTAATGTGAAGAGGGGATACTAAGTGGTTTTGATAAAGTTTTTCCCCTTGCGATCGCGGATGCGGTAAATATTGGTTCTTGCTTTTCGTTTTCGTGTTTTCACCCCCAGAGCAGGTAATCCCCATGGCGTCTTCGGATATTTAAGACCAATTGAATTACGTCCTTCACCTCCACCATGTGGATGGTCTACCGGGTTCATTACTTTACCACGAACTTGTGGGCGTCGTCCTCTTTGGCGAGTTCTTCCGGCCTTACCCCATTTGATATTGGAGAAATCGGAATTACTCACCACTCCAATGGAAGCAAAATTTCCCTTTGGAATAAAGCGTACTTCCTTAGAAGGGAGCTCGACTTGGGCCATTTCCCCTTCAAGGGAAACTAATTTGGCACTCGTTCCGGCACTTCTTACGATTTGACCACCTTTTCCTTTTTGTAATTCTATATTATAGATCGTAAATCCAACGGGGATATTTTCGATCAAACATCGATTTCCGGTTTTAATCTTCGTTTTATGATCTGTAATCACATGATCATTTACGCCGATTTTCTCTGGAGCAAGATGGTAGCGCTTGTCGCCATTTTTGTAGTTCACTAAGATAATGTAGGCATTTCGATTGGGATCATATTCAACCGAAGCCACACGGCCCTCAACACCGAGGTTGTCGGTTTGCTTAAAGTCCACCATGCGGTAGTGAGTCTTGGACCCACCCCCTCGATGACGAACCGTGATGCGTCCGGTATTGTTTCGGCCGGAACCCCTTTTTTTTGTTAACAATAAGCGTTGCAATGGCTTTTTTGCAGTCACTTCTTCGAATGTCGAAACACTCATTTGTCGCCTCGCTGGAGTTGTACCTTTAACTTTTTTGATTCCCATGGTTTTAAGATAGAAGAATTACTTGAGTTATTTTTGAAATTTATAGAAGTCCAATTTTATACCGGGCTCCAGAGTGATCGTTGCCTTCTTAACGGCTTTTCTTTTTACGATTTCTCGACCTCGTCCCACGATGCGCACTTTTTGTGGCGTAGGGCGAACATTTACATCAACTACTCTAACACCGTATATTTCACGGATGGCATTTTTGATAGCCACCTTGTTTGCATCGTTACTCACCACGAAGGTGTATTTTCCATTTTCCCAGGCTTGGCTGCTTTTTTCCGTCACAACCGGTTTGATGATGAAATGATTGAAATTCATTGGGCAATAAATTAAGAGACTTTAGTTTTCTTCTTAAGGAACACTTCTTCTATTTTCTCCAGAGAGTCCTTCAATACAACCAGGGTCTTGTAGCCCAGTAAATCTTTTGGATTTAGGTAGTTGGCAAGAATGGTTTTCGAACGACTTAAGTTTCGAGATGATTTTTGAATGATTTCATTTTTTTCCGCAATAACCACAAGGGAATTTCGTTCAATCGGAAGCTTTTTAAGCATTTCCGCAAAGTCCTTGGTTCCTATTTTTTTATTGTCATAACTTTCCAGGACGATAATTTCAGTATTCCTTGCTTTGTCGGACAACAAACAGAATAGTGCTTTTCGTCGTTGTTTTTGAGGCATCATCACAGAGAAATTTCGATTACTCCTTGGTCCATGAACCACACCACCACCCCTTTGTTGCACACTTCGCTTTGATCCGAGGCGGGCCTTCCCCGTCCCCTTTTGCTTGTGCGGCTTCTTTCCTGTACCACTCACTTCGCCCGGGGTCTTGGTGTGAGCGATGGGGCGTCTTAGGTTGGCTTGCTGCAAAAGAAGGTAGTCGTGAACCAATCCTTTATTCATTTTTATTCCAAAGATTTCTGGATTGAGATCTATTTCTCCTTTGTCTTCACCGGTTTGAGTGTATACGTGAGCTTTCATGATCTGGAAACGTTGAATGAAATAGATTATTTGGATTTTTTGCGTATGATGACCAGTTCGCCATTCCCTCCCGGAATTGGCCCCTTGATCCCGACAAGATTCTTTTCTAGATTCACATAAACAACTTTTGCATAACCAAGGGTTACTTTTTCGTTACCCATGTGCCCCGGCATCCGCTTTCCTTTTAATACACGTCCCGGTTTGGCACACATACCGATCGAGCCGGGCTCTCTGTGGTGATGAGAACCGTGACTAGATGGTCCACTGCGGAAATGGTGACGCTTGATAACACCGGCAAACCCTTTCCCCTTCGAGAAGGCGGTTACCTTTACTTCCTCTCCGTCTTCAAAGATGTCGACTTTGACTTCGTCTCCCTTTTTCATTTCTCCATTAACGTCAATGAGCTTGAATTCCCGTTGAAAACGGAAAGGTCTTGTCTTTTTTGGTTTTTGGAACGAGCCAAATCCCAAGACTACCGCCGGATATCCGTCTTTTTCAGTGGTTTTGACCTGCGTGACCTGGTTGGGTTCACACTGGACCACCGTCAAGGGGATCACGCGACCGTCGTCTTGAATGAGACGTGTCATTCCAATTTTTTTGCCTAGAATTCCCGGCATTGGTGGAAGAGGTTAATAATGGAAAGCTTTGATCGTAGCGGAGAGAATGAATTCCTCCTGACCTCGACTTTCTCCGCCGCATCGCGGTGGAATAACAAATTTGTAAGCCCGACTAGATTAGCGATTTCATTTTTCACAGTCAAGCCTTTTTCATTCTTTTTTATTTACAGATTGCAGTGAGTTATTTTCCTTGCTTATTCACCCTTTTTTCGAGCCATCCAAGTGCTTTTCTTCCTAAGCTGGCTGCTCTTTCCAGTTGCGGGGCAACGGTTTTTTCGAGAATTTGAATTCCCTGCGAAACGCCTTCTTCCGCCGCTTTCATCCCACGGGAAACCTGTTCTTCCACTTGCGAGAGGCCTACCTCAAGCACTTCTATTCCACGAGACAACTTTTCTTCAAGGGCTTCTGTGCGTCTTTTTTCGTTTTCTAATTCGTGGAGCACATCGTTTATTGCTCGTCCTAGATTTTTTTCTGCTGATTCTACTCTCTTTCTCGCGGCTTCAAGTTCTTGATTGGCATCTTGTGAGGCTTTTTCAAATGCACGATTCCAATCCGCCATGGTCGCCTTTGGTGCTTCTCTTCTTTTTTGACCGGAGGAGGCTGGGGGGCGGCGGTCCCTTTGAGGGGATTCCACTTCGGGCGAAGGGGTTTGACTTGGTTTTTGGGGTTCTTCTTTTACAAGTCGCAACATTCTCACTTCTTGATAGACTCCGCCTTGCTTATACCACCATTCCAACTGTGCTTCATCCATATGCATGAGGCGGTTGTATTGTTTGGGGGATTGGTATTGTAAAATTTTAAAATAGAGTGCGATTGCTTCTTCTATGCTGGAAAATAGGTTTGATGCGACCACCTCTTTCATCTCTTTTTCCGTTATGGGGTTAGACTTTTTTGATTCGTTCGGCTTGGGTTGTGTTTTTGCGATGGCTTCAAGGAGGGGATTGGCCATATCCTCCTTGAAGGGGTTTTCACTAAAGGGCTCCAACAGCTCGACCGACTTGCTCAACGATCTCAATTCAAGAGGAGTTTTTCTTTCCAATAGCTCGAGTATGTTTTTTTTCCGGGCTTGTTTCAATTCAAATAAAATTTGATTTCCAATCATCTGTTCGTACAGATGTGTTAATTTTTCGCTGTTCGGACAAAGGTTTTCAAGAATAAAAGCCTTCATGGCCGTTTCGCTCCTACTCCTTCTTTCCCATTGTTGCTGAGCATAGTCGTCATCCATTAACTCCAAGAAGTGCGCGGTCAATTTCGACACTTCCGGTTGGCTCATTTCTTCGTTTGTTTGTGCCATAGTGTTTTTTAGAAAATGATGGATTTTATTTAAATATAAAAAATAGACCATGTCAAGCATGATCTATTTTTATGACTCTTGTGAATCATTTTATTCTAGCAACGGCAGTTGTAGCTCTCGTTGTTGTTTTTGACGAGTTCCCATTCCTCTTCATTGGCCTTTTTCCCACTCCATTTTTTTCCATTGGTTGCTTTTTCAACCGACTCGCTACTGGGTAAGCCCTGTGCGCCTGCTGATTTTAGTTCCCTGAGCGCATTATTGAGATGTGAATTCATGGGCTGGAAGTTAAAATTAAAACCTGTAGACACCCATTGTTTTACTCCGTGATCATTTTGATTTCAATGTCCACCCCGGCTGGAAGGCTGAGCGTGGTGAGGGATTCGATGGTTTTGGGTGTACTGTCGGTGATGTCGATCAATCGTTTGTGCGTTCGAATTTCGAACTGTTCACGTGATTTTTTGTGAACGAAGGTGGATTTATTGACCGTGAATTTTTCGATGTGAGTCGGTAGGGGAATCGGTCCGGAAATAATGGCCCCACTCCGTTCCGCCGTTTCAATGATCATTTTAGTCGTGTCATCGATGACCTTATGATCGAATGCTTTGATTTTGATGCGAATGCGTTGTTTGCCCGCCGTGGATTTTCCGGCTTTGCCTTCTCCTTTTTTGGTGGCCATTTTGGAAATGAGGTTAAAAAATGATGAATGCGAATTGATAAATCGACCGAGTTGCCTCGATACAGTTGGTGGTATTCTTTTTGAGAATCACCTGACAGCTCGCAGTAGCCGAGTGTCATTTTTTGTGTGTCGAGGTGTCCCGCTCCTACGCGGTGAGGCGAAGGGCGAGGAATACTTTAAAAGCAAAGGATTCATTTTGTTGTGTAAGCTTTTTAGCGGAATATATTTATAAAGTCAATGGAGCATGAGCCGTTTTACGCCGCGCGACGAGATTTTTTTTGCATTTTTCTTGACCCTTTTGCGGCTATCATTTATAAATCAACCTTTTATTATTATAAATTAACGCATTATGGGAAAAGTTATTGATTTCAGAACCAAGAAACGTCTTGATGAGCCCGAAGAAATTCCTAACGCTGAGCCAACCTATACCAAACGAGAGGATCGTCCTGAGTTCCCTGAATCCGATGAAATGCTTGGTGTATTGCAATCTTTTTTATCTCGATCTTTGCCTTCTTCTCCGGGTTTTCCGCCAGATATATCGGGATTTTTATTATCACCCACGTTTTAAAAAATACTCTCGCTTCGTGTCTCTCCTTATTCGCTCACGAAGTCGAGGGACCAAGTACGAGATTATGACACACAAGATTTGATCGATTGGGTTCGAAACTCAAGGGAAGAGAATTGGAACGAAAAGCCCGCCTTTTTTAGAGCTATGGTTGAAGAGTTACAAAGCCGCAAGGTGTATTTTTAATCTCCAATTCAATTCAAAAAAATAGCCCAGCTTCTTCTCAGCCAATCCATTTGAATGTGATCTTATTTTAAGATCTTGGTGACTCCATCGTTCCAACCGCTTGACCCCTTTGCATGTCACGATTACAGTCATTCATATATTAAGCATAGCCTATGGCCCTTGATGGCGACCCTGGAAAATCTTTAGAAGAAATGATTGTCAATTCACCTATTGAAAGCGATGTTTCTTTTGAGAACTTTCTTAGAGAAACAGGTTGTTTCGACCAAGCGTTGGCTCAGATTTCCACTTCCGAGGAATTGGTTCAATTTGTGCGGGAGGTTTCAGCAACCCTTGGTGATTATATTTCTAGAGTAAAACCTGTTCCTTTTAATGGACCTTTCCCCCCCGAATTCATGAATGGCGTTCGATTAAGATCAATCAATCCCGGAACGTTTTCTGTTTATGGAATACAAGAAGGTCAATATGTGAGGCTATTTTTTGATGGCAGACAGTATTTTTCTATTTTTTCTGGTCGTTTACTGGAATGGCCTCGCCATTCTACGGAGTTTCATATTTATTGGAAATTTGATGGAGTCGTATAAAAAAAACCGCCTTCTTTCCTATTTCAGGTAAAAGGCGGTTTTAATGTTTGTCTTTAAGCTCGAACTATTTCAAGATCTTGGTGACGACTCCGGCTCCAACGGTACGACCTCCTTCACGGATGGCGAACCGAGTTCCTTCGGTCAACGCGATGCTGGCTCCCAACATGACTTTCATCTTGATGTTGTCTCCAGGCATCACCATTTCAACTCCTTCAGGAAGTTCGATGGTTCCGGTTACATCCGTGGTTCGGATGTAGAATTGAGGTTTGTACCCTTTGAAGAAAGGCGTGTGTCGTCCTCCTTCTTCTTTGGCCAAGACGTATACCTCGGAATCGAACTCCGTATGAGGAGTGATGGATCCCGGTTTACAGATAACTTGTCCACGTTCAATTTCTTCACGTTCAATTCCTCGGAGCAAGAGACCCACGTTGTCTCCGGCTTGTCCTTGATCCAATTGTTTTTTGAACATTTCAACTCCCGTGACGATCACTTTTCGAGTGTCTTTTACTCCCACGATTTCAACTTCTTCGTTGATTTTGACCACACCTTGTTCGATACGACCCGTGGCAACCGTTCCACGACCTTTGATTGAGAACACGTCTTCCACTGGCATAAGGAAAGGTTTGTCGAGTTCACGAATGGGATCTGGGATGTAATTGTCGAGTGCTTCGAACAGTTCGCGCATTGGTTTGAGCGCCTCTTCGCTGTCTGGGTTTTCAACCACTTTGAGGGCGGAACCCTTGATGATAGGTACATCGTCTCCGGGGAATCCGTATTTGGTGAGCAATTCGCGTACTTCCATTTCGGATAGTTCGGCAATATCCGGATCGGCCATATCCATTTTGTTCATAAAGACCACGATGGAAGGGACCATCACTTGGCGAGCCAAGAGGATGTGTTCCCGAGTTTGAGGCATAGGTCCATCAGCGGCAGAAACTACAGGGATGGCGCCGTCCATTTGAGCGGCACCGGTGATCATGTTTTTGATGTAATCGGCGTGACCTGGACAGTCAACGTGAGCGTAGTGACGCTTAGCGGTTTCATACTCCTGGTGAGAAGTGGCAATGGTGATACCACGGGCACGTTCTTCCGGAGCGTTATCGATTTGATCGTAGGTGACCGCTTTGTTTACTCCTCCTGGGAAAAGTTTATTGGCGGCAATCGTCATGGCGGCGGTTAGAGTCGTCTTACCATGGTCGACGTGTCCAATGGTTCCCACATTAACGTGAGGCTTGGTACGTTGGAAAAGGTCTGCCATTGCTGTTGGGTTATGATATTAAATGTTTAGAATAAGCGCGCAACGACTATAAATGAATTGCCTTTTCGTTGCAAGAAAAAAAGTACAGAAAGAGGGAAGGCTTCCCCCTTTTAAATTTAGCTCTTTATCCCTCGTTCTTCTTTGACTTTTTCTACGATGTTGTTCGGTGCTTTTTCATAGCTGGCGAACTCCATGCTGTAGTTGGCACGTCCTTGGGTCATGGAACGAAGGTCGGTGGCATAGCCGAACATTTCCGCCAAAGGCACTTTGGCGCGAACGAATTTAGCCGTTCCACGATCGCCCATTTCTTGAATTTGTCCTCGGCGGGAATTGAGGTCTCCCATCACATCTCCCATGTAGTTTTCGGGAGTAATGGATTCCACCATCATTATGGGTTCAAGCAAGATAGGACTCGCTTTTTTAGCGGCATTTTGGAAACAGATCGATCCTGCAATTTTGAACGCCATTTCGGAGGAGTCCACATCATGGTACGACCCATCGTAGAGTTCGACTTTGACGTCCACCACCGGATATCCGGCAATGATTCCGCGGGTGAGTGCTTCCGTAACTCCTTTTTCAACGGCGGGAATGAACTCTCGAGGAATTTTACCTCCCACCACCGCATTGATGAATTCGAATCCTTTTCCGGTTTCATTGGGGCCTACACGCATGAGAACGTGTCCGAATTGACCACGACCACCGGTTTGTTTGGCGTACTTTTCTTCCTCTTCCACTTCTTTTTGAATCGTTTCTCGGTAGGCCACTTGAGGTTTACCGACATTGGCTTCGACTTTGAATTCGCGACGCATGCGGTCCACAATGATATCCAAATGAAGTTCTCCCATTCCCGCGATGATGGTTTGTCCGGTTTCTTCATCCGTATGAACCCGGAAGGTGGGATCTTCTTCGGATAGTTTTTGGAGGGCGATTCCCATTTTTTCTTGATCGGCCTTTGTTTTCGGTTCAATGGCGATCGAGATCACGGGTTCGGGGAATTCGATCGCTTCCAAAACGATAGGTTTACCCTCTTCGCAAAGCGTATGTCCCGTAAAAGTTCTTTTTAAACCCACGGCGGCGGCAATATCTCCGGCTTGGACTTCTTTGATTTCTTCCCTTGAGTTGGCGTGCATTTGAACCAATCGACTGATACGTTCTTTTTCACCCGTGGTCGAGTTGTACACATAGCTTCCGGCTTGGAGTGTTCCCGAATAAACTCGGAAGAAACACAGCTTACCAATGAAGGGGTCGGTGGCGATTTTAAAGGCCAGTGCCGAGAAAGGGGCGTCATTTTTCGCTGCTCGTTTTTCTTCTTGATCGGTGTCGGGATTTATTCCGGTCACGGCTTCAATATCCAAAGGAGAGGGGAGGTAGTCCACGACTCCGTCCAAGACCAATTGAACTCCCATGTTTTGAAGTGCGGTTCCACAAAAAACAGGAATAAGGCGAACGTCAATGGTGGCTTTTCGAAGAACTTTTTTAATTTCAGTGATCGATATTTCTTCTTCGTTGAGGTATTTCTCCATGAGTTGCTCGTCCTGTTCCGCGACTTTTTCCACCAGGATGTGTCGGTACTCTTCCACTTTAGCTTTCATGTCTTCCGGAATTTCAATGTCCACGATGATTTCTCCGAATTTTCCTTCAAATTTATACGCCTTGCGTTCGATAATATCGATGATTCCACTGAAGTTGCTTTCTTCTCCGATCGGAAGTTGCACCGCAACGGCATTCTTATTCAACCGTTCATGAATCGAGGTGAGGGTCATGTAAAAATCTCCTCCGGTTTTATCCATTTTGTTCGCAAAGGCGATGCGAGGCACATTGTATTTGTCTGCTTGTCTCCAGACGGTTTCGGATTGAGGTTCCACTCCTTGGGATCCATCAAATAGCACCACGGCTCCATCGAGTACGCGCAGGGAACGTTCCACTTCAACGGTGAAGTCCACGTGTCCCGGAGTATCGATGATGTTGATACGATGTTTCACCGACCCCGGATGGGTTGGAGTCCAGTAACATGTGGTGCAGGCGGAAGTGATCGTGATTCCACGTTCTTGTTCTTGTTCCATCCAGTCCATGGTGGCGGCTCCTTCGTGTACTTCTCCGATTTTATGACTTTTTCCGGTATAGAAAAGAACACGTTCCGTTGTCGTTGTTTTTCCGGCGTCAATATGGGCACAAATTCCGATATTGCGTAGTTTGGTAAGATCGCTAATGTGGTCGTCTGACATTTGAAGTGGGTTATTTGACTCAAGGAATAAGCTTAGAACGTATTCGAGATCTCCCATTGAGTGGCTTTTTTGTCTTTTTGCGTCATGCGTTGTTGCGCCTCCTTACCTTATCGTTTTATTGATAGGGTTTCGTCGTCGCGCCTAGCCTGACACAAAAATCCTGCAAAAGTCATCTCATTGTTAGATCTCGAATACGTTCTGGCAAATTATAGAGACTCATACTTCAAAGTCAAGCCGGCTTGGCTAGTAGCTTTTAGCGAGTTAAAGGGGCAGGGAAAATGCGCCCTTAATCATTTTGTTCTATGAGGGCAGCAACGCTCTTGATGGCAAGGTCTCTATCCTTGCTTCCCAAAATTCCCAATGAAATATTGGCCCATCCATTCACGAAGTTGTGGTATTTTTTTGTATCACTATATTCTTCCGCTAGTTTAAAGGCTTTATTTTTTTCTTCTTCGGTTTGTGCCGTTAATGCCATCACAAGCATGTCTTTTTTGGTGTATCGATGATTGTATCCTTTTTTCAATCGCTCGTTGGCGATTTGATAAATTTTAGATCGTTCTTCTCCTGTGGGAGCGGTGATAGCCATTGCAATAAGAGCTCCTCCGTGGATATCCCAATACTGAGTTTTTTCATGTTCTTCGGAAGACATACGGTAGAGCTCTTGTTTTTGGGCTTCATTGGCTAAAATTGCCGCTGCAATTTTTACATTGGCCGCCATATCAATGTGTGGAGTATCCATTTTACCCATTACAATCCCATACGCTTCTGCTCTTTCTTCCTCTGTGTTGGCCGATGCCGCTAATATGGCCCAGCCAGCGATTCGCGCAATCCTTCGATCATCTTTCCCTGTCGCCCATTCTTTTCCTTTTAAATAGATTTTCTTTTTTAATTCAGGATCACCAAACATCCCTTGAACGACAGCGGAAGGGACAATGGAGGGTATCCAATCAATCTTTTCCGCTCTTTATTAACGGTATCGTTATCAGGTATTTCGGGAAGGGTTTTACTTCTATCTCGATATTCTTCTGAATCAGGAGTTTTTATGGCCATGATGACTTGGATTAAATCATTAATATTCTAAATTTTATTATAATAACATAAATAAAATTATTGGTCAATAAACTTACCCTGAATTGAGAGAGCTTGAAATTCGAAATAGGCCTTATTTAAAAAGCTAGTTTCAATGCTCCAGCGAACGCTAAATGCCAAACCTATGCTTTTGAGTGCTAAAAAATGGAACAGGTGCCTGAACCCTGTTTTTCATTTTTGACCTATTGTCATTGGAAAATTTAACCCCTTTTACTCGACGTAATCGGCCAAAATATCCACCAGTTTATTGTTGGATTCAATGAATTTGTTGTATTGGATGTGAAGTTTTTCGTCGTAGGTCGCTACATCATCCAGATTTTCTTTGAAAGTGTTGGCCGAGTAATAGGTTAGCATCTCATCATAGGCTTTCAAGTATTCTTCGGCTAACGCAAGATAGTTTTGAAATTCACTTTTTACGGCTTCCTCTTGGTCGCTATTTTTGCTTTTTAGGGTAAGCACCTCCTCCGATAACGCAATTTTTTCTGCCGCGGATTGACTTGTTGTTTGTAACGAGGTGGCATCAATCTCTGAATCTTCCGTCACAATATTGGGAATACTATTATCGTAGGTTGTTGTGGTTTCTTCAATGGCGCCCGAAGTTAGATTGAGCTTTTCAACGATGGCGTTGTTGTATTCCACTTCCGAAAGTTTTCCGCTTTTTAGGCATCCTAAAAAGGATAAGCTTATAAGGCCGACGATGAAGGCTAATAGGATTAATCTATTTTTGGATTTGGACATGAAGAGGAAGGTTAAATCGGAAATACTAAAAGATTTTTTTGAATTTAATCCATTTTAACCGATGTTTCTTGCAATACAAAGAAAAAGAGGGTGGAATGCCCTCTGATTATCTGTAAATTGTGTTTTTATTTAGGGAAATGTCTTGGGGGAGCTGTTGGCTAACAGGGAAGCCATAGAAAATAGCTCCTAATAGGCCGTTTAAAATTTGAATTCCGATTGGATCACCATTTTTTAGAAAAAACCCACTTTTTCGAGTGGGCTTTTGGTAGTGCAAGTTGTGATTCCAATACTTTTTAGTATCGTGCGTAGTGAGCGAATGCTTTGTTGGATTCGGCCATCTTGTGGGTATCCTCTTTTTTCTTCATGGCGTAGCCCGTGCCTTCGGCTCCTTCCATGAGTTCCCGTGCTAATTTAACTGACATTGGTGCTCCTTTCCCCTTGCGTGCCGCACCTAAAATCCAGCGAAAGGAAAGCATGATGCGTCGATTGGTTTTTACTTCCATTGGGATTTGATAGACCGCTCCCCCAATTCGTTTCGGCCGAACCTCCATGGTGGGTTGCACATTTTCAATGGCTTTTTCAAAAAGAAGTTCAGGATTGGCATGCCCCTTCTTTTGGATCTCCATCATGGTGTCTTTGAAAATACGACGAGCAATACTTTTTTTGCCCTGCTGCATGATGTAGTTTACGAATTTTTCTTGAAGGGGAGTGGATCCCTCCGGTACGTGAGTGGCGGTGCGTCGGTTCATGCGAGTAAGATTTATGACGTAAAGAAATTATTTAGCTTTCGGTGTTTTAGCTCCATAAAGCGATCTTCCCTGTTTGCGATTGGCCACCCCTTGCGTATCGAGTGTGCCCCGAACAATATGGTAGCGGACACCAGGAAGATCTTTTACTCTTCCTCCACGGATCAATACCACCGAGTGTTCCTGTAAGTTGTGACCTTCACCGGGAATGTACGCATTCACTTCCATTCCATTGGTGAGGCGAACACGGGCAATTTTACGGAGCGCAGAGTTCGGTTTTTTAGGGGTCATGGTGGTGACTTTCACACAAACTCCTCTTTTTTGAGGACATCCCAATGAAAGAGAACGATTTTTTAAAGTGTTGAATATTCTCTGAAGTGCAGGCGATTTACTTTTTCGCTTCGGAGTTTGGCGACTTTTTCGGACGAGTTGGTTAATGGTTGGCATGAATATTCAATTAGTTGTGGATGGAATTTAATCGATTTTTAGATGAGATGCAAGGTTTTTTTCATTATACGGTCTAGTTTTCGGCATTCACTTCCTGAATATGGTGCATACGACGGTAGGTGGCACCTGCCGGAATTAGTTTTCCGATGATGACATTTTCCTTCAATCCTTCCAGGTAATCGATTTTCTTGGTGGTTGCCGCTTCCACGAGAACACGGATGGTTTCTTGGAACGATGCGGCGGAAAGCCAGCTATCGGTGGTTAGAGAGAGCCGAGTCAGTCCGAGCAGTAAACGCTCTCCTGTGGCTTCTTTACCACCTGCTTTTTTCGCTTTTTCATTGGCTTCCGAGAACACAATCAAGTCCACCAGTTCGCCCGGTAGGAATTCCGTATCGTTGGTATCCTGAATGCGTACTTTTGAGAACATCTGCCGTACAATAATTTCAATGTGTTTATCATTGATTTTTTGTCCCTGTGACGCATAGATTCCTTGAACTTCATCCAGAATGTAACGTTGGGTTTCGTTGATTCCGACCAAGACCATCAATTCACGCAAATTTTTGTGGCCGCTACTGAGTCCCTGTCCCGGGTAAACCAATTCATCATTTTTAACCATGACCGAGCGTTCGGCCGGAATTTTGTATAATTCCTCTACGGCTTCATCGCTGACAATGATGATTTTATCCTTTTCAATCTTAACAATGACGCCATTTTCTTCGGCCTTGACGGTCATTTTATTTTGAGGATTTTCTGCTAATACATCTTTTGCCTTGAACGAAGCTTTCACTTTAAAGTTGACGGTTGCTCCCTCCGGAAGCATGTAAGCTTTTTCAACGGCTTCATCGCTAATGATTGAGATTTCAGTGAACTTACCTTTGCGGACCACTTTGGCATGCCCTTTGTGTTTCACCAGAATGGCGGGAGCTTTTGGGGGGCGAGCTTCCACTAATTCTTCCACGCGCGTTAAACCCTGAGTGATGTCGCTTCCTTCCGCCACACCTCCCATGTGGAAGGTTCTCATGGTCAACTGCGTTCCCGGTTCACCGATACTTTGGGCCGCAATAATTCCAACCGCCGTACCCGGTTCTACGGGTTTGTTGGTTCCCAGATCTCTGCCGTAACACATCTGACAAATTCCGTTTCTTGTTCGGCAGCTCATTACGCCACGAACATACACTTCGTTGATTTTAAGTTCCTCAATTTTTCGGATGAGTGCTTTTTCGATTTCCGTATTTCGTTTGGCCACTACTTTTTTGCTTGAATCAATCAAATCTCGTGCCAATACACGACCGTAAATGCGTCGACCGAACTCTTCTCCGATGCGTTCACTTTGTTCTCGGCTCACAAAAAGTTCTTCTTCGGATCCACAATCTTTTTCCTTGATGACCAAATCTTGTACGGCATCCACCAAACGGCGAGTGAGGTATCCGGCTTCCGCGGTTTTGAGCGCGGTATCCGATTTTCCTTTTCGGCCTCCATGGGTTGCAATAAAGTATTCAAGAATACTAAATCCTTCTTTGAAGTTGGATTTGATCGGCAATTCGATCGTTTCTCCTGCGGGATTGGCGACGAGTCCTTTCATTCCGCAAAGCTGAGTGATTTGTCCCCAGTTACCACGGGCTCCGGAGGCAACAGAGTAAAGAATATCATTTTCTTCCGAGAAACTGTTGACCAGATAACTGGCAATTTCCGATTTGGCACCCGCCCATATTTTAATGGTTTGATGGTATCGTTCCCGTTCGGTGACCAATCCTTTCCAATATTGATTGTTGATCGTTTTCACCACTTCGGAAGCAATTTCAATTATTTTCCCCTTTTCTTTGGGGATGACCATGTCTGCTGCCGCAATCGAGATTCCCGATTTGGTGGCGTACTCAAATCCTACTTTTTTGATGGCATCGCACGCGTAGGCCGTGACTTCGGTTCCGAGGGCATTGTAGGAATCTTCAATGATCTCCAGGAGAACTTTTTTGGTGACCGCTTTATTGATGTAGGGGAGTCCTTCCGGCAGGATTTCATTAAAGATCAAACGCCCAACCGAGGTTTCAATGATTTCTCCATTGACCCGTACTTTGATGATCGCTTGCAACTGCACATAGCCCAGTTCGTGCGCCGTTAAAGCTTCTTTTTCGTCGGAAAAAACCATTCCTTCGCCCGTTTTTCCGGCATGGACTTGGGTTAGGAAGTAACATCCCAGCACCATGTCCTGCGTAGGACTCACAATAGGTTCTCCTGCGGAAGGTTTGAGAAGGTTATTGGCGGAAAGCATGAGGCCTTGCGCTTCTTCTTGAGCCTTTTTAGAAAGCGGAACGTGAACGGCCATTTGATCTCCATCGAAGTCCGCATTGAAGGCGGCACATACCAGGGGATGAACCATGATGGCTTTACCCTCGACCAATACCGGCTGAAATGATTGTATTCCCAAACGGTGAAGGGTAGGCGCACGGTTCAAGAGCACGTAGTGATCTTTGGTGATTTCTTCAAGGATATCCCATACTTCTCGTTTGTTTCCCGTGATCAATCGTTCGGCATTTTTGAT
Source organism: uncultured Candidatus Peribacteria bacterium (assembly GCA_964436935.1). GTDB lineage: Bacteria > Patescibacteriota > Gracilibacteria > UBA1369 > UBA12473 > CAYTES01. The sequence goes on along the minus strand of CAYTES010000003.1, from coordinate 33,655 downwards.
GTTGTGCGCGTAGCCTTCGGCAATCAAACGACCAATAACGAAGGGCTTGAACAGCTCAAGCGCCATGGTCTTTGGCAGTCCGCATTGATGCAGCCGGAGTTTTGGTCCCACCACAATCACGGAACGACCGGAGTAGTCCACACGTTTTCCAAGTAAGTTTTGACGGAAGCGTCCCTGTTTTCCTTTCAACATATCGGAAAGAGAGCGGAGCTTTCGCTTATCTCCCGAATTGAAAACAGCGCGACTTTGACGGGCACTGTTGTTCAAAAGTGCATCCACCGCTTCTTGAAGCATACGTTTTTCATTGCGGCAGATCACTTCAGGGGCTCCGATCGACATCAATCTTTTCAATCGGTTGTTTCGATTGATGACGCGACGGTACAGATCGTTGAGATCCGAAGCGGCAAAACGACCTCCGTCCAATTGAACCATCGGGCGCAAGTCGGGTGGAATAACGGGCAATACCGTTAAAACCATCCATTCCGGCTTGATCTTGGCTTTCATGAAACTTCCGATGAGTTTCAAGCGTTTGATGATTTTTTTATGCTTTTGGCCGCTGCTTTTTTTCAGTGTGACTTCGATTTCTTCTTTCAGTTTGGCGAGATCGAGGTTTTTGATGACATCACGTAACGATTCCGCTCCGGTTCCAGCCTTGAACACATGTCCGAACTTCATTGACATTTCTCGGTAATTCAATTCACTGAAAACTTGCCCGATTTTTATGGAATTGAGTTCGTCTTTTGCCACATTGTGCTGTTCGGTGAGATCCTCCACACTTCCCGCCATTTCTTTTTCTATTTTTTGACGTTCTTTTTCATCCTTAACTCCGCTGAATTTTTCCTTGAATTCTTTTTGGATTTTTTGCTTGTAGGATTGAAATTCTTCTTTCAACTGTTCAAAGGTTTCTTCCTTTGCTTTGTCATTCACTTCCGTTACGACGTAAGCCGCAAAGTATACCACCTGCTCCAAGGTTTTTACCGGAAGATCCAGCAAGAGACCAATTCGACTCGGGGTGGAGCGAAGGAACCAGATATGAGTCACCGGTACGGCCAATTTGATATGCCCCATTCTTTCTCGTCGTACAATAGATCGAGTGACTTCCACTCCACATTTTTCACAAATAACTCCTTTATAACGGATTCGTTTGTATTTTCCGCAATAACATTCCCAGTTTTTTGTCGGACCAAATATTTTTTCACAAAATAAACCATCCCGTTCCGGTTTTTGAGTTCTGTAATTGATCGTTTCCGGCTTTTTTACTTCGCCGTGAGACCAGGATAAAATTTCTTCCGGAGATGCGACCGAAATGGCAATGCCATTAAAATCGATCGGCAGTTTGTCGCTAGACATAGTAGAAATAGGGGTTAATGATCGAGTGATTAAAGGCCCAAATCTTTATCAATAAGATTCGAGGAGGATGGAGCAGGAGAAGCGGCTTCTTTTGGAGCACTCATTTCCTGGTCCATTTCCGAGGGTAAAGGGCTGTCCATATCGTCATAAATGGGTTCGTCCATTTGAGCCTCCCTTACGGCTTCTTCAAATCCTTCGTCACCTCGATCTTCTCGGGGCCCCACCATGATCATATCCTGAATGACCACTTCCGTTTTGAAGCGACGAATGCCTTCTGGCGTGTCCCAGCTTCGAGTTTTTAGGTATCCTTCCACGTACACCAATTTTCCTTTTCGGATGTATTTTTTGCAGATATCGGCCAATTTAGCCCATGCCACCACTTCCGTGTATTCGGCGGAACCCTGTTGTCGTCCGTCCGACGTGATCCATTCTCGATTTGTGGCGATTCCGAAGGTGCAAACCATTTGGCCGCTTTGAGTGCTACGTACTTGTGGATCGCGTGTTACATTTCCCAGTAAAATAACTTTATTTACACTGCGCATTATGAATGGGTTTAGAATATATAAATGAGTATAAATTGGGTTTTATACAAAGGCTTAAGCCTGCTCTTCTTCTATTTCTAAGAAATCTTCCGGTGGCTCTTCCTCTAATTTTTCACTATCCAAGTCCAACTCATCCAATTCTTGAATTCCTTCTTTTTCCGCTTCGAATTTATCGAATACTTCCGTTTCTCCGGATAAATTTTCATTTTCCGCAGTGATCAAGCCAAGCTCTTCTTCTTCCGCTATCGCTTCAATGTATTCGTCTTCTTCAATAATGGGCTTATCGGTTTCAATAAGATCCACATTGAGACATAGACTTTCCAATTCTTTGATCAACACGTTGAAGGATTCCGGTGTTCGAGGTTTTCGAATCGGTTCTCCTTTTACGATGGACTCGTATGCTTTGGCTCTTCCGTACACATCATCCGATTTGATGGTCAACATTTCTTGCAGTGTATGTGCGGCACCATAGGCTTCCAAGGCCCATACTTCCATTTCACCGAAACGCTGACCTCCATGTTGGGCCTTTCCTCCCAAAGGTTGTTGCGTGACAAGAGAGTAGGGTCCTACGGAGCGAGCGTGGATTTTATCTTCAACAAGGTGATTGAGCTTCATCATGTAAGCCACTCCCACCGTTGTTTTATGGTCAAACGGTTCTCCATTGCATCCATCGTAGAGTTGGACTTTTCCATCTTTCGGCAATCCTGCTGCTAGAAGTTTTTCTTCGATTTTTTCAGTGGTGGCTCCATTTAATGCTGGAGTGGCCACTTTTATATTGAGTTCTTTGCACGCCCAACCCAGATGGGTTTCCAAGATTTGTCCGATATTCATACGACTGGTCACACCCAGGGGATTTAAGACCATGTCTACCGGGGTTCCATCGGGAAGATAGGGCATATCTTCGGCCGGAACGATGATGGAAACGACTCCCTTATTTCCGTGTCGTCCAGCGACTTTATCTCCCACTTCAATTTTTCGCGTTTGTGCCACACTGACACGGATTTGTTGTATGACTCCGGTCGATAATTCGTCTCCGTTGTCCCGATTGAAGATCTCCATTTTTACCACTTTACCTCCTTCTCCACCGGGGAGTCGGAGTGAAGTGTCTTTCACGTCGCGAGCCTTGTCCCCGAAAATAGCTCTCAGAAGTCTTTCTTCCGGAGTGAGTTCGGTTTCTCCTTTGGGTGTGATTTTACCAACAAGGATATCTCCTTCTCGAACCGTTGCTCCGATTCGTACAATACCCAGTTCGTCCAAATCTTTGAGTCTCGCTTCTCCCACATTGGGAATATCTTGAGTCACAATCTCGGGGCCTAGCTTGGTATCGCGAACATCCACAATGAAGGTTTCGATATGTACCGAGCTGAATTTATCTTTGCGGATCATTCGTTCCGAAATAATAACCGCATCTTCAAAGTTATAACCTCCCCAGCTCATGTAAGCCACAAGGACATTTTGTCCCAAGGCCAATTCGCCTTCGTCGGTTGAGGCACCATCCGCTAACAGATCGCCCTTTTTGACTCTTTGTCCTTTTACCGCCTTCGCTCGTTGATGATAACAGGTGGCTTGGTTGGAACGGTAATAGGTGGTGAGGCTGTAGACTTTTTTATTTCCGTTGTCATACATGATGGTGATTTGGTCGGCATCCACTGAAGAAACCACACCGTCTCCTTCCGCCAAAAAGACTTGCCCCGAACTGGCTGCAGCCACTTTTTCCATTCCGGTTCCCACCATGGGACAGTTGGGAGTTAGCAATGGCACGGCTTGTCGTTGCATGTTAGATCCCATCGAAGCGCGGGTGTTGTCATCATGCTCAAGGAAAGGAATCAATGAGGTGGTGACCGAAATAATTTGCTGAGGGGAGATGTCCATATGGGTTACATCTTTGACGTGCCCCATCACCGCTTCATTTTTCACGCGGGCGGCCAAGCGATCGTATACGAATTCTCTTCGGTCGTTCATTTCGGAGTTTGCTTGCGCAATGATTAGATTGCGCTCGTCTTCCGCATCAAAGTAGCTCACTTCGTCACTTGCGTACGCTTTTACTTTAATATTCTCCTTGATTTCGCTTTCAATTTTTTCCGCTGTTTTTTCGTTCACCACTTCTCCGGCTTTGGCCAGTACGGCTCCCTTTTTTGTCTTAACGTCTTCTTCCACAATACGGCCCAAAATTTCTTTTTTAAGGGGTCTTGCGTAGTGCTTTACGGCACGGAAAGGCGTTTCAATGAATCCGTATTTATTCAGGCGAGCATAGGTGGCCAAATGCACCACAAGTCCGATATTGGGACCTTCCGGGGTTGCAATCGGACAAATACGGCCGTAGTGAGAGGAGTGCACGTCACGAACATCAAACGACGCACGTTCTCGCGATAAACCACCGGGCCCCATGGCCGATAAGCGTCTTTTGTGTGCCAATTCCGCGAGCGGATTGGTTTGATCCATAAACTGTGACAATTGGGAACTTGCAAAAAATTCTCGCAGTGCGGCGGTAATCGGACGGGAGTTCACCAATTGCGTGGGAGTGATGGTTTCGAGTTCCATTACTGTCATACGGTCTTTTGCGATACGGTCGGTTCGTAAGAGTCCAACCCTGAATTTATTTTGAACCAGTTCACCCACCGGACGAATGCGTCGATTGCTCAAATGGTCGATATCATCAGGCTCCATTTCTCCGTTATTGAGTTTGATGAGGTGTTTTAAAATGTGAATGAGGTCATCCACCTGAAAGACATGATTTTCACGGGTGTTGGAGGTGTCCAATCCAAAGCGACGGTTGATTTTATAGCGAGCGACAGCACCCATGTCGTATTTTCGATATTCAAAGAACATCGAATCAATAAGGTTTTTTGCGTTTTCCGGTGTGGCTAAATCACCCGGACGAATTTTGCGATAGATAGATTTGTAGGCTTCATCTACGGTTTTGACTGTGTCTTTTTCAAGTGTCAGTAAAATATAGTTTAATGTTTCGTCTTTAACCACATCCTTGAAGATGTTTAAAATATCTTGATCTTTTTCAAATCCAAAAACACGCAATAAACTGGTGATGGGGATTTTGCGTTTGCGGTCGATTTTTACCGTAATGATTCCCTTTTTGTCCGTTTCAATTTCAAGCCAGGCCCCCCGCTTTGGAATGATTTTGGCATTGCAATAAGGCAAAGCGGCAAGATTTCTTGAAAAGAATACGCCGGGAGAGCGTACAATTTGACTCACCACCACCCGTTCAATTCCATTCACGATGAAACTCCCTTGATTGGTCATCAGCGGAATACCTCCTAAAAAAACGTCCTGTTCTTTGATTTCTCCGCTTTCTTTATTGATGAGCTGAACGTGTACCTTGAGGGGAGCTTCGTAGGTGAGATTTTTTTGTCGCGCGATTTCGGGATCGTATTTGGGCTCTTCAATGGAATGTTCCAAAAAGTGAAGTTCCAATTTTTTTCCCGAAAAGTCGGTGATGGGGGAGATTTCTTCCAATAATTCTCGAATTCCTTCATTCAAAAACCATTTATAGGAATTCAACTGAACTTCAATCAAATTGGGTAATTCGAAATTTTCTTGAACGGCAAGAAATTCCCTGGATCTCATGACGGGATGGAGGGAAGAAGTCGACTCGATTGGCGTTGACTCTGCTTTTTTTGATGCTTTCTTTTCGGTCTTCACAGAGGCTTTGGGGCTCATGTAGAAAGGAATGAGGAAGTAAAAGAATGCGGTCCGAAGACCTTTTTTGTGCGCTTTCCGTAAGCTTCCTCAACTCATTCGTAATTATAGAAAGCGCACAAAACACTTTAATGCGTCAAAGATCTATGTCAAAATTAATACTTCAAAAAGCGTCATTTTATAATGCGAAATATGTAAAAATATTTTATAATACTATTTATCCAAGGAATTTACGACAATAGGCCAAACTGTTTTTTAGATTTTGGAGTAGCTTTTCTTCGTTGCCCACATGAAGGTTTTGGGGTTTCACTTTAATGGAGATGATTCCTTTGAATCCATCTTGTTTGAGCTTTGCGAGGAAGCTTTCAATGGGTAATACTCCCATTTCCGGGGGGGAGTAGGGGTGGCCATGATACACATTGGAAAGGTGCACATGCACCAGGTATTTTTTGAGTGCGGTATAGACTCGAATCAAATCTTCTTTTTTTTGCGCCACACGAGAGGTATCGAGACAAGCGTGTTTGAACTTTTTGAGTTCTTCGAGGCTGTTCATGGTGTGTTCGGGAATAAACCCCAACATGGTTCCGGATGGGGCATTTTCAAGTGCGATTGAAATGTTTTCGCGTTGACGGATCTTGGGGACTTCTTCTTTGATCCATTTCGCCAATTTCATGTCGAACAGCTTGGGGGGTTGAATGACAATGATTTTAGTGTCGAGTTGCTTTGCCATATCTACGGCTTGCTGGATATTGTTTTTGGAGGTTGTTTTTGGCGTTTGAATGGCAAGAATTGGCAATTTGGCTTCGTCGCGGAGTTGACGGATGTAACCTGTATCAAAGGTGTCGTGCTCATCCGAATCCATCGCTAAATCGATGCCATCAAAGCCCGCCTCTTTGGCAAAGCCAAAAATTCGGTTGAGTCCGTATCCTTTCAATGATTCTGTCGAGATGGCGATGAGCATGGGGGAGGAGATAGAGGAAGTTTGTAGTTTTTATCTTATACATTTTACACTTTTCTTATTAAAATGGCAATCCGTCGCTCATGGTTTTTCCTTCGATTTCTTTTGTGTGTGTTTCTCTTCGTAAAAGCCCAGAAGCAGAAAACCGAAAATAAAAAGTAGGATGGCTCCGAGCGCAATTATTCCCAGAATGCCTAAAAAGCTAATCGTCATCATTTATTTTTTACAATCTCCGTGATTCCGTTCATGAAAGGCTGTAATACCGTGGGGATTTTGATGCTGCCATCTTCTTGTTGATAGTTTTCCATTAGGGCCACAAGGGTGCGACCGATGGCGCATGCGGTTCCATTGAGGGTATGAACAAATTCATTTTTGCCTTCTTCCGTTTTGTACCGGATTTTAGCCCGGCGAGATTGGTAGTCGGTGCAGTTTGAGCAGCTGGTGAGCTCTCGGTATTTTTGTTGAGAAGGAATCCACACTTCGAGGTCATATTTTTTTGCGGCGGGGTAGCCGAGATCGCCGGAACAGATATTGAGGACTTGGTACGCAAAACCGAGTTCCTGCATGATCTCTTCTTCGATCGAACGAATGAGTTCGTGTTCTTCCCAGGATTTGTCGGGATGGCAAAAGCTGAACATTTCAATTTTATCGAACTGATGGACCCGGATGATGCCACCGGAGTCTTTTCCGTAGGTTCCTGCTTCGCGTCGGAAGCAGGTGGAGAATCCTACATAGCGGAGCGGGAGTTTTTGTTCTTCTAAGATTTTGTCGGCATGGAGCATCGTGAGCGGGACTTCGGCGGTGCCGACTAAATAGAGATCGTCGTTTTCTTCGTCATTTTCGTGTTGTTTGGGATTCACGTGATAGATTTGGTTGCGGTCGGCAGGGAAAAATCCGGTGGCGATCATGGCTTGTTCTTTCACGAGTACCGGTGGAACGACCGGGGTGAACCCTTTACTCACGAGTTTGTGCATCACGAACTGAATCAGGGCAAATTCGAGTAGTGCCGCTTCTCCCATGAGGTAACCGAAGCGAGATCCGGACATGCGTACCGCGTCTTCAATGTTGAGGATGCCGAGTGCGGTGCCGAGTTCCACGTGGTCTTTGAGGGTGAAGTTGAAGGTGGGCGGAGTGCCGTGGGTTTTTTCGATCACGCTTTCGGTTTCGTCTTTGCCTTGGGGAGTGGAGGAGTGGGTTAGATTGGGGACGGTTAAAAGAAGTGCTTTGAGCTGTTCTTCGAGTTGTTGTTGTTTTTCATACGCGTTTTTTTCTTGCTCGGAGATGGCTTTCATTTTTTGTATGGCCGCTTGCTTGGCTTCATCGCGAAGTTGACTGATCTCGTCGGAGGCCGCATTTTTTTGGGCTCGGCACTGTTCCACTTCTTGAAGCAATGTTCGGTTTTCTTCATCCAATTTTATGATTTGATGGACGATGGAGTCGTCTTGAAACCGTTTTTTTAGGTCGGCGGTGATGAGTGTTGGATTTTCGCGGAAAAGGTTGAGGTCGAGCATTAGGTGGTTTGATTTTTAAATATTAATTTTTTTCGAAACAATTTCTGTCGTCGTCTGAATAAGGATCTCCGGGTCTTAATTGGGGCACAACGGGGGCTAATCCTGCTATTTTGCAGAGTATTTCTCGTATAGCGTCTCTTCCTAAATCATGCGGTGCTTTGCTTCTGCTTATGGGGAAAGGATGCGGTTTAGGATTTTCATTCACTGGGTTTGGATTTTAAGTATTTATGTTCAGCTTAACATGGACCTTTAGCTTTTCAAGATGAAATGGATTTTATTTGCGGCTTATAATATTATGTACTATAATTGGTACGTACATTAAATAGTACATTTATGAAAACTCTTACGGCGACCGATGCTCGTTCTACCTTTTTTTCACTTTTAAAGTCGGCACTTAAAACGCATCATCCTATTCGCGTTTCTTCCAAAGAGGGAGATGTGATCCTTATTTCAGAAGAAGAATATGAAAATTTGATGGAAACGGCGGAATTATTGTCTATCCCGGGATTTAAGGCTTCCATTCGAAAAGCGGATATAGAGATAAAGAACGGAGAAGTTTTTTCTTTTGATCAAGTGTTTAAATCCGAATGAAACTTTACGAGATTTTTTTCGCGAAGCAGGCACTTAAAGATGTTCAATCACTTTCTCCCAAGCTCAAAGAGAAATTGAAAAAATTGTTGATCGAGGTGATTGCCCAAGATCCTTATGTGGGCAAAAAATTAGTGGGTGAACTTGAAGGCAACTATTCCTACCGCCTCAACATTAAGGATCGACTTGTTTATAGTATCGATCCCCAGCTGAGGCGGATTTATGTTAAGCGCGCTCGAACTCATTATGGAGAGTGAGGATTTTTTTATTCTTTTTTATCTTCATCCTCTTTTTTTTCTTCCTCCACTACCTCGGCATCCACTACGCCTTCCGGAGCCTCTTCGTTCATGTCTTTGACATTTACACCTTCCTCGGGCTGAGATTGTCCGACATTTTGGTACATGGCGGCTCCCACTTTTTGAATTTCTTCGGAGAGCGCGTCGCTTGCGGTTTTGATTTCTTCGACTGTTGCGCCTTCTTTGGCGAGAACGTCTTTCACCGTTTTGATTTTATCTTCGACCGGCCGACGGATGTCATCCGGAACTTTGTCGCCCGCCTCTTTTAAGGTTCTTTCCGCTTGAGCGGTAAGGATCTCGGCATGATTTTTAGTTTCGATGGCGTCTTTTTTCTTTTTATCCTCTTCGGCAAAGATTTCGGCTTCTTTGCGCATCTTTTCGATTTCTTCTTCGGAAAGGCCGCTTGTTCCCGTGATGGTGATGTGTTGGGTTTTGTTGCTGGCTTTGTCCATGGCCTTCACATTCAAAATTCCATTGGCGTCGATATCGAACGTGACTTCGACTTGAGGCACTCCTCGAGGGGAGGGAGGAATTCCATCCAATATGAATTTACCGAGTGATTTATTGTCGCTGGCAAGCGGTCGTTCTCCTTGCACCACGTGAATTTCAACAGACGTTTGGCTGTCGGAAGCGGTCGAGAAAACTTGAGATTTCGAGGTGGGAATCGTGGTGTTCCGTTCGATCAACGGGGTCGCCACTCCACCGAGGGTTTCAATGCCCAAGGTGAGGGGGGTGACATCGAGCAATAGGACCCCTTTGACATCCCCTTGAAGGACTCCTCCTTGAATGGCGGCGCCGAGCGCGACCACTTCATCCGGGTTGATTCCCCGGTGGGGCTCTTTCCCGAACACTTCTTTGACTTTATCTTGAACGGCTGGCATACGGGTCATTCCTCCCACCAGCACGACTTCGTGAATATCACCCACATACACTTTGGCGTCTTCAATGGCTTTGCGGCAAGGCTCCACGCAACGGTGCACCAAGTCGGCGACCAGATCTTCCAGCTTGGAGCGGCTGAGTTTGATGTTCAGGTGTTTGGGGCCGCTGGCATCCGCGGTGATGAACGGAAGATTGATTTCGGTTTCATGCGTGGAAGAGAGTTCAATTTTAGCTTTTTCGGCGGCTTCTTTGAGGCGTTGGAGTGCCATTTTGTCGTTTTTGAGGTCGATTCCGGACTCTTTTTTGAATTCACTGATCAACCATTCCAAGATCACTTCATCAAAATCGTCTCCTCCGAGTTGGGTGTCTCCATTTGTGGAAAGGACTTCGAATACCCCATCGCCGAGTTCCAGGATGGAGACATCGAACGTTCCTCCTCCGAGATCGAAGACGGCAATTTTTTTATCCCCCCCCTTCTTGTCGAGACCATAGGCGAGTGCGGCGGCGGTGGGTTCGTTGATGATGCGTTTGACCTCGAGTCCTGCAATTTTACCGGCGTCTTTGGTGGCTTGGCGTTGGGCATCGTTGAAATAAGCGGGAACGGTGATGACCGCTTCGGTCACCGTTTCGCCGAGATATTTTTCGGCGTCCGCTTTGAGTTTTTGGAGCACCATGGCGGAAATTTCAGCCGGTTGGTGTTGTTTTCCATTGAGGATGATTTCGGCTTCGCCTTTCGATCCTTTAACGACTTTGAACGGCATGCGTTTCGCGGTTTCCTCGATTTCGCTGTAGTTGCGACCAATGAACCGTTTGGCGGAAAAAATGGTATTTTCAGCGTTGGTCACGGCTTGTCGCTTGGCGGGAATACCGACCAGTCGTTCGTTTTCTTTTTGAGCTACGATCGAGGGGGTGGTGCGTTGTCCTTCGGCATTCGGGATCACGGTGGGTTCACCGCCTTCCATAACGGCCACGCAAGAGTTGGTGGTTCCAAGATCGATTCCAATGATTTTACCCATGAAAATGTGGTTATTGAGTATTATTTAGTGAGATAATGAACTGATTCGATGAATTAGCAGTCATTATTATAGAGTGCCAATTCTTGTGGGTCAAGCGTTTGTGGGTGGAGCGGTGTTTTGTGTCGGAAATGTGGAGTTTGATGGGTTGACACTTCCATCGCCGACTTTGATTTTTGCAGGTCGAATCACTTTATCTTTGAATTGATATCCTTTTTCAAAGCATTCGAGAATCATATCTTTTTCTCCCGGGGCTTGCATGACGACTTCATGAAAATTGGCGTCGAAGGGGGTGCCGGGTTCACAGCCGATTTCTTCAAATCCTAAGGTTTTCAAGGTGTCCATGAATTGTTTTTCAATGGCGAAAATGCCTTTGATCCATTCTTTCTCGGTCAATTCTTGCGGGATATGTTGGAAGGCGCGCTGAAAGTTGTCGATCACCGGAAAAATGGCTTGTAGAAAAGTGAGGTTCGCAAACACGATTAGGCCGCTTTTTTCTTCGTCGGTGCGGCGTTTGAAGTTTTGAAGGTCTGCCACGGCGCGTTTGGCCATTTCCGTCATTTCGTCTAGTTCTTTTTGCATGGCCAAGAGGGTGGTTTCCGGTGCGGAAAGTGGAGAGGTGGCGTTACCGTTATCCGATTGTCCCGTGTCGGAGGTTTGTGCGCTTTGAGTGGCGTCATCTTGCGAGGCGCCTGCCCCTGCAGGGCTTTTGGCTCCGGGGAGCGGTTCGTCGCTCTGGGGTGTTTGTGGAGTCGTATTGTCGGGCATGAGAGGAAAGGTTAAAGCTTAATCGTGAATGAGTTTTTGGACTTCTTTGAGCAGGGCGATATTGAAACCGTAGGCCATTCGGGTGGGCCCTAAAAGTCCGAGGTAGCCTTTGTATTCTCCGTGATGATATCGGCACACAATAAGGCTGCAACTTTCAATTTGGGGTAAGATATTTTCTTTTCCGATGAAAATTTGGGGTGCTTCGTCAATATTGAGTTGATCCAAGATTTTAAGAAAATGCGTTTTTTCTTCGAGCACTTCGATCACCTGGCTGGCTTGTAGGGGTTGTTCCAAGAATTCGGGTTGTTTGAGCATGTTCGAAAGTCCGAGGTAAAACGTTCTTTCGTTGTCGGGAAGACTGGCAAAGCTGACATGGGGAATGGCTTGGGATAAAAGTGAAACGGCTTCGTGCACTTTATATTCCGCTTGTTTGCGGGCCACGGCTTTTCGAACATTTTTCAGATGTTCTTTGGCCAATTTTGCTGCTTTGTCGTAATCAACCAATTGATCGATATATAATCTATACCCTTTGTTGGTGGGGACTCGTCCCGCCGAGGTGTGGGGTTGATAAATCAAGCCTTCGTTTTCAAGGAACGACATGTCGTTCCGGATTGTGGCGGGACTCACGGAAAGTTGGTATCGGATGAGCACGGTTTTTGATCCCACCGGTTCGGCGGTTTCCGTGAACTGTTGAATGATGGCGGCTAAGATTTGCCCTTTTCGGGCGTCGAGTGGGATCACGATGAGGTTTTTCTTAAAAATGGTCTATGGAACCTAATTCAAAAGAGGTTTTAGCACTTTTTATTATAGAGTGCTGAAACAGGTTTTGCAATTGCTCTCCATTCTTTTTTACAAAGCCGCTTGTGTCCATGTTCTGAGCCGTTTCTTCGTGGTTGAAGCGTTGCCCAGGCGAAGTTCTCTGTCCGTTTCCCTTTTTAGGATACTTTCAGATAGACTCAGTATGCTTTTTTCTCCCAGTGCCTGCGAAAAAATATCGTTTGTCCTTTTGAGGATTTCCGCTATTAATTTCATTTCTTTAATGGTTTCCGTTCCGGGGGCAATGCGCAGGTAGGGAATTTCTTGAAAGTTGTAGTTGCTTTCTCCTTCTATGTTTCTGTCGTAAACGGCCATTCGGGTGATTTGAAATCCATAACTGGTTCCTTTGTTTATTTCCAGCCCAACTTCTTTGGCAAAATAAAGCACCAGATTCAAAAACGCACCGGCAATTTTTTTCGAATTTTCTCTGAATTCATGCGCAGTCGCTTCTTGTTCATAAAATTCATTTTCTTGTTTTCCATAAAATTGTTTTTCCTTGTAGGATTTTAGAAAATTAAAATCCAATCCGATATTAAAAATTCCTCCCGCTCCGGATGTTTCTTTTTTAGCAAGTTCATGCTGTGGGTGTGAATCAAGATGGGGAAGAATGATTTCGGAAATCAAACTTTTTCCTGTTTTTTGCGCTCGATCTTGCGCTAAGGATTCCGCCAAGTAGGCCGTATTACGGGAATGGCGCTTCATTTTTCTTTCAAGAGTATCTTCTTGAATCGTCAGTTCCAATTTTCGAATCGAATTTTCCGGCAGGTGGAATCCGCCTTGACGACGATTATTTTTTAAATCGGAATCCGCATATTCTCCAATGGCCGTGGCGAGTCCCGCCGGAGCCAGCTCCAATCCATCCTGAGCAAATTTGATTAAACTTTCAAATGAAATCACTCGTACAAATCGGGGGAGTTTGCGGAAATTAAAATTTCTCCAGTTGGCGCAACGTCCCAAGGTTGAATTATCAATAATGATGTAAATTTTTTCTTCATCGTATGCGCTTTTTTTAGAGGGTTTCCATCCTTTTGGATCGGCTAAGGCCTCTAGTATTTCATTTATTCCCGTCATTTTCATGTCGTACATGTTGGACATGGGATTGAGGAATACGGCAGTCGGCATTTCTTTTTTTATCCGTTCAATGAGCCCGGCCGTGTCTTCCGGGTTAAAAACCACCGGTTTTAAATTTTGATCCTTAAAGTGTTGCTCGATTCTCTGATCCACTTCGAAATAGATGTCACTTGTTTTGAAAATTTCTGATTTTTGTTGTCGTCTGGAATTTTCTTTATCGAGTAGCATTAAAATTCCATGAAGTGCATTGATTCCTCCATCGAATAGTACACTTTTCGCTTCGCGAGATTCGTCCCCTCCAAAAATCAGTTTGTGTAGTTTTCTTTCTAATGTGTCCCTTTCCGGCATAACCACGCGCTGATAGTCACTTCGAAACGGCTCCGATTGTTGGCGTTTTCCTCTTTGCCCTTTTCCGCTGCCCCCATAAGTCGGTGAAAACCACGACTGCGACTCTTCATAGGTGGCAAATTCTTTGAGCAGGATCCGGTATTTGTTGGCATATTCCCTCATTTTTTGATCCATCCAAAATGCTTCTCCTTGTTGGGGGAAAAGTTCTCCCTGATTTTTGATTTCAAGGATTCCTTTCTCGATTTCAAGGATTTTAATCATCAGAACTTCCAATCGTTGTTTCTCTGTTTTATCGGGAGGAGATCCATAGTGCATTTTCTGGGCTAATTCATAGAGTATTTCCGCATCTTCTTTTGATAAGTGCGACGAATGAGGAAGTGCGAATTCTCGTGGGATTCGTTTGTTGGTTTCTTGTAGGAGTTTTTTTCTTTGTGTTTCCGTAATAGGTGTTTCTTGGTAGAAGAGTTTTGCCGTTAAATCGCAAAACTGCCCTCCAATTGTTTTGTTCCCTTCTTCATAAGATAAACCGGGGGAGTAGGGATAGGTCCCTTCCAGATAGTACGTTAGCATTTTAATTTTTAATCGTTCGAGTTTGAGTTCCAAGCTGTCTATATCCTCTGCGGTTTCTTGTTGATACTGTGCTTGCTCTTCAGGGCTCCATGTGGCCGGTTGTTTTGGGCTGAATTTAAATGTATTCCCCCATCTGTCATTGTCTGTGATCGTTAAAACGTCATCCACATGCCTCAATTGGGCTTGAACGCTTTCCCGTCGCGGTGTGTAGGTTTCAAGCGGCTGAAATAAATCAAATTGGGCGGGTGCTCCGGAGACTTGAAGTGGAGCACTGTTTTCTTCTGAGCTATTTTCTTTGTGGCTATTTTTGATATTCATTTTCCATTTCGTAAAAGTTTCCGAAATCTAGTTTGAAGTGCACCACATGTGTCTAAAATTAATATATTATATAATTTAAAATATATTTAGTCAAATTTAGTGTGCAGTGCGGGATATCCCTTCGGTTTGTATTGACTTTATTTTTATTTTATATTATATTATATTCTTAATTTTAATTTTTGCTTTTATGGCATTGGATATTTTGAGCCGATTGATTGCCGAATTGAAGCCAGAAGCGCAGACAGATGCTCCTTCCAAGACTGAAATTTTGGGTGAAGATCCTTTGCCGCTTGATCTTCGAGTGAATTTAGATTTTTTCAAACAGAAACTCGGGATTTTAGTGGTTATTGCCAGTAGAGGGGATGCACAAGAGATTTCTATGGATTCTATTATGCGTGCGTTGAAAAATGGTTTAAATGAAACCATTTATAGTGCGTATCGCGGTCGTTTTACTTCTAAAGAAATCATTGAAATATTTTGGGCGGAAAAAACCGCTTCTATTCCTCCCGAGCTAGCCCTCTCTTATCCGGATTATTTTATGGCTAACGATATAAAACGATTCCTTGGTTATCGGATAACACCACAAGAAGCGGCACGCTTCCATCGCAGTTTATTTGAAGATTCTCGCCTTAATCTTGGAAAAGAGGGCAAAGTAGACAGCTCATTTCGTATTTTTCATTCGGAGATTAAAACACTCGAAGAAGCAGCACGTTCCCAAACCATTTCTCCATTTGGGTTGAAAAAGCTTTCAGCCCTTATTCAGTTGAGAGATCAGGGGATGGACTATATTGAAAAAATTTGTCCGGAGGTGGAAGGTTGTCTTTCTCCCGAATTGAGGGATGAATTGGTAAATAGCAATTCGCATTATGATGGACGTGCCCCCTATTTGAATATGGAGCAGCTTGTTTTTCATCTCGTTTTAAAGGGGGCTGATCCTGTAAAAGTCAATGGAAATTATGCCATGATTCCTATGACGGATGAAAAAATGGATTTGTTTGCTGCCGGAATTCCTCCGGAAGCGATTGAGCAGTGTTTTCGTCGATTTTATCCGAATCCCGAAACTCATTTTCGTCGACCTTACGAGGTTGAGGATAAAAAAATGTTTATTGCGCGGTTTTTAGGAAATTTCAAAAAGGGATCACACGCTTCGGTGGAAGATTTTTTTGCTATTCTTGGTTCGTATGCGCTCTCGTATTTTGAAGAATTTGGTTATGGGTTTAGTCCGATCGTTGATTATATGAAGGATCGAGCTTCTTTGGAGCAGCTCGCCCGACTTTCTCCCCGCTATCAGAAGCCGTCGCAAGTGATTTCTTATCTTAAAATCTCCAATGGTTTGCCCGAGGATGTGATGGCTGAAGTTTCGAGTGCCGCGGATATTTTGTGGGCAAAATTTAATCCTCATCGAGGTGCTTCTCCTTCTTTGAATGAGGACACGATTAAATGTTTGAGCTATTTTTATCAGTATGATCGAGTGAAGTACGATTATTTGATGTCTTTTAGTTCTTATGACAGTGAACGGATTGTTAATTTGTTCTCTCATCAAAGGGAGCCGGATTATATTCACTTGAGCGAATCAAATAAAGTGTTGGTCCCTTCTTATTTGCTCACCATTTTGGAAAAACTTTATCCTCTTTCACCTCATGAATTGGATGAATACCTTCAATTTATGAGCTCTGAGCGTTACCCTTTCTCCAAACAACTGGAGGATATCCTTTTCTTTATGCGGCGTGGGGTGACCCCTCAGGAATTATCTACTACAATCGGTCGATTTAACGTATGGAGTGGCTCTATCCTAAAATATGTCTTATTGCTTGAGAAAAAAGGAGCATCATTTCAAGAGGCCTTGCGGTTCTGTAAGGATTTACAGGATAAGAATAAGTCGCTTGATTTTGCCGAACTTTTGAATCAAAAGATCGCCTTGCTTTCCGATCAGTAGATGAGGAACTGTTGAGGGAGAGATTGGGTTAGATTTTTTAGGTCTAAAGTCCTTTATTAGACATGTACCCCACCAAATCCACCAAGCGGTTGGAATAGCCCCATTCATTGTCGTACCAGGCGATGATTTTGATCATCGTGCCTCCAATGACCATGGTGGAAAGTCCATCCACGATGGAGGAGTGCGCGTCTCCGCGGTAGTCGATCGAGACGAGGGGTTTTTCGCTGTAGTCGAGGTAGCCTTTCATCGCACCTTCGGAGGCGGCTTTGACTAAGGCATTGACCTCTTCTTTGGTGGTGGATTTCTCGACATCAACGACCAAATCTATGATGGAAACCGTGGGGGTGGGAATTCGGATCGCCATTCCATTGAGTTTGCCTTCTAGTTCGGGTAACACCAGGCCAACGGCTTTTGCCGCACCGGTTGTGGTTGGAATCATCGAAAGGTTGGCGGCTCGGGCACGGCGGAGATCTTCGTGCGGCAGGTCCAGGATGCGTTGGTCATTGGTGTAAGAATGAGCGGTGGTCATCAATCCTTTGAGGATATTGAAATTTTCATGCAGCACTTTTGCAACAGGTGCCAAGCAGTTGGTGGTACAGGAGGCGTTTGAGAGAATGTGATGTTTTGATCCTTCATAGTTGTCCTCGTTGACTCCTAAGACCACCGTGAGATCCATTTCTTTTCCCGGTGCACTCACGATTACTTTTTTAGCGCCTGCATCGAGATGTTTTTGTGCGTCTTTTCTGTCGGTGAAAAAGCCGGTGCATTCCAAAACGACATCAATTTGTTGATTTTTCCAGGGTAAGTCGGCCGGATTTTTTTCCGAATAGACATGAATTTTTTTTCCATTCACCACGAGGTCCTTTCCTGATACTTCCACCGTGCCATTTATTTTCCCGTAGAGAGAATCGTATTCCAGAAGATGAGCCAAGGTGTTGACGTCACCGAGGTCGTTGATGGCAATGACCTCGAAACTATCTTTTTCAAGATTGGCACGAAAGGTATTTCGTCCGATGCGACCGAATCCATTGATGGCAACACGAGGCTTCATAAGAGCGGGGGAGTTAGGGGAGATAGATGACGAAGCCGAGATGGGCTTCAAGAATAATGTTCCTTGAGTATAAGTGTCTTGGTTTTAATCTTCAATGCTCAAATTAACAAATTTACCCTCTCTAGATTATTGTGTTATCATTTTTAAACGATGAATAAAAAGCAACCCTCCTCTTCCCAAATTGAGCAAGCCGTTTCTATTTTGAAACAAGGGGGAATTGTGGCTCATCCTACGGATACTTGCTATGGGCTTGCCGTGGATATTCATAATCCTGCCGCGTTGCTGCATTTGTATCACACCAAAGGGATGGATCTTTCCAAGCCGGTTAGTATTTTGACCGCTTCTTTAAAAGAAGCTCAAAAGTATGCCCAATTTTCTGATTTGGCATTGCGTTTGGTCAAGCAATTTTGGCCCGGAGCATTGACCCTTGTTCTTCCTCGAAAATCGGTTTTACCTTTTTTCTTAAATTCCGATGAATCTTTTGTTGGACTTCGTTGTATTGATGAGCCTTTTTCTGTCGCGCTTTTACAGGCTTGGGGAGGCCCGGTCACAACCACCAGCGCTAATTTTCACGGAAAATCTTCCCCGTACGCTGTTCGGGACATTTCCGTGCAGCCGGATTTTATTTTGGATGCGGGGGATATTCCCGTGAGAATGCCTTCTACGATTATTCGAATTGATGATGAGAACGTAAATCTTTTGCGCTCCGGGGATTTGGACGAGGCGGTTTTTGAGTTTTTGAGTCGGGAGGGGGTTGAAATGGAATCATAGTTCGTTCGCGTTTTTGTATTTTTATAAAATATATTTTTTCTTTGCAATAATTTTTGCATTTCGTGTTTTAGGTTTTATTTTTTTGTTATTTAATAGATTCAAATTCATTATTTTGTATACAAAAGTTATACCTTTTTTCCTATTTTTATCGATTTTCCGGAATTTATTTATTGACAATACCTTTTGATAAGCCTAAAAATTGGGTTAATATCGCGATCAAAAAAATTATACACATATTGTGCACAAGTTTTGAACACAGCATCTTATAAATGAAGAATAAAAGCCTTAAGCACGACCCCGTTCTTTTACAAGAAGTCCTCGCGTTATTGGACCTCCACTCTGGTGATGTGGTGGTGGATGGAACTTTGGGGTTGGGAGGGCATGCGCATGCCATTCTTCCCCAGATTGGTCCAACGGGTCGCTATTTTGGATTTGATCTTGATCAAGCCAATTTATCTCTTGCTCAAGAACGTCTTAAGGATTTTTCTCCGCAAGTTGTGTTTTTTAACGATAACTTTGCTCATTGTCATCAACGGCTTCGGGAAATCGGAATTTCTTCCGTCAATGCTATCCTTTTGGATTTAGGGCTTTCTTCGCCTCATGTCGACGATGTTTCTCGTGGATTTTCATTCCATGCCGATGCCCCCTTGGATATGCGGTTCAATCGCTCCGAGGGAATCACGGCGGCGGATGTCGTCAATCATTATTCCTATGAGGATTTGAGACGGATTTTTTATGAATATGGCGAGGAACCTTATGCCCCCAAACTATCTCGTCTCATTGTGGACCAACGGGCGATCACTCCTTTTAAAACGACATTGGAGTTGGCTCAGCTTGTGGAACCTTTGATGCGGTCCCTTTCGGATCGGCGCCGGTTGCTCACGCGGCTGTTCCAAGCGCTCCGTATTGAGGTGAATCAAGAATTGGCTCGTTTGAAAGAGGCTTTACCCTCGCTTTTATCGCTCTTGGCTCCTTCTGGGCGGCTGGCGGTGATGAGTTATCATTCGCTTGAAGATCGTATCGTGAAGCAGATTTTTAAAGAGGCAGTTCGCGACTGTTTTTGTCCTCCTCAGGTACTTCGCTGCGAATGTGCCACCCCCTTGTTTCGTCTTTTGACAAAAAAGCCCATTATTCCTTCCGAATCGGAACAACATTTCAATCCCCGTAGTCGTAGTGCCAAATTGCGAGTTATTCAAAGACTTGCTTCCTCTTGACCTCTAAAGTTTAAAAAATTCATGAATCCTTCCTCTACTTCTATCCCTCCAATCTCCTCTCAACCCAAATTGATTCAATTTCGAATTCCCTTTCGTTTGGGGGTTTTTCTTATGGCGGCCCTTATTTTGCTTATGGGGACCGTTTCGTTGATTCAGTTGAATGCCATGTCCACTCAGGGTTATTTGATTAAAGAACTTGAAGATCACAACCAGCAACTGGTGGAAGATTTTGAAATCAATTCGATGTTGATTTTGAAGGCCCGCTCCTTGGGTTCCATTCAGGAAAGTGAACTGGTTCAAACCATGGTTAAGCCACAGCAGGTTTATTTTTTGGATAGTTTGACGGGTTTGGCTGAAAATCCTTCGCTATAATTCTAGGAGCTGTTCACCTAACAGAAACCCTCTGCTCTTTAAGCTGGTTGATTTTTTCTATGACCGCCAGTATTCTACGTTTATCCTTTTTAAGGAATTGTTTTTAATTTAAAAATTTAAAATCATGACGCACTCCTTAACGAATAATCTTATGAAAACACAGGCTGAGCTTTCGGCTCATCCCCATAATTCCATCCCTATGTTGGCGGAATTGAATGCTTCGAATAATCCTTATTTAAAGGTCCTTCCTTCCGGTTTCCATATGGTTAATTTGAAAACCTTGCTTACGGTTGCCGATCAGCATCGTTTTGGAATTGTCGCTATCAATCAACGCTCTCCCCAGATTGTTCGTGCGACGCTTGAGGCAGCTTGGAGATTGAAATCTCCCGTTATTTTGGAGATTGCCGAAAGTGAGATTGAATATTGCAGTATGGATACCGATCGTTTGGCGGCGGTTTCTCACGAGATTGTCCAGGAAATGATTGAAAAATATGGCTATGCTGTTCCTGTCGGTTTGCATCATGATCATATCCAAAAGGATGTAGTGGGATGTACGGACCGTTCCATCAAAGCCGGTTTCAGTTCGATTTTGATTGATTTGAGCAAACTTTCTTTGGATGAGAATATTGCAAAATGTCAGGAGGTGATTCGCAAAATTTATCCTTTGGGAATTGCGCTCGAAGCTGAGGAAGGATTTGTTCACTCGGTAGAAGCCACCGATGTGGATCATATTTATCAGGATGTTGAAAACTACTACACTAAGGTTGAGGATATTTTGAAATTGATTGTTTCCACGGGAGCCACCGGTGCATCCTGTTTTATAGGCAATCAGCATGGGATTTATAAGGCGCAGCCTCGTATTGGTTATGACCGACTCCGTGAAATTTCAGAGGCTATTCGAGAGTATCAATCCTATCCCGTTATGCATGGGGGGAGTGGACTTGCTCCCGATCAATTTCGAAAGATCATTGAAGCCGGAGCTCGTAAAATCAATTACGCCACTTCGGTTTCCAATATTTGGTTTGAGCATTTTCCTCAGCCGCTTTTGGATAAAATGAATGAAAAAGCCGAGGCCACCAATCGGCCGCTTCGAAAAGTTCTCAAATGGTTTGAAGAGGATATCGAGCAGTTGGATCATACCGCTTCCATTGAGGCGATGGTGGAACATATCATGCACATGATGACCCATGCGTTTGGCTCCCATCAAACGGCACTCCACTATCGAGAAACCGTGCCTTTTCTTCAACTTTAAAACGTTATTTTTTTATGATTCGAATTGCCATTAATGGTTATGGTCGTATTGGACGCGCATTGCATCGTCAGTTGCTTGCTTGTGAAGATGTGGTTGTCGTTGGTATCAATAGTCGTGCGGATGCGCATTCTCATGCGTTGCTTCTGAAAAGGGATTCCGTTTATGGCACTCTGGATGCTTTGGTGGAGGTGGAGGGGAAAGATTTAAAGGTGAACGGGAATGTGGTGCAGGTTTTTCAGGAATCGGATCCGGCTCGCGCTCCGTGGAAAGACTTGGGCGTGGATATTGTGATCGAGTCTACGGGAAAGTTTACCACCCGAGCTCAAGTTTTGCCTCATTTGGAAGCAGGGGCCAAGAAGGTGCTTATCACCGCGCCTTGTAAGGACGAAGCGGTGCGTACCATTGTGATGGGGGTGAATGATGAAGAATTTAATCCGGCTGACTTTGAAGTGATTTCCAATGCGTCTTGTACCACCAATGCGCTGGCTCCCACCATGAAAGTGTTGGAACACTATTTTGGAGTGGATGCCGCGATGGTTTCAACGATCCATGCGTTCACTTATACCCAAAACTTGTTGGATAATTCCAGTACTGAGGATTTTCGTCGTTCCCGTGCCACCACCGAATCCATTATTCCGACAACTACAGGGGCGATGACCGCTATTAGCCAGGTTATTCCCTCTCTTAAAGGAAAGGTGGATGGAATGGCGTTTCGGGTTCCCATCCCTTCAGTTTCCGTTTTGGATATGACCGTGATTTTAAAACGGGAGGTGACTGTGGATGAAGTGAATGAGCTTTTTTTGAAGGTGGAGGGTGAGGGAATGAATGCGATCTTAGGCACATCCGATGAGCCTTTGGTCTCCATTGATTATAAAGGGGATACACGGTCCGCCATTGTGGATTTGCTTTCCACCAAAGTATTGAATGGTAAATTTCTTCAGTTGGTGGTCTGGTATGACAATGAATGGGGCTATGTGGCTCGCGTTCTTGATCTGATTCGTTGGATGGGACGTGGGATTTGATTTATTTAAAGCACCGTTCCCTATGAATGATTTTGAAGGCAATTTAGGTTTAGTGCTTGAAGCTTTGGCTGATGCCATTCATTCCATTGCGGCGCATATTCATACTGCGGAAGTGGGTAAAGCCGGGACCAAGAATATTTTTGGTGAAGATCAATTGGCATTGGATGTATTGGCGGATCAGATCATTCGAGAAAAATTGACCTCTACCCGTTTGGTTTCTCAAGTTATTTCCGAAGAGCTGGATGAGGTCCACATTATCGGGGATGGCCCCTATACGGTTTGTTACGATCCGCTGGACGGTTCTTCTTTGGTGGATGTTAATTTATCGGTGGGAACTATTTTCGGCATTTATGCCACTCAAAATTTGATCGGGCGTACTCCCCGCGAAATGGTGGCGGCCGGTTTTGGTGTGTATGGTCCCCGTACCACCTTGGTGCTTTCTCGTGGGGAGGGAACTCATGAGTACCGTCTTTTTCCCGATGATGAATGGCGCCTTTCAAAATCTCATTTAAAGATCGGAGAGGGTAAAATGTTTTCCCCGGGCAATCTCCGGGCCAGTTATGATCGGCCGGATTATCTTGAATTGGTGAATTGGTGGATGAAGGAAGGGTATACGCTTCGTTATTCCGGAGGGATGGTTCCGGACCTTAATCAGATCTTAATCAAAGGGAAAGGGATTTTTTCTTATCCCGGTTATTCTCATGCTCCTCGAGGGAAATTAAGGTTGCTTTTTGAATGCGCTCCCATGGCTTATCTTGTGGAGCAGGCCGGTGGGGCCGCTTCGAATGGAAAACAACCCATTTTGGATCAGTTGATTGAATCTTTTGATCAATGCACGCCGATCTATATCGGTTCGGTGGATGAGGTGCTTCGATGCGAGAAAATGTTGAATCAATAAATAATAGTCCTGTTGCAGAGAACCTAGGTTTTAGGGGTTCCTTTATTATAATTTGTGTTAGAATAGGGGCTCAAATCTATGGACGCTTCTCCACTCTTTTCATCATCATCGTCGAGTAAAGTTGATCAAGCGCAGATTCAGGCTTTGGTTTCGGCTTGCCAGGAGGGGGATATGGAAGCATTTGGAAAATTGTATGACATCTACATCGATTCCATCTATCGGTATGTTTATTATCGGATTGATCGTGAAGAAGTGGAAGATGTGGTTGAGACTGTTTTTGTGAGGGTATGGGAAAATATTGATAAGTATCGTCCGACACAGCATCCTTTTTCTTCCTGGCTATTTCGTATCGCGCATAATTTAGTGGTGGATCATTATCGGTTTCATCGCAAACATATTTCGCTCAATGAACAGCTTCCCGCCGGCTTGGACCGCTTAGAAAATGATCCTATGGAATGGGCCGGTCAACGTTTGAATAAAAAATACCTTCGAGAAGCATTGGCTCAATTGAAAGATTCCTATCAACAGGTTTTGGTTTTTAAATACATATTGGGTTTCAGCCATCAGGAAATTGCTGTCATTCTGCAGCGGAATCTTCCCAATATTCGAATTTTGCAGTATCGCGCGCTCCGAGCATTACGCTCTATTCTTGAAGAACGAGGCCTTCAGTGTAATGATTGATTTATTTTAACGTTGTAAAGGTTATGCGGAATTGGATTTATCACTACAGTCGATTGGATCAGCTTGAGAAGCAATTGATGGATATTGCTTCCGAGAAGCAGGGTATTTCTTTGAAAGAGAAGAGTAAATTGAAGTCGCGTGTTTTTCATCATATTGAAAATTTGATTTCAACCGAAACGATTGAGTTCAACTCTTTGGAGGCGCAACTGGAAAAATTGATATTGGATGTTAAACCCACGAAGGCTTTTTCCTTTCAACGGCATGAAACGGGATGGGATAAGCTTAGACTTCGATTGCAACGGGTGAACCTGTATGATATTTTTTCTATTTTCTCACCGAATCGTCGCTTTTTCGCAACCTTTTTATTGCCTGTGATCTTGGTGGTTATTTTGGTCGGAAGTTTTTTCCCTCTGCCCCAGGTTTCCGCATCTAAAATGACTATCATCGATCATTTTTCCGGATCGGTTTTTATTGAGCGTGAAGGGGTAATTTCCCCCGTTACAGATGTCGCTTCCCATCGTCTTGAGGAAGGGGACCGCGTTTTTACGGAGGGAGATGGTGTGGTTACGGTTTCTTTTGTTGATGATTCGCAGGCTACGTTGGGGCCCGATTCATCGCTGCGATTGATTCAACTTTGGTCCGATCCTTCCAATCTTTTCCGAACCTCCATTTCTTTGGAATTGGAGAGGGGGCGGCTGTGGTCCCAAGTGGTGAATCTTTTTCCCGATTCAAGCTATACGGTTTTTTCCGAAAAGGATGTTTTTTCCGTTGATCATCAAGCCACGTTTGATGTTTTTGCTTTCGATCAGGGAAAAGAAGTTCGTGTGTTTGATTATTTGGTTGATTTTAATGTGGTTCAGGATGGGGTGAATCGTGAAGGAAGACTCGGGCCTCCTTTATCCATGTTGATTGATGAGGCACATGCGACTTTTTTAGTGGAACCGATTCGTGATTTTGATGTCTTGAGTATTTCGGATGTTTGGGTTCAAACCAATCTTGTGAACGATCAAAATCATCTTCAAGAATTGGCGGATTATTATGAGCAAAATTTAGCACAAAATGCGGGGACTTTGCCCGGGGAATTATTGTATTTTGCAAAACGGGGGAAGGAAGAAGTTCGTTTTTTATTCACTTATGATGATCAATCCCGAAAAGATTTATCTTTTGTCGTTTTAAAGAATCGTTTTTCAGAAGCCGCCGAATTGATTGCCCGAGGAGAGTTATCCCATGCACAGGAATCGCTTGAGGATTATCAGTCGCTTTTATTTGATTTTGCGGAATTGAGTTCGGAAGAAGCTTATGCCGTCCTTGAAGAGAATCGAAAACTTCTGGAAGGTCTTTCCGCCGAAACCTTTCATCCGCTTCGCGAATTTTTAGATAAAACTTTTCTTGTTTTAGCCAAGGACGATAAAACAAAAGGGCTTCTTCAATTGCAAAATGCCTCGAATCAATTGGAGGTTGCATTGGATTTGATCCAAATTGGCGCTTACGATCTCGCACAAAAATCTTTTGAAGACTACCAAGTGGAGTTCAATGCCGTTATTGAAGCCCTTCCCCATTTGAATCCTGAGCAGCGGGAAGAATTTGTGCTTTTGATTTTGGATCAAAAGCTAAAGGACCTTCAAGTTTTAAAGTTGATTCAAGCTGAAATTCAAAACAATGAAGCCATGAAGCAACAGCTTGAGTCTTTGGAGACGGACACTCTTTTTCAGCTCAATACACTGGTGTTGAATTTGAAAGATCGTGCCGTGTTGCATCTTGCCACCTTTTTAAAGGAGGCAAAGGATGACGAAGCGCTTCAGCTCCAGATTTTGAGTCGTTTAAAGAAGAATGTTCAACCGAGTATTGAAGTCATGGATTTGATCAATACGTTGGAAGCTTTTTATTGGGATGATCGTGTTGAGGTTTTGATCTTGAAAGAATCGGCATATCCTTTGCCGGAATCTTCCCCTTTGAACACCATGAATTATGACCAAGATCTTATTCAAGATATTCCGATTCCTGGAGGAGAAAGTTTATAGTCCCATTCCTATTAATCCCAAGATCAACCCTAGCATCGCCACGATGCTGCCAATCATCCATAGTCGCATGGTGACTTGCTGTTCCGGCCATCCAATTTGTTCGAGATGATGGTGCAGCGGAGCAATAAGAAATATTTTTCGATGGAATAGTTTTTTTGAACTCAATTGAAGGATTACCGAGAGGGTTTCAATGACAAAAATGAACCCGATGAAAGGGAGAATCAGTACGGAGTTGGTGAGCATGGCAATTACCCCCAGTGTGGCACCCAGCGCCAGTGATCCGGTGTCTCCCATAAAAACTTTTGCCGGTGGAATATTGAACCAGAGAAACCCTAACGAAGCACCTGCGATGATTCCGCAAAATGCCGTTAGTATCAACAGTCCTTTCATGTAAGCAATGGCTCCAAATGAGGCGAAGGCAATCACGATGAGTCCTCCGGCTAAGCCGTCTAGTCCATCCGTGATGTTCACGGCATTGGAAGTGGCGAGAATGATGAAAATGAACAGTGGAATGTACCATGCTCCAATTGAAAAATCTCCGATTCCGGGTACATGAATGTTATTGTACCCCAATTTAAAATAGAACCAGAATGCCCCCAAGGCGGCAAGTAAGATCAACCATAAAAACTTTGGTTTCACGGCCATTCCTTTTGTTTTTCCCACGCCTTTAATATTAAGATAATCGTCCAATGCTCCCAGTAAACCTACGGCAATGAGCGTGAAAAGGGGAAGGTAGGTTTCTTTTCGATTTAAAATGGAATGATCAAATAGTCCGAAGAAAGAACCAACTCGAGTGAGTAGTACGACGATCAAGCTGGTTCCCCAAATGAGAATTCCCCCCATGGTTGGAGTTCCTTGTTTTTTTGCGTGCAATTGATGGTATAACGTTGCGGATTTTCCGTCCGTGGCTGTTTCTCTGATTTGTTTCCCTATTCTATATTTGAGGAGTAATTGAATGAAGGGTTTGGCCATTATTATGGCTAGAAAAAATGCTATTCCGAAGCATGAAAAAATAAGAATCGCATGCCGTACGGCTTCTGTAATAGGAAAAGGGAAATTCATTTTAGCCTACTTACATAATAAGCCTTTCTACTGCAATTTGAAAATTTGGCTGCAAACGATTCGCCACTCGTCTCTTTATCGGTATCTGATAAAGCTTCCTCGTGCCTTATCGTTTTCGCTGAAATTTTCTTCATTTCGTAACGAAATTTTATTATGTAAGTAGGCTATTACCAACTATAGCTTTCCGCCACCCAATTGATCAACCCTTTTGTATCTGAAAAACGATCTTTGCTTCCCAGCACAACCGTTAGAATTTCATGGCCTTCCGGATTTAAGGCTCGAGTGATCAAACATTCTCCCGCTTCGGGGGTAGTTCCCGTTTTCAATCCTTCGATTTTGAATCCTCCGATGATTTGATTTTCAGTTAAGAGTTTATTGGTCGTCACGACCTCATGTTCAATCCCGCTTTCACTTTGTATTTTGTAGCGATCTTTTTCGGAAGCCTCAACCAGGATCGGCTTTTTTAAGACGAGCATACTTAAGATTGCCATGTCTTCGGCAGTTGAGTAGTTGGTATTTTCGTCGAATCCCATCGGGTTTGAAAAATGGGTATTTTTGAGGCCTAGTTTTTCGCTTTTTTCATTCATTTTTTTGACAAAATTTTCTAGTGACCCCGCATTGAATTCCGAAAGGGCAACCGCCGCGTCATTTCCGGAGGCAATCATCATTCCATACATGAGATTTTTGACGCTGATTTCTTCTCCGCTGTTCAACCATACTTTTGATCCTTCAATCCCACTAGCCCTTTCACTGACTTTCACGATGGTGTGCGGTGTTTCTTCTTCCGCAATGATTATTCCTGTCATGAGTTTGGTTAAACTGGCTATAGGTACTCGGTTTGTGCTGTTTTTCTCATACAGAATTTTTCCGGAATCCAGATCCACCACCATTGCCGAGTTGGCGGTTATTTCCGGATTTTGGATGTCGGGATTTTTTTGCGGGAGAGGCTGAACGCTTAAAATTGGTTTATTCTCCCAAGGGGCCTTGGTGGTTAGCTCTGTTGGGCGTACGACGCTGCCTGAATGCAGGGTGGAGGCAAGGAGCAGTGTGAGGACGGTTTTTAGCATAAGGAGAGGGTATTGAGATCATTAGTTATTGTGCTGGTGCGATTTCGCACCATTCACCTGTTTTTAGTTCGCCGAGCTCGTAGGGGCCCATTTTTAAACGTTTTAAATATAGCACGGGGTGTCCGATCTTTTGGAACATTTTTCGGATTTGTCGTTTTCGGCCTTCTTTAAGATGGATAACCACTTTTTTAGTTTCCGGAAAAACTTCAATGCGGCAGGGTTGGGTTTTATAAAAACTTTTTTTCCCATTCACTTCTTCTTCGATAAAAATACCTCGTTCCAATCGTTGGATTTCTTGTTTCAGCGGGCATTTTTTTAGCCGCGCGGAATAGACCTTTTCACAATTTTGGCCCGGGTGGGTCATGGAGTAGGTGAAGCTTCCGTCATTCGTAAGAATTAAAAGTCCTTCCGTGTTTTTATCGAGCCGCCCTACGGGATGAAGATTTTGAAGGGCCTCCGGTAGCAATGAGAAAATGGTGTGTTCCGCATGAGGATCTGATTTTGTGGTGACATATCCTTTTGGTTTATTCATCATCACATAAAGGAATTGTTCTGGTTTTGAGAGCGTTTGTCCGTCCACTTTAATTTCATCATGATCGGGATCAATCAATACGCCCAATTCTTTTTGAAGTTTTCCATTGATTTCGACTTTTCCTTCCTCGATTAACCGATCGGCATGTCGCCTTGAACAGTAGCCCGATTGAGCGATAAATTTATTGAGCCGCATTGTAGTATTTTAGATTATTTTAATAAAAACTTTGTGCGTTGGCTTTCACCCAAGCCGCCATATCTTCTCCCAATTCAATGATGATATCCGCTTCCGTCGTCCAGTCGGTGGGGAGATACGGAGAGGGGATTTGCGTTAATACGGTTCCCAATGGAAGAAAGTTGGTTTTTAAATAGTTCAATTCTTCTTGGTCAATGGCTTCTTCCGCCGGTTGTCCGGCAAGGAGAGCCGATCGAGGTATAAAGCTGGTGGTCTGTATTCCTTTTTCTGAGGCATTGCCAAATCGAACGATGTTGAATCCGAAACGTTGCAGGTAATACATCACTTCATTGGCCAAGCCATTGACCTTGGTGCCGTTTAAAATTTGATAACTCAGGGCATTTCCATGGACTTCCGGGTGCATTAAAACGAGATCGGCAAATGTGCGAATATCTTTATAATCACTTTGATAAGGAACCAATACGTAAGCTCCTCCGTACAGTTCTCGTTCCGGGGTATAAAGGAATCCGCCTGCGGAAAGGGGATCGTCGCTCAATACCCACGATGAGACCGATTCTCTTCCCATTTTCGAGGCTAATTTTGCCAGATAGACCATTTCAGACCAGTTTAAGTTGGTGTCGAAGTTGGAATTAAACGCATCATACAAATCTTTGAGTTTTGAGGCATTGGTCAGTACTCCGAGGCTGAGTGCTTTTTCTTTTATGGCTTGTAAAACTTCCTGTTGCCGATTGGCACGGGCAAAATCACTGCTTGTTTTTCGGCTACGCACATATTTCAATGCGGTTTTTCCATCGAGGTGATGCGGTCCTTTTTTAATCGAAAAGGTTTGGTATCCCAGGGTTCCATCTTCTGCCGGATAAAATGGGTCCACAATATCTTCTTGGATATTCACGTCTATGCCTTCAATGGAATCCACCACTTCAACGAAAGCGTCAAAATCGATCCGTGCGTAATAGTGAATTGGGATTCCCGTGATTTCGGAAATATTTTTTGCCAGGACCTCGTAGGCTTTTTGATAAGCCGCTTCTTCTGTTAAATTTTCTTGAAACATGGCTTGTTCCGCATAGAGTTCAAAAATGCTATTCACTCGATTCCCCCCATATAGTTCAGGGATTGTGACATAAAAATCTCGTGGTATCGAAAGCATGGAAACCCATTTTAGGTCGTGATCAATGCTTGCAACGATCATGGTATCCGTTAAATTGGCTCCGGAATGAGTCGCATTTCCCGTTCCCAACAATAAAATATTGGTGTGATTTTCTTCGTCGGTTTTTATTTTTTCACTGAATGCGGATAACACAACTTCTTTAAAAGAAAATTCTTCTGCCAAGGTTATTACTTTCCATCCCGCTTTCCCCAATAAAGTTAGCATAACAATAGCAATGACTGTCCAAATGAAATGCTTTTGGATCAACTTTAAAAAAACGTTTGGATGGTGAGGTGTATTTTTTTCTTTGGCTACCGGTATTGGTTTTGGGGGAACCTTCGAAGGCGGCAGGCCTTTGCGGATTTTTTTACTTTTGAAGTCGTCCATAGATTGTGAAAGATGACGACGGGAACGATACTCCAGAAATGGTCCATAAGCCAGTCCATTTCATCTTTTGTTTAGAATTATTTCATGCCATTTTCGTTAGGATGGATTTATGAAATTGGAAGCTTATCCGCATCGTTATTTTATAGTGAGTTCGCTTGTTTTTTTGCTTGGAGTTTGGGTTGGGGCGCGTGGTTTTTCGTTGAGCAGCTTTTTCCTGGGATTGTTGTGGTTTTATTTTTATTCTCGTTTTTCCTGGGATAAGCGCTGGGTGTTTTTTATGGTTTTTTCTTTTGCATTTGGATTTTTGAGAATTTTTTTCGCGCTTCCCCTTTTTACCTCCTCCGATCTTGCTTATTATAATGATGTTTTACCGATAATGATTCTAGAGGGGGTTATTGTCGATTTTCCGGATAGTCGTTCCAATCAAATTCGTTTAACGCTTCGGATTGATCGCTTGAGTGATTCGAGCGATTTCTCTGCCATGCATACGGTGGATGGTTTATTGCTGAGCACGCTTTCGCGTTACCCGGAATATTCATACGGTGATCGCCTGCGTCTTACGGGCTCGCTTCGCTCGCCCCCCTCCTTTGAAGATTTTTCCTATGATCGTTATCTTCAACGCTACGGGATTCATTCCGTGCTTTATTCTCCAAAAGTCGAGGTGCTTCAGCACGCCACGCTTCATGATACCAAATGGCTTTTGTTTTTATTGAAATCAAACCTTGAGAGTCGATTGAATCAACTTTTTTCAGAGCCTCATGCCAGTTTTGCCGCCGGTCTTTTGTTGGGTTCCCGACGCGGGATCCCGCCGGATTTGATGGATGCCTTCAATCAAAGTGGCTTGACGCATATCATTGCCATTTCAGGTTACAACATTACATTGATCATTGCGTGTATGTTGAGTCTTTTGCGTGGACTGAGTCGACGCGTTCAAATTGTGATTTCCAGTGCGACGATTTTTATTTTTGTCATTTTGGTTGGTGCCACATCCGCGGTGATTCGCGCTTCGGTGATGGGAGTTATTGCCTTGTGGGCTTTGGGGTTGGGGCGGTCCGCGACCATTGATCGCATGCTTGTTTTTGCGGCTTTGATCATGACAGTATGGAATCCTTTTATTCTTGTTGATGATGTGGGATTTCAACTTTCCTTTATCGCCACCTGTGGTTTGATTTATGTTAATCCTTTCATGGAGCGATTACTTCAAGCACTTTCAATTTATCAGCGGTTGCCTTCCTTTTTTGCTTTCCGAGAATCTTTTGTGACCACTTTGTCCGCGCAGTTGTTGTCGTTCCCTTTATTGGTGATTTATTTTCATCGTTTTTCCATTATTGCGCCTCTGGCAAATGCCCTTATTTCTCCTTTTATACCCCTGGCCATGTTGACCAGTTTTTTGGCTTTGATTTTCTCTTATTTCTGGCAAGGTTTGGGGGTGATTTTGGCCTATATTTCATGGTTTTTTCTGGAATGGATCATTCAAGTCGCCCGCTATTGCGCGGAGTTGCCGTTTTCTTCTTTGGATTTTTAAATCGTTTTTTTCGATTGATGTTTTCCCATTTCATAAACCCAGATGGGGCCATATTGTTTTTTGCGATTTCTTTTTTGTCGATGAATCGGTGTCCAATCTGTTATGGGGAAGGCATAGGAGACAACGCGGGCTCCTTTTTTTAGTTCTTTTTCGCATTTTTTTTGGACCCTTCTCATTGCATGGGGAAGCAGGTAGGTCACAATGACATCGGCTTCTTTGAGATCCACACGATAAAAATTTTTAAAGCAAATCCGGGCCCTTGATCCTTTCAGCCAATAGGAAGGTCTTAGGAAGGTGGCCAGCACAAAAATGAGGGGTGATAATTCAAATCCCGTCGCATTGGCTCCATGTTCAATCGAGGCCAGATGGACCAGTCGTCCGTCTCCGCATCCCAAGTCAAACACTTTTTCTCCTTTTTTGATCTTCGCCAGTTCAAGCATTTTTCGTACACGATCTTTGGGGGTGGGTACCCATGGAGCTCCCGTGATTAGGGCAATCAGCGTCGGGATAATAATAATGATGATCAGTACGGTTTGAAACGTGCTGAGGGGCGGGAATAATTTCATGAAATCAATGATGCCTTCCATTGGGGGGAGTGCTTAAAGTTTATAAAGATAAATCGTTTTTATTTTTTTTGTTTTATTTTTCTCTATTTTTTTTAGCAGTTTTAATTCCGGCACATGAAATGTATTTGAGACGATGAGTGTGTTTTTTTTGCATTCTTTTTGTATCTTGGGGCTTAATTTTTTTTGCACTTCGGGACTAAGATACAGAAAGATTGTTTTTGCATTGGAGAGCGAATCTTTGAAGAAATTCCGAAAACGAATTTGAACCGACGAGCCGTTAATCCATTTATTTGCGATTGCTATTAGAAAAATAAGCGGCGCATTTTCATAGCCTATCCCGATGGCGCCGTATTTTTTTTCGGCCTGGATGAGTAGTCTCCCGTCCCCGCATCCCAGATCATAAACAACATCTCCTTTTTCGAGTTTTGCTTCTTTGAGCATTTGCTCAATGGTTGCTTTATTACTCGGTACCGACACCGCTCCCGAGAAAAGATTGATGATGAACGTCAACAGAAGGAGGACGCAGAAAATAAGAATGAGAATGAGGAGGAGGTTCGTCAACATGCCTGCGATTGTATCAGAATTTTATTTTAAAATCATAATTCTGTGCCAATCTTTAAAAAAGCCACGAAAATATTTTCGTGGCTATAAAAGTTTTCTTGGAGCTTTTTTTGATTATTTTTTCCCTTTTCGAAGCATGGGTAAGCCAGTTCGTTTGTTTTCTACTACTTCATAGCTTGCAGGAATTTGATTCAGTGCATCTTTCTTTTCTTCACGGGCGAAGAAATAAATTTGTTGTTGTCTTCCGCCTCGGAGAGTCACCATTTTGCCGTGAAGGAAGTAGGTTTGGCCTTTGCTGTTTTTGTAACTGAATGCTGCCATGAGATGGTGGATTAAGAATAAACCTAATGTATAGGATAATTTACAGGTTTGGCTTCTGTAAAGCCCATTTCTTGGTTTTAGCCCTAGACGTACGCCAGAAAAGAAGTTTCTTTGCTTTCTTAACAGATTGTGGTGTTCGAGTGGAATTAGATTGACTTTTCCTTTGATTTTTCTGTTTATAGTATTTTGTTTTGTCGATTTTTATCTCTATATGCTTTTTACTCAACTGAGGTTGACAGTCTTTTCATCCTCACTATACTAGCTTTGCACTATCTTAGGGGTCGTTCTTTATTGCCTTTTGGCGCCATCGTCTAATGGTTAGGACACCGGGTTTTCATCCCGGCAATCGGAGTTCGATTCTCCGTGAGGTCACGTAGGGTTCATTTGACAGG
>CAYTES010000002.1:29554-59578 GCA_964436935.1 uncultured Candidatus Peribacteria bacterium | reverse complement strand
CGGCTGCAAAACCCGGTAACGGGAAAAAGGCGAAGTGATCCCCACCTCGCCCAATCCCAGCCCAGAAAAAGCCCCCCCGGCCGCGGCCTAACTCCCGTCGCTCGCTCAAAATTTTCTTCCGACTGTCCAACCCCAACTCTACCCACTAAATAAATTGAGCTTTTTGAGAATGAACTATTGTATTTGATGACCTAATTTGATATAATTGAGTCACCAATATGACCTTATTATAATAAATTGAGTCATTATGAAATTTTTCAATCGAAGCATTCAACCCCAGATTGAAGCAAAATTATTTAAAGGAAAAGCCATCATCATTTACGGCCCAAGACAAGTAGGAAAAACGGTTCTATGTAAAACACTCCTTAAACAGCAAGAAAACTCAATTTATCTGAATTGCGATGAGCCGGATATCGAAAAAGCCTTAACCGAGAAAACCTCAACCGCCTTAAAACAATACATCGGGAAGAAGAATTTCGTCATAATTGATGAGGCCCAACGAGTTAAAAATATCGGAATCACGCTCAAATTGCTCATCGACAACTATCCCGAAATGCAAGTGATCGCCACAGGATCATCCAGTTTTGAGCTAGCAAACGAAATCTCGGAACCGCTCACGGGAAGAGCATTTGAATTCCAACTCTTTCCCCTCTCGCTAGAAGAAATGAGTCAAGAGATGAGTCGGATAGAAATTCATCGTAATTTGAATAACTTCTTAAGGTTTGGTTCCTATCCGGAAATGGTTGCCAATGATTTTGAAAATGCAAAAGAAAGCTCCACTCTATTAGCTCAAAACTACCTGTACAAAGATATTTTAAAATTTGAAAATCTTAAATCTCCCGAGCTATTGGAAAAAATCTTACAAGCGCTGGCACTACAGATCGGCAATGAAGTATCGTATACCGAATTGGCTTCATTACTTTCAGTCAATAAAATAACCATAGAAAAGTACATCGATTTACTTGAAAAAAGTTTTGTCATTTTCAGATTGAACCCTTTCAGTCGCAATCTAAGAAAAGAATTGGGGAAAATGAAAAAAATTTATTTTTACGACTTAGGAATTAGAAACAGTTTGATTCAAAATTTCAATACAATGGAATTACGAAACGACACGGGAAATCTATTCGAAAATTTTTGTATCAGCGAGAGAATAAAATACAATGTATATAATGGAGAATCACCCAACATTTACTTTTGGAGAACGTATGATAAAAAAGAGATCGACTTTATTGAAGAACAGGGTGGAAAACTGGCGGGATTCAAATTCAAATGGAAAAAAGACCGATTTAAAAAACCGGATGAGTTTCTAAAGACCTACGCCAACAGCTCGATTGAACTCATCAACCAAGAAAACTACCTGGACTGGCTGGTGGGGAAATAAATTTGATAGAGAAGGAGACGGCTTGAAGAAATATTTAAAGGAAGAAGCGGTGAGAATCATGATCCTCGCACCTCATCAATTTCGCTCTTTTTTTCTAATCAACAAACTTAAATTGCTTTGGGTCTCGTAGGCCCCCTAGATCTTTTTCCTACTGCTCAGAGAGCGGGAGACGAACTGAAGAAATATTTTAAGGAAGAAAACGACGAAGATCATGATCTGAGTCGTTTCGCTCCCTATTTCTGAAGTCGGCTCACTCTCTATGAGCACCCACTCGTCTCTCCACAACCCAAACATTTATAGCACGATCCATTTCGGGTCATCACATCTCCACAGGTGGTACACATAGGCGCATCTTCATTGTTCAAACGAAGCGAAAGATTGCTTTGCGTGCGCTTGAGCTGCTCCAATCCGTCTTCCGCAACCACAGCATGGACCTTTGGCACAGAAGAAGCTACCGACGTCAAAGTCGAAGCCACGCGAGCGAGATCTCCAGAAGAAGCAGGAGGCTCTTCTTCATTGAGAGATTCTACAATTTTTTCAAAATCTTCCTGCAAGTTGGAATAGTCCGGCTTGGAACAAGTGCCCTGCTGATAGGCTCGATCCACCAAATCGGAATTATGATATTTTTTTGCAGTATCTTTGGATAAAAATTTGAGTGCCAACCAACGCCCCAAATAGTCCATGAGCGATTTCACCATCGGAATTTCAGAATTTTGAGTCATACCGGCCGGTTCAAAACGAGTGTGGGTAAATTTGGCAACCAACACTTCGAGCGGAACCCCGTACTGAAGATTGAGCGAAACCGAAAGAGCAAACGCATCCATAATTCCAGAAAGCGTGCTGCCCTCCTTACTCATCTTGATGAAAATCTCACCGGGATGACCATCTTCATAGAGCCCAACGGTGATGTATCCTTCGTGACCCTGAATGCTGAATTTATGGGTTAAACTACGACGTTCATTCGATAACTTGCGTCGAAACGGTTTTTGAATGATTTTTTCCACCACCTGGTAATGAACTTGATCAGGCTCCATTTCCATATCTTCTGCACGAAAATCAAAGAGTGAAGCCAAACTTCCCACCAACGAAGAGGTGTTAAGCGGCTGGCTCAACTTGGACCCATCCCGATACAGGGCATTGGCCTTAATCATCAATTTCCAACTAGCTTTATACGCGTCCGCGACATCTTCAAATGAGGCGTCTTCGGGAAGATTGATGGTCTTGGAAATGGCTCCTGAGATGAAAGGCTGGGCCGCAGCCATCATACGGATATGACCATGGGGATGAATGTAACGTTCCCCAATTTTTCCACATTTATTGGCACAATCGAACACCGGATAATCATCCTCTTTCAAATAAGGAGCGCCCTCAATGGTCATGGTGCCACACACATAGATGTTGGCCGCTTCAATTTCCTCAGCGGAAAATCCTAAGTAATCCAAGAGTTCAAAATTGGAATCGTTCATTTGTTCAGGAGTGAGCTTCAAAATCTCCTGACAAAAATCCTCGCCTAAAATCCATTTATTGAAGGCAAATTTAAGCTCAAACACGGACACCAACTGACCCTCCACCGCAAGAATTTCTTTTTCACTGAAGCCTTTTTCCTTAAGCGCTTCATGGGTAACACCGGGCGAACCGATCAAGGTTCCATGCCCCTTCACATAATGAATAATCTCTTCAATTTCCGCGGTATTGTAGTTCAAATTTTCCAACGCGGGTCGAAGGGACTGATTGGCAATTTTGAAGTACCCCCCCCCAACCAGTTTTTTGAATTTCACCAAAGCGAAATCGGGTTCAATCCCTGTGGTGTCACAGTCCATGAGCAGCCCGATCGTTCCCGTAGGAGCGATCACCGTGACCTGCGCATTGCGATACCCATACTGCTGCCCCCATTCCAACGCCCGATCCCAGGAATCCCGAGCAGCCTCCAGAAGATTTTTAGGACAAACCGCTTCCGAAATCCCCAACGGCTTCACACTCAATGCTTCATACGTATCCTCTGCCATATTATAGGCGGCTCGACGATGATTGCGAATCACGCGTAACATGGACTCTTTATTATCTTCATAACGAGCAAACGTCCCTCGAACCTTCGCCATTTGAGCGGACGTAGCATACGACTCGCCACACATAATCGCCGTGAGGGCTCCGCATATGGCCAACGCTTCTTCGCTGTCGTAAGGGATTCCCTGTCTCATCAGGAGGGTTCCCAAGTTGGCATAACCCAATCCCAACGTGCGGTACTCATGACTCAACTGAGCAATGGGTTCGGACGGAAACTGAGCCATCAAAACGGAAATCTCAAGCACAATCGTCCACAAATAACAAGAATGCTGAAAATCATCGAGCGCAAAGACTTTGGTGTCCGTATCATAATATTTCACCAAATTGATCGAGGCCAAATTGCAAGCCGTATCATCCAAAAACATGTACTCCGAACAAGGATTGCTCGCGTTGATGCGACCTCCGGCGGGACAAGTGTGCCATTCGTTGATGGTGGTATCGAACTGAACTCCGGGATCGGCACACATCCAAGCCGCGGTGACAATCTGATCCCACAACTCACGAGCTTTCAACGTTTTTGCGACTTTCCCATCGGTGCGATTGATCAAATTCCACTCGCCATCTTTTTCCACCGCATCTAAAAATTCGTTGGTGATCCGAACGGAATTATTCGAATTCTGTCCTCCGACCGTTCCATAAGCCTCGGAACGAAAATCGGTATCGTAGCGTCGAAAATCAAAATTCTCCGGTTTCAACCCATGCTCCACCATCATAATGACCCGTTTGATGTAGTTGAGCGGCACATGTTGCTTACTGGCCGCCAAAATGAGTTTCTTCAACTCAGGGTTTTTTTCGGAATCCACCCCGTGATGGTAAACCGACTCCACAATCGCTTTTAAATTGTCATAACAGACGTATGAACCGGCATTGAGCGCAGCCACTTTTTGCTCTTCAATCACCTTCCAATTAATAAAATCTTCAATTTCGGGATGGTCCATGTCCACACACACCATCTTGGCGGCGCGACGGGTCGTTCCACCGGACTTGATCGCACCGGCCGCGCGATCGAATACACTCAAAAAGCTCATCAATCCGGATGATTTCCCTCCACCGCCCAAGGTTTCACTCTTACCGCGCAGTTTAGAAAAATTAGACCCGGTTCCGGAACCATACTTGAAAAGCAACGCTTCACGAGTCATGCCATCAAAAATCCCTCCTTTATTGACCAAATCATCATTGATAGACTGAATGAAACACGCATGAGGCTGAGGACGGGTGTACGCATCTTTGGAATACTTGAGTTGATTGGTCCGTTCATCCACATAACAATGCCCTTGAGACGAACCGGTGATGCCATAGGCCCAATTCAAACCCGTATTGAACCATTGAGGACTGTTGGGAGCGGCACGCTGCGTGATGAGCAAATAAACCATTTCATCTTCAAACGCCTGAGCGTCTTCCGCAGAATCAAAATAATCATATTTTTCACCCCAATAACGCCAGGTTCCGGCCAAACGACGAACCACCTGTTTTGCCGACCATTCGGATCCCAAAACCGGATTTCCGTCTTTATCTTTTAAAGGTTTACCCGTTTTGCGATCCACTTGAGGAACGCCCATTTTACGAAAATACTTCTGGGCCATGATATCGGTGGCCACTTGAGACCAGTCTTTCGGGATTTCAATATCCAACATCTCAAAAACCACCGACCCATCCGGGTTGGTGATCCGTGACGCGCGAAACTCAAATTCAATGGATTCAAAAGGGTCATGATCCTTGACCGTAAAGCGTCGCTCAATTTTTAACCCTCGCTCCCCGACACGTGATTTCAATAAAGCCTCACGATGTGCGGAATCAAAAGTAAAGGCGGGGGAAACCGGCGAAGCTCCTGCGGTTGAAGGCATGACGGAGGGGGATTAAAAGAGTAGAAAACAACACTAGATATGGTGGCCCAACAAGGACTATGACACTAGATATGGTAAAAACTATAATATTCCAGGCCACACCCTCGGTCAAGAAAACCCCCTTGGCAAAAAAGAGTGTTTATTTTTTCTTATTCGGACAAGGAGAAAAAAGGACTTCCACCCAACATTTTATTTTTTAAAAAACCGTTACACGGGTCGTTTTTTTACCCAATGCACAACAATAATTCAGCCCCTGCAATCTTTCATTTTTTAAATTTCCCTCTAAAAAATGGCGGCTCTACAGGCTTCCCGTTAACTTCCTCGCCATACAAGCGGCTTCTTTCCACAATCCTGCTTTGATCTTTTTCAAAAGTTCAGGATGCTGGCGTAAACATTCCGACTGCAAATAACGTCCGTACTCCAACTGACCCTGCAGAAAATGATTCAACAAGGGAAGCATCATCGGAAGCTCTAGATATTCAAACATCAAACAAAAACGCAGCGCCTCCTCCCCCACAAATAAAGGAGAGTCTTTGACCAAATCAAATAAAGTGGCACGCAAAGCATTCACGGATAATTTGGAGGGAGAAGCCGAACGCTGAAGCCGTTGAAGAATTCGATAAAGGCCTTTCAATCGATGCTTTTCCAAAAAAAGAACGGTCAACCACGATTCGGAGACATCTTCCAGTTGTTCGATCAAATCCAAAGAGTCTTCCAATGCAGCCGACACACGCGATTTCTCGGAAAGTTCCGGATCCACGGTATCTTGAAACAGTACTACTTGTTGAATCAAATTTTCACGCAATTGAGGATCATGTAATTGCTGAAGCCATTCTTTCCCAAAACAACGGGAAATCACATCCAAAAGAACCTCATCGCAATGCTCTAAAAAAGAAATCTCCCACTCCTCTAAAACAAAAGGCGTCAAAGCCTGAGGGTGAGGATTGGTTTTCAATTGACGCAAAAAACGATCCAAAGCCTGAAATTTTTCCTCTTCAAAATGAGGGGCGACGTGTCGTTTTTCCTGTTCCTCTTCTCCAATTGCCCCCGAAACACCCTTGCCCATTTGGTTTTTATTTTTTGAAGTAATCTTAAAATTATATCAAAATTCCAACCTAAAAACCAGGGGGGAGGTAGAATTGAACTTTACAAATCAAAGCAACGGCGCTTCAAACGCTTCCGTCTCTTGAATGACCATATTGTTCTTCGCCTTCGCCGACAAAGGAGCATCAACGCCTCCTTCATCCCATTTGAGCAACATGTCTTCCACCTCTTCTCGCGGCGCACAGTACGCCTGGCGAGAGGCTTCGATGATGGCACGAGAATGGTCCGTTTCAGGGTAGTTCACATCCAAGGTTTTTCCGGAAAAAGCCTCGGAAAGTTCACCATCAATCGACATTTTTAAATAAAATTCACGCACACCCAAATTGATGATGTCGCGCACATTAAAAATAGGGGTGTACTCCTCGGCGAGCACCACCGCATCCTCCGCTCCGACTCGAAAACTCACCATCGAGCCCACATTCCCAAAAACCGTCTTACGGACCACCTCGTCCAACTGGCCGATGTATTGATGGGCGATGGTCAAACACAATCTATATTTACGAGCTTCAGATAAAATCTCAGCAAAGGTGTCCGTGGCAAAATTTTGGAACTCATCGACATAAAAATAAAAATCTTTGCGGTCTTCTTCGCGCAGATCCGCACGAGCCATCGCCGCCTGATAAATTTTGGTGATGATCATGGAACCAAGAAGTGCCGCATTTTCTTCACCCAAAAGCCCTTTGGAAACTTTCATGAGCAGAATCTTTTGGCCATCCATGATTTCTCGAATATTGAAGGTATTAACCGGTTGACCAATGATGTTGCGAATCATATTGGTTGAGACCAACTGACCCACCTTATTGAGGAGCG
This sequence comes from uncultured Candidatus Peribacteria bacterium, assembly GCA_964436935.1. Lineage (GTDB taxonomy): Bacteria > Patescibacteriota > Gracilibacteria > UBA1369 > UBA12473 > CAYTES01. The sequence goes on along the minus strand of CAYTES010000002.1, from coordinate 52,375 downwards.
GCGTAATGGCTTCCGCGTCAAATTTCTCACTCCATCCCGCAAATTCATTGACCCAAAAATTCTTCACCACCGTGTCTTCAATCCGAGCCACAATTTTTTGCCGATAATTCTTGTCCGAAAGCATTTTCAAGATCGACAAAATCGTGGTGTTCGGGGAGTCCAAAAGAGCCAAAGTGGTGTAACGCAAAACATGTTCCAAACGGCTGGACCAGTTGCTGCCAAACAATTTCTTAAAAATATCAATGAACCCAATGGTGATCTGCATTTTAAACTTCTCATCCACTTTCTCGAGAGGGTTGAACGCAATAGGAAACTCTGTGTCAGCCGGATCAAAATAAATCACATCCTTCATGCGATGCTCGGGGACCATACGGAGAATATTGTCCACCAAATCGCCGTGAGGATCCAAAACGCCCACTCCCCGGCCGGCCTCAATGTCATTTTTAATGAGCAGTTCAAGCAGTTTTGACTTTCCGGTACCGCTTTTCCCGACCGCATAAAGGTGGCGGCGGCGATCTTCCCGTTTGATCCCAAAATCTTGAAAATTATTGTGGTAATTGGTTTTTCCAAACATAGAAGCCTCCTCGGAAAAAGAAGTAGGAAGATCTTTCGGCGCTTCGTGTTTTTTAGCTAAAATATGCACCACATGGGGCACATGATCACTATTGGGAAAATGGTACAACGTCGCCACTTCATGAGCTCCCACGATTTGAGGAGCGCGCAGGATTCGTTCTTGATAGTCTTTTAAAAATCCATTACCGGATCTCACCTTACCCATCAAAAACTCGTTCTGATCGGTTTTGTTGTATTGATAAAACGCTTTGGCCAGGGCATCCAGATTCTTATCCGCCTGCTCGGGACTTTCCGAAACAGCCGCCAAACGAATTTCGATTCCAAAAGGGTTGTAGTCGGCTTTCGTAACAAATTCCGCATCCTCTTCTTCATAAAATGTTTTCTTGTCCTTAAGCCGCATGTGATTTTTCAAACGAAACCGACGCACCCAACCATTCACCCGCATTTTGAACCGTCGCCAAAAATGGTACTTCCAGTCGTCGTCTTGAGGAGAAATCAAAATCTGAACCCACGATTGATCCGTGCGACCCATTTTGGAGATAACGGAAAAAATGCCGGACAACGAATCCCCTTCAAATTGATTGAAAGTTTGAATGGGATAAATATCACTCATGCTCAAACGCAGAGTGGTGCCGCGAAGCGTGTGTTTTTTGGGATCGTAAAACGCCGTGTAGTCTTTGGAAGGAAGAATCTCACAATCGGGAAAAGTCGAATAAATCAATCCTTCGACCAACTTGGTGATATCCGGATCACAACCGATAAAAAAGTAGGTGTATTGATGATGGCCCAAAAACTCAAAAGAAAGACTTTTTCCTTTGGCGGTATTATGCAAATTATCCAAAAACTGAAGAAAACGAACCTCATTTTTAGGGTTATCGGGAGTGCCTTGTTCGAGAATGACTTGAAGAAGATCCATGATTAAATTAATTTTGATACATTTCATTTAAAACGTCAACTCGATGGCGATTAAATTTATAATTTTTTAATAGACTTCTTTTAAATAACACTCCTCGCAGTAGACCTTTTCCGGACGATCGGGAGCGTAAGAGGTCTCAATGGCCTGACCACAGGCATCACAAGTTCGATTCCACAGACGATTGGGATTGCGTTTACCCATGCGCTGAGCGTGGCGTTCTTCCGGACAGAGGAGTGGAACGGGCAGACGCATCGTGCGATAAAATCGAAGTTCTTGAGGAGTGATTTTATACAATTTCTCGGTTTGTTTGCAGCGCAAAATCTGCTGCGTGATCTCATCGGAAACCTCATCAATTTTCTCGGGAACATGGATTTCCGGCCCGATGTACTGATCCTGTCGCGCATCCTGCGTGATCGGGCGAGGGAAAAAAGCGTGAGCCAAAGAGTCTTGATAAGGGTACGGCGAAATTTCCATAGGGAAAAACTCACCCCACTCCCCTGTTTTTTGCATGTGTTCGATGATTCGCGGCATCAACACTTCATATTCTTCTTTGGTGTACTGCTTATTCAAAATGCAGTACTGACTTCGCCTCAATCCAAAAGATCCAAAACAGTCCTTAACCGAAGGGAAGCAACTTTCGCAATAGATTAAATCGGAAACATTCTGCCAACAATGGTTCGAAAAAAGTAGATGGTAGGCATTGTAGCCACAACCATTGCACTCATAAAGAAGCTCGGCCTGAAGCCCCCACATGGAGTAGTCGCAGCAGTCCTTGGCGCCGTTCAAAATTTCGTAACAGTAGGAACAACCTTCCAAATTTTTCGAATCAAACACCTCCTGCGAATTTTTACACTGAATCAAATGATCGCCCGTCACATTTTCACACTGTGTGATATGAGCCGATCGATGCGGCAGCGTTAAACGCACCGCCTCACTCTTCTGTTGCATCTCCTCAATGGAAGCGGGCGTAAAGACAAAAGCTTTAACACGTTTTTCCCACTCTTCCTTGGTGAGCGGCTCATTGAAAAAATAATATTCCTTTTGAACGAGTCCGTGAGAACCAAAACAGTTCCGACATCCTTTTAAATTGCTCGAGAAAAAACAGTTGGAAGAGGACTCACAATCCTGACAATAAATACAGTTGTAACATTGGGAAAGATTGATGCCTTCGTAACACAACTCGGACTGATCGATACGCAGACAGTCCACGCAATCTTTACAGGTGTTGATGCCGCGAGAATAGAGACAATCTTCATTTTTCTCCGCCTGAGAAATGAGGTAACAGTTTTTGGCTTCGCTGGAACAGTTGGTGTACTGCGAATTCACATCCATGTGAGGATCGATGAACAAGTTGAAATGGGGAATTTGATCACACATTTCCTTGAACTGTTCAAAAAAGGGCCTCGAAAAATCAAAATCCCGTCCATAATCAAGAGGATTCCACTTGTCACTCAGCCACTCTTGAATGGCATAGACCGGGAACACGGTATCCGCCGGATGCATCGAAATCATGGCCTTTCCGGTGAGATCACATTTACGGTGATAAAGACTGCGCTCATTGCGAAACGCCAAACGGCGCTGCCATCGACATTGTGGACAATGGGTGGGGGTGGGGATGGGGAATTTTTGACTCCCAAATAGAGGCGAAACACGATCATAAAATTCGAGATCCTTGGAAGGAACAGAAAAATTCTGCTGGCATTGGATACAGATTTTTTGCATCAATAAACTTCTTTTAAATAACAAACCTCGCAAAGAACCTTCTCCGGCCGATCCGGAGCATAATTGGTTTGAATGGAGATATCACATTGAACACATTGACGTTCCCATAAAAAGCGAGGGTTTCGGTTCGCAAGCCGCGCTTTATGCCTGCAATCCACACATTGTTTAGGAATGGGCAATCCCATGGTTTGATAAAAAGCAAATTCTTGAGCAATGATTTTGTATAATTTACTACACATTTCACAGATTAAAATTTGATTGAGAATACCCTCATCAACATCCTTAATCGTTAAAGGAACAGATTTTTTAGGAGCCTGATATTCATAAACCAATGGAGTTTCTTGCCAGGAATAACTCAACTTAATGGCTTCTTCTTTGCTCAAAGGGAAATATTCTTGCGCAATACTCTCATTGTAGGCAAATGGAGAGTATTTGGGAGGGAAAAACTCGCTCCACTCCCCTATTTTTTGCATGTATTCAATAATTTTCGGCATCAACGCTTCATAAGCTTCTTTGGTGTACTGCTTATTTAGAATGCAATACTCTTTGCGCTTTAAGCCCACGCATCCAAAAAGATTCTGAGAATAGGCCGTTTCGATGGAATATCGAATATTTTCTCCATACCAACACAAAAAAGTAGATATGCAGTTGACCGAGCCAACAGTAGAACAAACATTATAACAGTTTTCTACCCCGTCGGGCGCATTGAATGTGCAATCGTAGCTGTTACGAGCCTTTGGACTATAATTTAAATACTTTGAATCTTCAGATTGAGAGACATCAAAAGCATAGTGACAATTCTTGGAATTTAAAATCATATCACCCGTACAGTCTTCGCTCGCGTAGATATGACTTTGAATATGAGGTGATTTCGTTTTGAGATCTTGTAATTTTCCTCTTAAAAATTGAATCTTCCCCTCATCTAAAGATTCGTATTGGGCTTTAAATTGCTCATATTTTTCTTTTCCAACAAACTCATTAAAAATGTAATATTCTTTTCGTCTCAATCCAAAACATCCAATGCAATTTTTACAACCGATACAGTCTTCGATCATCAAACAATCGCTACAGTTTCTGGAATTTACAAAAAATTTGCAATTGTAACATCCAGAGGACGCAACACCCTCGTAACACAGCTCCGAATCATCAACCGAAGAAAGGTCGAGACTGGTACGACAATTTTTGATAAAATGAGAAAAAAAACAGTCTTCACAATTGGCGCCGCCTGAAACAAGATAACAATTTTTAAAATTCAATGTAAAGTTAGTGTAATAACTATTCTCGGCATTATTTGTATAAAGCGATGCATGGGGAACTTGTCGATAAAGATCAAAAAATTGATCAAAAAAAGATCTTGAAAAATCAAACTCACGAGCATATTCCAGGCCATCCCAAGCATCACCCCACCACTCTTCTTGATCATAAACCTTTAAAGATTTATCGGGTGAAAACATGGAAATAATAGCTTTACCGCTCAAATCGCTTTTTCGGTGATAGAGATGGCGTTCATTACGAAATAAAAGCCGTCGCTGAAAACGACACGCAGGGCAAAGTTGCGGTGCGGGAATAAGAAATTTATCACCATTGAACACAGGTGAAATCTCCTTGTAAAAAACGAGATCAGCCTCGATGATTTCAAACGATTTAGTGCATGCTTTACATTGTTTTTGCATGGTAGGAGTTAATAAATTTCTTTTAAATAACAAGCTTCACAGTAAACCTTCTCGGGCCGATCGGGAGCGTAGCTGGTTTGAATGGGATCCGCACATAGCGCACAAGTTCGCTCCCAAAGGTGCCGTGGATTCCTCAGTGCCATCCGATCTTTATGGCGTTGATCAGGGGACCGTCGTGGAATCGCCAGTCCCATCTGACGATAAAACGCCAATTCTTGAGGAATGATTTTGTATAATTTTCCACTCACTTCACACCGTAAAATCTGCTTAGTGATCTCGTCCGAAACGTCTTCAATCCGATCCGGAATTTGAGCGACCGGCCCCTGATAACTACTATTTTCATCCTCTTCTTTCCAGGAATAGCCTCGTGAGAAAGCCTCCTTTTGATCCACAGGATAGTAGTCATACGCACTCGTCTCATTGTAAGCAAAAGGAGAGAGCGCGATGGGGAAAAACTCACCCCATTCCCCGGTTTTCCTCATGAATTCCACAATACGAAGAACCAAGTCACGATAGGCCTCAGCAGAATAAGCTTTATTCAAAATACAGTACTGTTTTTGCCTCAAACCGATACAGCCAAAAAGATCCTTAGACTGTGTCATACAAGTATCGGTATAAAAAAGATTTTGTCCGGTGTAGCTGTTAACATTAAAGGCGGACCGATAGGGAACCGGCACCGATTCACAATTTTCATAGGCTAATTCTCCCATCGCCACATAAGAACCATCATAAACATCTTTCAAGTTAAACCCTCCTTGAATGTAGCGACAATCTTTCGAGCGCATGAGCTCAAAAGAGTCATGGACATTCTGAGTGTCCATCAAAAAATCACCGCTGGAATTCTCAATCTGACCGATACGATTCATAAAAAGACGTTTACTCTCCTTCAAAAGCGTCGAAAACTCTTCTTTCATGCGACTCAAGACCTCATGGGAACCTAAATTGAGCGACCGCATGATCTTGAAATATTCCTCCTTGGAATAGGCTTTATTTCGAATGTAGTACTGCTTATTTCGAAGTCCCGAAGACATAAAACAATCTTGAGAATTTTTACAATCGTACAAAAAGGCGGAGTCGGTGCATTGAGAAGAATTGAAAACAAAAATACAACGATAGAGTTTCTGGGAATAAAAACACTCATAAGCCAATTCACAGCCATCAATCAAAAGATTATCCACGCAGTTTTTAGAATTCTCGATCCAAACGCCATAAAAACATTCCTGATTGAAATCGGCTGAAAAAATCAAATAACAGTCCTTGAGGTTGGAAACACAATTGGTGTAGTCGCTGTTCTCGACCTTAATGCTGAGCATGGCCAATCGGGGAACTTTGAGCTGCAAGTCACGAAACTGATCAAAAAAAGGACGATTGAAATCAAAATCAAGACCATAAGATGAAGCGTCCCATTTATCACTCCACCAACAAGCATTGCAGTAAACCGTGTAGTGAGAATTCGCATGATAAATGGAAATAATCTGTTTATCACACAAATCACATTTGCGATGATAGAGATGGCGTTCATTTCTAAAACTCAAGCGACGGCGTTGTCGTTCTTCAGGACATAATGTGGGCAACGGCACACCCATTTTCAGGTAAAAAGCCTGGTCCTCATCCGTAATAAGGAAAGAGGTTCCGGAAATGCGACAGGTGCGAATTATGGAAGTCATAAAAAGAAGTTTACAAGAAAATATTGTAGCAAATATTGTAAAATTAAACAAAAGAAAGCTTTAATTTTTACATATAACAGGTTATAATAATTGTAGAAAAAATTTTACAAAATCAAGATGCTTTCTCAAAACCTCATGGAACTCGGCCTCTCGGAAGAAGAAGCAAAAATATACCTCGCGGTACTCGAAATGGGTGGCTCATACGCAAGTACGGTTGCAAAAAAAGCAGGCGTATCCCGAGTCAACTGCTACTACATTTTGGAAAATCTTCGAAAAACAGGGCTGATCACCTCAAATCTTAAACGAAACATGAAATTTTTCATCGCCGAGCCCCCACAAGTGCTCGTGAATCAAATGGAAGAAAAATATGAACAGGCAAAAAAAATACTCCCCCAACTGCTCACAATGACCAACGTGCACGCCTTCAAACCCGTGATTCGTTCGTACGAAGGACTGGAAGGCATCAAAGCCATCTTTGATCAAACCCTGGAAGCCAAATCCGAAGTGCTCGGCTACACCAATCTCGAAGCACTGGGCAATCTCTTGCCTGAATATCTCCCGTCCTATACTCAAAAATTGGTCAAACGCAAAATCAAAACGCGTCTCCTCTCACCTTCGACAGAAAAAGCGCGCCATTTCATCGGAAAATTCTATCCGTCCAACTATCCCGAAGAGTTGGTCGAAATCCTTTTTGTAAACCCCAAAGAGTTTGGTTTTGAAACCCAAATCGCGATTTATGATCATTTTGTGGCGATCATGTCACTGAATCCGAATGAACTGATTGGCGTACTCATCGAATCTCCGGTCTATGCGCGCACCCAACGCGCTGTTTTCAATCTTTCATGGCTCGGGGCGACGGCCTTTGTGGCGCAGTAGAATGAACCTAAGTTCATGTCATTAAGCTGGCAGCTACAATAAAATGCTCGATTTCCTAGCTGACGCCAAGTGGTGCACTTGAGGGCCGAATTCGGGGCACAGTTCACACTATACGAGTACAAGATTATTTACAAATGTCAAACTATCGGTATACTCAATGTAGTAAAGCATATTTTAATCTTAACGATGAACCGTTCTATCTTAAATCAATCTTGCTTCTCAATGATGATGAGCCCCACGAACTTCGTGGTGAGCTCTTCTGATGATTAGGATAAGACAGAAGAATTAGCACTCACTCATCCACGAAGTTCAAAAGAATTTTGTGGATTTTTTTATGCACCATTTTTCCCATCAAAATGAATGAAACCATCACACAACAAGGTTGCCCCATAAAATCATGCACTAATCATGCAAAAGTTGGTGAAGAATATATAGCTATCCATGATGCCCAACAAAATCGTTTTCGCTGTCGTAAGTGCAGAAAAACATGGAGTGGCCATAGACAACAGTTTCAATATGGATTGCGCACTGAATCGATAAAAATTCGTAGAGCTTTAGAGATGTTGAAGTCAAAAATACCAATTCGTATAGTGGCACAACTTATAAAAATAAGCCCGAGCACGGTAATGCGATGGAAGAAAAAAATGAAACAATTTCAATAATTCAAACTTCAAGGTGTGACTATTTTTACTTTTTAAATTTACAATCATGTCGCTCGAATCATTAACAACAGTTCAATCGGATAAAACTCAATGTCTTACAGCGAGACCTCAAGACTTTAACTTACCTGTGAGATTAAACATTCCAGATGAAAGCCAAAGTAGATCTGGGGATGATTATAGAGATACACCCGAGGTGATCGAGTTGAGTTTGTCCCGCGATCATGTGCCAGAAAAAATCTCCAGATTATCTGACGAAAAAGAACTCCATTTTGTCATTGGAATAGGGGGCCATCATGCGCCTCCAAATGTTCGACTATTTTCTTATGTTCTTCCAGCCATTGAGTTAGCTCAAAAAAATACAAATGGAAAGCATTCTCTTACATTGACCAGCTCTTTAAATGGGGCATTGGTTTATAATTACGCAAATACGGAAATCTCAAAATTGAATAAAGTGTATTGGCACACGCGCGAAAAAATTGCTTTTATTGCTGCTTTTATACAAGAATTTTTCCCGGGGACATTCTCTGGAATAGAAACCTATTATGGGAATATTCAAGAAAAAATTTCTGAAGAAGTTTGGATAACTATATGGAATGAAATAAAAAGAATAAAGCCGGAGATTTGTGATGGCTTTTTATATGGGATAAGAAGGAAGGAAAACAAAGAAACAATAGCTTACGCGGTTCGTCATGCTTTTTGGTTTCTGGATTTTGTTTTAGAGGGTGACACGGAATGCACTAAAAATATCCATGGAACGACCGTCAGTGTGGGGAGCGAAAAAGAAGGGTTATTTAATGCTATTAGAAAAAGCTTATTAGAACTACCTTTAAATTTTTTAGAAGAAACTTTGGATCAAACTATTTTTCGTAGGAAACGAATCTTTCAACTCGTTTTTCCAACTAGAAATACAGTGCCTTATGGAGAAGAACTGAAAGGCAAAAGGGGATTGGAAAGGTCTGCAGAATTTGAATTATTGAATGATCAAGCTCCAGTTAGCCTGGATACAAACCTTTGTTCGGATGTCCAATATACCTTAGATAAATTGAAAGAACTTTCTGGCGCTACTAAAGAAGATTTTTTGAAATTTCTGAATAATCTAAAATCACAATGAAACAAATTAAAGCTGGCCTTATTGCGGCCACTCCAGTGGATACTAGGTTCGGATTACGATTTCTCAATACGCTAAATGTTGAAGGTTTTACTGATGTATTGAGCCAAAATCCAGAAGAGCAAAATTACTTACAACTTCACGGCAAGGATGAACTTGAAAAACGCTGCTTAAAAAAATGCCTTGAATTTGAAAAAAATGGGGTTCAATTCATTGTATTATTTTGTAATTCTCTCAGCTCAGCCATTGATGTTGATCGAATTCGCAAAGAACTAAAAATACCACTTTTTACACCCTTTGATTTTTATCGAGAGTTAGCAGGAATATTCCATCACTTCGGGGTTGTTACCGCAAATTCAACCGGCCTCTTGGGAATAGAAAACTTCATCACAAAGCAAAATCTTCAGGCTAAAATCATTGGATATGCGAATCTCGAAATTGTACGACAGATTGAAGCAAAAATTCTTCCAGAAGACATTATTTTAAACAATGGATTGATAGATTTTTTAAATATATGCCATGTGTCCAATGTAGAAATCTTGCTATTAGGATGCACCCACTATTCTTACTTATATAAAGAGCTAATTCGAATTCAAAAAATGAAAAATTATTCTTTTGAAATAAAGGATATTGATCACGGCCTCAAAAAGGTTATTCAAAATAAACTACATACTAAAATTATTTCTTGATCTATTTAATATGAAAACCCCAGATGAATTGGAAGAAGGTGTAAAAATTGAGCCCTCAACTATTTATGAAAAAACGATACGTGGCTTCCATCATAATAGAGAGGGAAGTTCGCTTAGGCCTGGAGTTGTTTTAGTAAATGATATCACCTCATCAGCCGCAGGAAGGCAAGGGCAGTCCATACAGGTTCATTGCGATAGGCCTATACGTATTTCAAATTTTTCTTGTACTCCTTACAGTCTTATTTCAGCGGCATACCAGCTCAACTTAACACTGGGAGATCTTCGTCAATTCCCTTCAGGCTCTATATTTTGCGTTACAGTAGATCCTCATGTGAACCAAAATGGAGAAGGTGGTCTGAATACCAAAGAAAAAAGATCTATTGTTATTTATAAAGATGGAACGATCATTGTAGGCCCCAATCATCCTTATGTTCGCGTTGGAGAATTTCAGGGCAGAGGACCCCTTGTCGCTGCGTTTGAAATTGATAAGAAAAAACTTGATCACTTACTTTATTCTCAATCAGAAGAGGAGCAACCCATTCTCAGAAATCAACCTCACGTTTTTGATGGATTAGCCAGTTTTGGCCCGACAGTAGCCTTATTACTCAATGGATTTAATCCAGAAGAATTCTCAAATGCATATCCAGTTTCTGAAATCGCACCGTTAAAAATTCCGATTGGTACCATTACTGAAATAGAAAATGGTTATGGAAATATTGTAATAGAGTGTCCTGATATATATCAGATTGGTGAAAAAATTGCAGTGCTAAAAGATGGCAAGCTTCTTTTCATCGCTGAAAAAAGAAAGGCTTTTGATCTAGATGAAGGTAAAATTGTTAGCGTTGACGCTTCAGAGCCTCAAATTATGGATTCTAAAAAAAGAGCTTTGTACATGGCAATAGTAGAAGGACATCTTGCTCCCTTCATAGAAAAATTGAGGGGTTTTAAGTTAGAAATTGGACACCAACTCGAGATTCGTACGGCAACCGAAAAAGAAAATAGACAATGGGAAGCTGAGTTGAAACTTTTTAATCTACAAGAAAGATTAAAACAACATCTCGATACTCGTGTTCAATTGGTAAAAAAACTTCTTGCATCGATATTTTAGGATAAGCAGAAGCAAATTTGTACTATAAATTTTCATACGTTTGTTCATCACGAACCGTGATTTTTTGAATCAAAAATCGCCCATCAACTTGATCAAAAATGATTCTGAAACGCCCTTTTCTCAATCGAAAAAAATCCTTTTTACCCACAAGTCGCTTCACATCACATCCCTCCAGATCCCCTTTAAGAATATTCTCGATCAAACCCAACAGAAGTTCCGCCGTTTTACGATCCTGCTTCTTCAAAAATTTAGCCAGTCGATCCACCATTTAAGAGGGTCTTTAAAAAATCATATCAATCGCTACTTTTCAAAGACCCTCTTAGAGATTTTTTAAGCGCTTTATAAAACACCCCAATATCCACCCCCTCTCCCTGATTGAACGCCTCCGAATCAAAAAAAACGTTTTCATCTTGTAATGGGGCAAGAATCAAACGATTCCCGTCCATGACAGCGGTATAATATTGAGTTTTAAATCGGGAACGCCATTTTTTAGGCAAAGTGACTTGCCCGGTACCAAAAACCTTCAAAACGGTAGATTTCATAAAATAGTTCAATAAAGATAATTTCATAATTATTATAATTTATATAAATTATAGAATCAAGCCTTAACTTCCATAATAAAATTGGACTTATCAAAATCATGGCCATCCTACAACGACACAGATGAACGTTTTCTAAACAAAAGATGAAATACGAAGACAAAATATGAATTTTGTGCTCAATACCGCTCCTTCAAATAGCACCCCTCACAATAAACAATTTTTGCTCGTTCAAGAGAATAGGTGGTTTTAATGGGTTTACTACAGCGTGAACAGGAACGATCAAACAGTTCATAGGAATTGTGACGAGCCACCCGATCCATGTGTCGCTGATCAGGATGACAACGCGGCAAAGGCAGCCCCATCTTGCGATAGAATGCCAACTCTTGAGGAACAATTTTATAGGGACGCCCTGTCACTTCACAGGTAAAAACTTTTGATAAAATGTCATCTGCAACGGTACGAATATCTTCAGGAACCTGGTTCAGCAACACACCATCAAGTTTTTCTTGAGTCTCTTCATGCCATTTTGCTCCAATAGCAACTGTATCTTCTTTTTGCAAAGGAAAATATTCCTGAGCCACGGTTTCATTATAACCGAAAGGAGAAAGGCGATAATCCAAATATTCACCCCACTCCCCTGTTTTTTGCATGTGCTCAATCACACGCCCGACAAGATGCTCATACGCTTCTTTGGTGTACTGTTTATTGAGAATACAATACTGCTTGTTGCGAAGGCCGACACAACCAAAAAGATCATTGTTATTATGACATTCGATAGAATAATAAATATTGGCACCGTACCAAACCGTATAGTTGCTCATGAAATTTGTACCTATGCACGAGCAAATATTATAAGAAAATTCCATACCTTCCGGCGCGCAAAAAATAATGTCGTAACTATTTTTAGTATTGGGTGAAAAATTCAAAAATTTGGAATCCTCACATTCTTTAATATCGAAGCTAACCTGGCAATTTTTCGAGTTGTACATATTGTCTCCTGTGCAGTTCTCACAACCGAACGCATGGGATTCACGGTGGGGCAAATCCCCTTTCAAATTTTCAAACTGAGCTCGGAGCCAAGCCAATTTGGAAGGCGTCAAAAATTCAAACTCCTTTTTCAAGGTTTGAAATTTTTCCTTCCCCACAAATTGGTTGAAATAATAGTATTCCTTATTAACCAAACCAAAACAGCCAATGCAATTTTTACAGGAAAGACAGTTGTCGATCATCAAACTATCGGTACAATTTCGAGAATTTGTAAAATAACGACACTGATAACAATTGTCGGAAGCGACCCCTTCATAACAAAGCTCGGAAGAATAAAGTGCAAGGCTGTCGACACAATCTTTACTTCCCACCACATACTTACCATAAAGACAGTCCTCAGCATTACCGGACCCAAAAATCAAATAACAGTTTTTTTGATACAGTGCAAAATTCGTATAGTAGCTATTTTCACAACCTTTATTGATCAAAGAAATATGAGGGACCGCATGCATCAGTTCATCAAATTGCTCGGTAAAGGTACGGTTAAAATCAAAATCTTTACCGTAACTCATGGCATCCCATTGATCGCTCCACCATTCCTCCTGATCGTAAACTTTGTAAGCTTTATCCGGAGAATAATTGGTAATGATCGGACGTCCGCTTAAATCACTTTTTCGGCTATACAACTTACGCTCATTACGAAAAGCCATGCGGCGTTGGAGGCGGCAACGGGGACAAAGCCGAGGAGGAGGTACCACGTATTTTTGCCCTGTAAACACCGGAGAAATCTGATCATAAAAAATCAAATCTTCCTCAGCCACGAGAAAATTATTTGTACAATTTTTACAAATTTGATGCATAAAATATCAGTACACTTGAATCAGATAACACGACTCACAGTATACACGTTCAGGCCGATCCGGCGCATAGGTGGTTTGAATGGGTGCAGCACACTGAGCACAAACCCGATCCCACAAATGGTACGGATTACGCTGAGCAATACGCAGTTCATTACGAGTTTCTGGGGCGTAACGTGGAATGGGAATATGTAGTCTTTGATAGAATTTCAACTCTTGAGGGATGATGCGGTACGAACGTCCGGTCTTTTCGCACACCAACACCTGAGTCAAAATCGACTCATTCACATCATGAATCGAATCCGCCACCGGAAAATTCGCCGCAGAAGGCTTCACTTGCTCATCTTTCCATTGCAAACCCTGCTTCAATGCCTCATCCTTACTCAAAGGGAAAAAATCTTGAGCCACGGTTTCATTGTAGGCAAAAAGGGAATGCGCCATGGGCGGAAACTCTCCCCACTCGCCGGTGCGCTTCATGTGCTCGACAATTCGCCCCCTCAACTCAAAATAGTCCTCCTTCGAATACGGCTTATTCAGAATACAATACTGCGCACGTTTCATGCTACTACACCCAAAAAGATCCTGGCTGTTGATGACCATGTCACAATAGAAAGTGTTCTGAGACGTCCATGAAAAAGCGGAAAAGGCACACTCACGCCCCTCAATGGAGCCCAGCATTTCATAATACAGTTCCGCCTTAAACCCACAATGATCGGAGCTGACAATGTCCTTCGCCTCCCATCCGCCAAAAATGAGATCCTTACAATCCTGAGCCGGCCCTTGAATGTCAAAACAGTTGATGCAATTTTGAGCATTATTGATAAAATTTCCGGTGACATTTTCACTATTTAAAATCTGGGCAAAACGATGGGGGAAATTCAGTTTGAATTGGGCAAACGCTTGCTTCATTTTCTGCACCCCGGACCAGGTGTCGAGACGATAACTTTTCACAAGTCGTTCATACTCCTCAGGCGAATACGGCTTATTAAAAATATGGTAGCTTTTATTGACCAACCCGACGCAACCAAAACAATGATCGCAATTGCGACACTCGAACAAAAAATCACTATCCCGACACCCTACCGAAGCTTGAGAATAACGCAGATTATAAGCTCCGACACAATCAATACTATCATACACGAGCTCCGATTTGTTCAGTAGATAAGCGTCGCACACATCCTTACAATGCATACTGAAAATGGAGTGAAAACAATCTTCCGAATAGTCGCCACCGAAAACCAAATAACAGTTTTTATTGCTATTGGTGATGTTGCAATACTCACTATTTTCTCCCCGAAGGTTCATGAGCGCCAAACGGGGAACACCTTTTTTCAACTCCCAAAACTGATCAAAGAAAGGCCGAGAAAAATCCATCTCGCGCCCATAGCTTTTAGGGTCCCACGCATCGCTATACCAGGCCTCGCTGGAGTAGACGGTATAAGGCTGATCCGGAGAATAAATCGAAACGAGGGGCTTTCCCGTTAAATCACAAACGTCTTGATACAATTTTCGCTCATTGCGATGGGCAAGACGTCGACGATGCCGCTCTTCAATGCATAAGGCGGGCAAAGGAAGCTCCATTTTCTTTAAAAATTCTTGTTCCCACTCGGATACAAGGAATGACTTTCCCGTGAGCCGACACGTTTGAGTGATCTCCATACCCTAATAAATTACCTTCAAATAACACGGCTCACAATACACGCTTTTAGGAGAATCCGTTGGGGTGGTGGTTTGAAAAGCTTCCCCACACTGCGCACACGGACGATCATGCAATTTTCGAGGGTTTCGCACGCGCATCCGCTGCTCGTAGCGACATTCCGGACAAAGGTGCGGCAAGGGAAAACGACGTTTTTTAGCCCATGCCACTTCTTGGGCAATGAGTTTATAATTCCGACGACATTGCGAACAAGCAAGAATCTCTTTGGTTTCTTTACCGGTAGTGAACGGCAATTGATCTTGCCACTTCCATCCTCGCTTCAACACTTCTTCTCGACTCAAAGGATAAAATTGATGAGCCATGGTTTCATTGTAGGCAAAAGGTGACAGCAAGATAGGAAAAAACTCGCCCCATTCGGAGTTCTTCTTCATGTGCTCAATAATCTTTGGAAGAAGCGCCTTATACTCCTCTTTGGAATACTGACGATTCAAAATACAGTACTGTTTTTGCCTTAATCCAATACAGCCGAAAGTATGGGAAGACCCGTGACAATTATCGGAATAAAAATTATCACTCCCTTGCCAACATTGGCTCGAGAATGCGGTACCAGTTTGATTAACGGGGGAATAACTTTCGTAGACAAACTGAGACCACCCGGCATGATAACAGCTCAAAGCGTCTTTCACTTCAGAATCCTGAACATACAAACAGTCCTGCGAGCGGTAGAGTTGATAGGAGTCTTTACAGTTTTTGGACTCAAAAATATAGTCTCCGGTGCACTCTTCCGTTTTATCTTGAATGGAATTGGGGCGAGGGTGATTCTGTTTCAACCGCTCCCATTGCTGCTCGGCCCACCCCACATGCTGAGGATTATTGAAATCAAAGGCCTTCACCCGTCGCTCATACTCTTCTTTAGAAAGCGGTTCATTAAAAAACACGTAAGACTTTTGACGCAACCCCACGCACCCAAAACAGTTGGAGCACCCTCGACAATCATACAAATAAGCGGAATCAAAACAGTTCTTTGAAAGCACACATCGAATGCAGTTATTACAATTATTACAGTCGGTGCATTCAAAGCATTGTTCACACTGAAAGAGATAACTGCAATCAACCGAATCTTTGGATTCCAAAGACCAATAACAATACAGCAGCCCTTCGGATCGGTAGGAACAAGGACTCAAATAACAATCTTTGGAGTCGAATGAAAAATTGGAATAGTCGCAATTGAGCGAGTTGGTGGCATTCAAAGCAGAACGCGGGACCTTAGACTGCAGTTCGGCAAACTGTTGAAAAAATGGCCGAGTGAAATCAAACGCTTGACCATAATCCAACGCCTCCCAACTGTCACCCCACCAGACGGCACGATCATACACAGGGAAGGGTACATTTTCAGGATAAACCGAAATGATGGGAATTCCCGTTTTACTGCAAGTGCGAGTATAAAGAATACGCTCGTTGCGTCGTGCCATGAGCCGTTGCATACGACAATCGGGGCAGTGAGTGGGCGAGGGAACAGAACCAGCTTCAAAGGTTTGGCCAATTTTAATGCGCAACGCATCTTCCCCGGGAGTGATGTCAAAAGAACCGGTACATTGGGGACAAAAAGACATGGATGCAAGTTAAAATGACTCTTCATTATTTAACGGATTTTATCGACAGTCAAATAATAGCGGGGTGATTTAAATTGATTTAAGATCAAAAAGTAATAAAAATTGTGTGTCGAAATTAGTCGACAGCATCAAGGAGGAGGGGCGCTTTTCCCGAGCAAACATTTTGTTTTGCGCGCGAGGGGAATATACCACTTCTCCTCAAGTGTGCATATATTTTCATTTTGAGTGGCGAGCCTCCAAAACCTCGATCACACGACTCAAAGGAATCTCCCTCTGCGCCAACAAAACAAAAAGGTGATACAACAAATCCCCGCCCTCTTCAGCCACCCGCTGATCCGACTCTTCCCGGGCGGCACGCACCACCTCCTCACTCTCTTCCGCCACTTTAGCCACAATTTGTTCCAAACCATCGCGAAAAAGTTGCGTCGTGTAGGAGCCTTCCGGAAGCTCTTTTTTGCGACGAGAAATAACCTCCATCAACTCCCCCAAAAATCCAACAGAAAGACTTTTTTCACCGAAACAAGACCTCTGCAAGGTATGACACGTTGGGCCCGCCGGCTGAGCAAGAATCAAAATGGCATCCAAATCACAATCGAACCGAATCTCAACCACGTCTAAAACATTTCCACTGGTTTCTCCTTTCATCCACAGACGATCTTTGCTACGGGAATAGAACCATACCTTGCCCGTTTCCTCCGTGCGCTCAAGTGCGGCGGCATTCATATAGCCCAGCATCAAAACCTCGCGCGTGGAAGCATTTTGAATAATAGCGGGCAAAAGGGCGGATTTTTCAAAATTGAGTGACATATACTTAAGCTTAAAGGATGAATATCTAAACATTTTTACTCCTGAACGGCACGCGTGTTTAGCGACGAAGCATTTTGTTCTGCGAAGGAAGTGAATAGGCGATCAGATCAATCTAGAGGAAAGAGGGCCTGTTTCTCGAGTGCGCATTTTATTTTGCAAACGAGAGGAATTGGCCCTCTTTCCTCTAACAGCAACTCCCTTTTCCGCCAAATACTCCTTCACCTGCCCCACCGTAAACTTGCCATAATGGAACACAGACGCCGCCAACACCGCATCCGCCTTCCCCTCCACAACCCCTTCATAAAAATGACTCAACTCCCCGGCGCCGCTGGACGCAATCAACGGGATGGTCAACACTCGACTGGCGGCTTGCAACATTTCAAGGTCATACCCATGCCCTTCCCCATCTTCATTGATCGAGTTGAGTAAAATCTCTCCGGCCCCTCGACGTTGCATTTCGCGCAAAAACTCGATCAAATCCCACTCTGTCCGTTCACGCCCCCCTTTGATAT
The DNA here is from genome assembly GCA_964436935.1 of uncultured Candidatus Peribacteria bacterium. Classification (GTDB taxonomy): domain Bacteria; phylum Patescibacteriota; class Gracilibacteria; order UBA1369; family UBA12473; genus CAYTES01. The sequence goes on along the minus strand of CAYTES010000002.1, from coordinate 34,406 downwards.
ACACATCCCAACCCTCGGCTCCTTCCCGACGTTTCGCCGAGACCGAAATCACAATCGCCTGCGATCCAAAATACGCGGAAGCCTCTGAAATCAAATCCGGATTCAATACTGCCACGGACTCGATAGACACTTTATCCGCGCCGACTTCCAATGCGCAGCGGATGTCTTCAATTGACCTTATTCCCCCTCCAATCGTGAACGGAATGGAAATAGCCTGAGCCACTCGTCGGGCCAAATCCGCCACCATGGCCCGCTTGTCCGAAGTGGCCGTGATGTCTAAAAACACCAACTCGTCGGCGCCTTGGGCATCATAAGTCCGAGCCAACTCCACAGGATCACCCGCATCACGAAGGCCTGCAAATGAAATGCCTTTCACCACACGACCCCCCTCCACATCCAAACAAGGAATCACCCGTTTGGCCAACGGAGTCCCTTGATAAAAAGCCTTTCCCATCACCACCTCTTTAACTCCCATTTCGTTCAATCGGTGAGCATCCTGAAGAGAACGGATCCCCCCAGCGGCAATCCAATTCAATCCCGAAAATCGCTCGACCAAATCCGTATAAAAGGAAATATTTGGACCTCTCATCATACCATCCTCCGTAATATCAGTGCATAAAATATGTTGAACTCCTTTCGATTGAAGGGAACCGACAAAATCAAACAAAGAAAGCTCCACCTTTTCTTTCCACCCAGAAATACGCACCACGCCATCCAAAACATCCACCGCCACCACAATCCGCTGCGCCCCCCACCTTTCAAGCGCTTGCTCCAAAATCTCAGGATTGTGCACCACAACACTCCCCAACATCACCCTCGACACTCCGCATGAAAACATCGCTTCAATGGCTTCCAGTGTTCGTAGTCCACCTCCCACTTGAAGCTTTAAAGAAGTACTGCGCGCAATCTCAGCAATGACCGCCGCATTGACCGATTCGCCCTCCCTGGCCCCATCCAAGTCAACAATATGCAACCATTCATACCCCATACGCTCAATCAAACGCGCCATAGTGAGAGGATCGGCGGGATAAAAAGTCACCTGGTTGTAATCGCCTTGCTTGAGCCGGACGCAGCGTCCGCCCATCAAATCAATCGCAGGAAGTATCATAAAGCCATAAAGTTAGAAAGCAATTGAAGACCTACGTCTCCCGATTTCTCAGGATGAAACTGAACTCCAAAAATGTTGTCGCGCTGAAACGCCGCCGTGAACGGAATGCCATAACGCGTGACACCAATCGTCTCTTCAGGAAGGAGTGGCGCCGCATAGGAATGCACGAAATAAAAGAAAGCATGATTGGGAATACTCGCAAAAAGCGGCGAGGATCCGGCCTGCTCGACAGTATTCCAGCCCATATGAGGGATTTTGAGGCCCTCCCCTTCGAGCCGAGTCACCCGACCGGGGACAACGCCCAGTCCTTGAATTTCATTTTCCTCAGACGATTCAAACAAAAGCTGCAACCCCAAACAAATCCCCAAAAAAGGCACCTGAATTTCTTTTAAAAGCGAGACCAAACCCATCTCACGCAAACGGGCCATGGCCGGCCCCGCCGCGCCTTGACCGGGGAAAATAACTTTTGTGGCGCGACGAAGCACCTCGGGATCGGACGTCACTTGAGAAGGCTCCCCCAAACGGGCCAACGCATTCACCACCGACGTAATATTTCCGGCTTGATAATCAATAATGGCAATCATAAAAAAATATACTGTGATGGTTATAATTTGCCTTTCGTCGAAGGCAATTGATCGAGCGCTCGAGGATCCATTTCACAGGCCACACGAAGCGACTTCGCAAACGACTTGAAGACCGCTTCCAACCTATGGTGCTCATTACGTCCGGGATTCAAAAATTGAAAATGTAGGTTCATCTGAGCGTTCGAGGCAACGGACTGCCAAAAATGCCACATCATTTCTGTTGGAAAGTCATTCACTTTTTCACGAACCGGTGCGTAGTTGGTTTCAAACGAGAACCTTCCGGCCAAATCCACGGCACACACGCAAAGCACCTCATCCATGGGCAAAATTTGAGATCCATACCGACGAATGCCTTTTTTATCGCCCACCGCCTGAGCAATCGCCTGTCCCAAGACAATACCCACATCTTCAATGACATGGTGATCGTCATAATTCACATCCCCAGTGGCTTTCACCGTGAGATCGAAAAGGCCGTGTTTGGCCAACAGTTCCAACATGTGATTGAGAAAACCGATCGGGGTTTGAACGTCATATTTCCCCGTCCCATCCAAGTTTAAACTCAACTCGATTTGAGTTTCATTGGTGCGTCGCTGAAGAGAAGCTTGCCGAGAAACGGGCGTCATATAAAAAAATTTTAAAAATAATTTAGGGTGAAAACAAAAGCTTGAAATTCCGGCAATAAAAATCCTTGATTGGTGGGCAGTTTGAAAAAAGGAATACCAACATTTTCCGCAAATCCTCGATCCGTCTCACGATCCCCCACCATCAAAGAACGTTCTCGATCCAATTCAATGGTCGTCAAAAAATAATCCACCAAACCAATTTTGGGCTTGCGACAATCACAACCGTCTTGCGGGAGATGCGGGCAGATAAAAATCTTTTCAAACTCAATCCCCTGCGCTTGAAAAAGTTCCAACAAACGTTCCTGGGGCCCCATGAAAGAAGGGGTCGGGAAACAAGGCAAACCCACTCCGTTTTGATTGGAGATCATCACCAGTTGATACCCTTGAGCCTTCAACCATTGCAGTACCTCGATCACCCCGGGCAAAAGCTTCAACTTTTCCAAGGAATCAATTTGAAAATCATCTTGCGGTTCATCAATGAGCACCCCATCTCGATCCAAAAAAGCGACCTTAATTTTCATAAATAAAGTTAAAGAAATAAGCGTTTATAGGTGAAAATAAACTCCTCCATCTGAGCCACAGTTCCAATGGATAAACGAATGGTATTGTCGATGTTTGGCCCCTTGCGAGGGCGGATTAAAATGCCATTGGCTTCCAATTGTTTAAACACTTCCCGAGAAGGTTCGGTGGGCCTAAAAAGTAAAAAATTGGCGCGGCTGGGACAAAACCACACGCCAGCCTCACGGAAAAATTGCTCGACCATGGGTTTGGCTTGTTCCATCACTTCCTTGGCATAAGCTTGAATTTCATCCACCGCGAAAAGCGCCGCACGCGCCGCGCACGCGCCGGCCATGTTGACATCATAAGGTCCTCTTACTTTCAACAGATCCCCGATCAACTCGGAGGATGCCACTACATAACCGACCCGAAGCGAAGGAATTCCAAAAGCCTTTGAAAAAGTTCGCGTAAGGACCAAATTGGGATACTGAGATAATAATAAAACTGAGGTCTCTCCTGAAAACTCGGCATAGGCTTCATCCACATACACCACGGCACGAGTCTCCAACGCCTTACGAAGGATCAATTCGATCTGTTCAAGGGGAATCGGTGTCCCGGTGGGATTGTTGGGATTGCACAAAACCACCAAACGAACGTTGGAGGTAAGATTTTGCATCACCTCCTCAAAAGGAAAATCTAAATTTTCGCCGACATAAAGCGGTTGGATTATACGATTTCCGCAAATCTGAGCGCACTGCTCGTACATGGCAAAACTGGGCGAAGGAATAATCACGACATCGTCAGGCTGAGTAAACGTTCGAAAAATCAAATCCATGCCTTGATCGGAACCATTGGTGACCATCACCTGATCCGCTTTCACCCCGGTATACACGGCAATGCGATCCGAAAGATCGGCATACTCGGGATAAAGTTCCAAAGCGAAAGATTTCAAAGCCTCACGCACGGCACGCGGAGGAGCAATCGTGCGTTCGTTGAAATCAAGACGAAGGCCTTGATACACGGACCGATTCTCCAGAGGTGGAGCATAGGCGGTCATGAATTGAATGTGGGGAAGCGCAAAGGATTTCATGATTTTTTAATAAAATGGTTAGAAAGTGGTCATGGCGAAAGTGCTAAAATGAACTCGGGACGTGCCCCCCTTGGGCGGGCGGGGTTTCGAACGAGGGTTCGGATAAAGACTCAAATCGCACCGTCACAGCCCGTGCATGCGCATCCAGCCCCTCGCAATACGCCAAGGTTTCCACCGTCTTGCGAAGACTTTGAATGCCTTCCAAACTCACTTTTTGAATCTGTACCATTTTCCCAAACGACTCCGTAGAAAGCGCTGAAAACATCTTGGCTCCTCCGGACGTAGGAATGGTGTGATTGCTTCCCGTGGCATAATCCCCCAACGGCTCGGAAGAGTAAGGCCCCAAGAAAATAGATCCGGCATTCACGATACGGCTCAAAATTCCAGCCTCACCTTGCTCCACCACAATCTCCAAGTGCTCGGGTGCATAGCCGTTGATCAATTCAATCGCCTCATCCATCGATTTCACCACCACCGCAAAACTCCTCGCAAACGACTCCTCAATAATGATTTTTCGAGACAACGATTCCATTTGACGTCGCATGAATTCCTCCACCTTCTGGACAAACCCCTCGGAAGTACTCAAAAGCAGCGCCTGCGAATCTCCCCCATGTTCCAATTGAGACAATAAATCGGCCGCAATCCATTCCGGATTCGCCGACTCATCCGCAATCACCGCGACTTCGGAAGGACCGGCCGGTTGATCGATTGCCACGTCTCCAAACACCATTATTTTAGCGGTCGCCACATACTGATTTCCGGGACCAAAAATCTTATAAACCTTGGGGACCGTCTCGGTTCCATACGCCATTGCGGCAATGGCTTGCGCACCACCCACTTTATAAATCTCGGAAACCCCACACAAATCGGCCGCCACCAAAACCGCCGGATTACACAATCCCTCTCGATTCGCGGGAGTACAAATGACCATTCGGGTGCATCCAGCAAT
>CAYTES010000002.1:12983-29544 GCA_964436935.1 uncultured Candidatus Peribacteria bacterium | reverse complement strand
ACAGCGGTCATAAGCACCGTAGAAGGATAACTTGCCGTTCCGCCGGGCACATACAACCCGACCCGTTCAATGGAACGAAACTCGCGCCACACCTTAACGCCGGGTCGCGTTTCAACTGGCTCCTCATTTAAACGCACATGCGTCTTATGAAAAAGCTCAATGGCATTTTTCGCTTCTTTCAACGACTCCAAAACCGAAAGTGAAATTTGTGTGTACGCCAGCTTGATTTCTTCAGGAGTGACGCTGAAAGAGTCCAACCACACCCCATCCCATCGCTCAGTAAATTCCCGCAAGGCCGCATCTCCTCGGTCACGAACCGCTTCTAAAATCGGCCGAACGCGAACGGAAACATCGTCATCTTTACTGCGTGCGGCCTGAATTTTTTGTAGAATTGAATCAATCGATTCATTTTGAGTGGCAAGGGTGATCATAAAGAAGGAATACGGGATACAAAAAGAGAACGCTGCGAACGCCGAAAAGGACTTTCAATCAAAACCGCATGGGAATCCAAAAGCGTTTCGAACGGAACCAAATCATGTTCGCGAAGGGTGGAACCGGTTTGAGTCAAATCACAAATGGCATCGGCCAAATTCAACTGAGGGGCAATTTCGACTGAACCTCTCAATACAATCACCGCCGCACTGATTCCACATTGCTGAAGATACCGCCTCAACGTTTCAGGGTAGGAAGTGGCAATGCGCGCTCCCTCCAAATCCTTCAAACCTTTTACCTCCGACGAACGGGGAGCCGCCAACACCAACGCACATTGCGCAAAATCCAAACGATACAAAAGCTCAACACACACATTTTTTTCTTCCAAAATATTTTCCCCCACAATTCCAAAATCACAAGCCCCACGACTGACATATTCCGGAATATCCTCATTCCGCAAAAAAATAATGTCCAAAGCAATATTTCGACAAGAAAGCATCAAACGGCCATCGTCTTCAAATTCCAAACCTAAAGACCGCAGAAAATTTAAACTTTCCTCTCTCAAGCGTCCACGACTTTGAACGGCAATGCGTAAGGAAGAAAATGGAGAAATAGTATTCATGTGATAACTGAGTAATACTAATTTTAATATGATGAACGACCACCACACAAGCGCAACTCTACGAAAAAACGTACCCCTTAAAATAAGACGTCAACTGATTTTGAGGAATCGATTTCTGCTGTCCGGTTTTCATGATCTTGATCATCACCTCTTCCTTAGCGAGCTCGTCAGGCCCACAAATGACGACAAAAGGAATCTCCTTTTTATCTGCATATTTCATCTGCTTGGAAAGTGACGCCGGCTCAAAATACACCTCGGCATTGAGCCCGTCCGCCTGAAGGTTTCTTAAAATCGTCAAAGAATTAGGCAACGTGGCGTCATCAAAATAGGTCACCAAAATCTGGGCATTGAGCTGCGCATTTTTCAAAAGCTCCAACTGCTCCATGGCCACCACCAAACGATCAAAACCAAAGGCCACCCCCACTCCACTAAACTTCTCCTTACAAAACAAGCTACACAAATCATCGTATCGGCCTCCGGCACACACGGCCCCGATCGCGACATCCGGCAAAAAGGCTTCAAACGTAATCCCCGTGTAATAATCCAATCCTCGAGCCAAACTCACATCAAACTCCAGCACTCCCTCCGGCACGCCGAACGCCGCAGCCTTTTCCAAAAACAATTGAATCTCTTCGGTGGAATAACGACTCAACGCCTTGAGCTTCTCCGCGTTCGTGCCTTCCTGAAGCACCACGTCGAACACAAGATCACACCGCGCCTCTTCCAAAAAGCTCATCATCTCTTTCTTAACCCCTTCCCGGCCAATCTTATCCAACTTATCCAAACTGCGAATCACATTTTTTTGAATCCCCGCTTCAATCCCCAGATCGTCCATAATACTGTTCATCAAGCGCCGACTGTTGAATTTGATAACAAACCGTGGAAATCCCAACGCTTCAAACACACGAAACATCACCGCCGCCACCTCGGCTTCCGCCAACAAACTCGCGGTTCCGATCACATCAATATCGCACTGATAAAATTCACGATACCGCCCCTTTGCGGGCTTATCCGCACGCCAGACACGAGAAATTTGATAACGCTTAAAAGGCATCGGCAGATTCTGATAATTCGCCGCAACAAGCCTCGCGAAAGGCACCGTTTGGTCATAGCGAAGCGCAATATCACGATCCCCGTTATCTTTAAAACGGTACATCAATTTAGAACCTTCCTCTCCATAGTTTCCAAGCAACGTCCGAGTGTATTCAATGGCGGGAGTTTCAATCGTGTCGTACCCGAACCGGACGAAAACGGAACGAATTTTATCCATCACATACTCACGTTTGGCCATATCCTTGGGAAGAAAATCACGAGTTCCCTTGAGGATTTCCGGGGTGATGAGGGTTGGTTTTTCAGAAGCGTTCATAAATTAGAGCTAAAAAGGATATAAAAAATCCCGCAGGACGGGGCGCGGGAGATCCAAGGAAATGTGAGCTAACGACCCAAACGCTCAAGCATTCGCCTGTAACCCCCCATGCCGTGATGCAACCAATGAGCAATACGAGTAATCGTTGCGGTACTCGCACCAGTTTCTTCACTGATTTGACGATATGGAATATTCTGTTGAATCTTTTGAACCACCGCCCAACGTTCAGACATGGCTTTTAATTCCGAAAGCGTGCATAAATCACGGAAAAAATCTTCGCACTCTTTCACCGTTTTGAGCTTCAGAATGACTTTGAAGAGATCTTTAACCGATTTATTATTCCAGGAAGAATCCATAAAAAGTAATTTGATTTGTTTTAGCACGATAAAACATTAACACGATAAAAATAGAGATGTCAAGTTGTTTTCAATAAAAAAACCTGACGTTTCATCTCAGAAACTAGCCACAAAAAACTATGAAAACCAATACCTCACCGGATAATTAGCTTCACCCCTATCTTTTGCCTTCAAAACATCTTCTTTTTTAGGCATCTGCCAATTAAAAGGCCTTAAGCTTTTAGCACCAAATCGTGACATACAAGTTTCTAAAGCAATTGGATTCAAAGCCGTATCAATCGGAATATCAATTGTCGAGATTTTCAATGACTCCTTTTCCTCATCCCCACCTTCAAGATTTCCCATAAATATATTTTTTAAATAATCTTATAATTATACCTTTTTTACGTTAAAATTGCAATAAGTCGATCGCTACTTCCCTATATCTCATGAAAATTCTCATTTACGGCAAAGGCTACATCGGACACCATTTCTTCAACTACCTCCAGGCCCAAGGCGAACCCGTGGCATGGGGCGATGCCGATATCGCGAACATCGAAAAAGTACGCAGGGATCTAAAAACTCAACAACCCGAAGTGGTGCTCAACTGTGCCGGAAAAACGGGACGCCCCAATGTGGATTGGTGTGAAACGCATCAAGCCGAAACGGTCTATGCCAATGTCACCGGCCCCCTCATTTTACTGCAAGCCTGCAGCGAAACGGAAACACGATTGGTCCACCTCGGCAGTGGATGCATTTACGAAGGCAACAATGGAGGAAAAGGATTTCGTGAAGAGGACACACCCAACTTTTACGGCAGTTTTTACAGCAAAACCAAAATCTGGTCCGAACAAATTCTAAAGGAGTTTCCAGTCCTTCAATTGAGACTCCGCATGCCAATCGACAACGAACCAGGCCCCCGCAATTTCATCAGCAAAATCACCCAATACGAAAAAGTAATCAGCATTGAAAATTCCATGACGGTCATTGAAGATCTGTTGCCCGCCACCCTGGAATTGATCAAACGAAAACGGACCGGGATCTACAATATGACTAATCCCGGCGGTATCGATCATCAAAACATACTCGAACAATACAAAACCATCGTGGATCCAAACTTCACCTACAAACTCATTTCCTTGGAAGAACTCTACCAAAATCACACCCAAGCCAAACGCTCCAACTGCATTTTAAATACCACAAAACTTCAAACGGAAGGAATCGTAATGCGTCCCATAAAACAGGCGATCCAAGAACTCTTAGAGAAAGGATTTAAAAAAAATTAAAGGAACTCCCGCAAAACTCCATTTCAATTGGAAAATAAGTCATTTTTTTGAGATGTAAAAACGAGCCGACGAAGCGTATCAAAAGAAGATACGATGAGAAGGTTCGTCAAAACAGCTCGGAAAAAAGGCGGTTTTCCAACGGAAGGGAGTTTTGCGGGAGTTCCTAAATCTGATATAAAAAATATTTCAAAAAAAGTGATACAGGATTTCAAATAAACCCCTTGTAACAGATTAGAATCACAGGGAGAATTTATATAAAGTTTTATATTTCTAACTTTCCTCCAATGCCTCCAAAGAAAGCTACAAAACCTAAAGTGGCCAAAAAGGCTGCTCCTAAGGCTAAGGCCAAGCCAATGAAAAAGGCCGCTCCTAAAAAGATGGCCCCCACGGCTAAGGCCAAGCCAATGAAAAAAGCCGCCCCTAAAAAGGCTGCGCCTAAAGGAAAAGCTAAGCCCAAGGCCACGGCAATGTCTGTCAAATCCAAAGCCGTAAAACCTAAGGCAAAAGCAAAGGCTCCGACCAAGAAGAAAAGATAGTCTTGCCCCCCTAAAAGCCTTGCCCACAAAGCGGGCTTTTTTAGCCCTCGCCCACAAAGCGGGGGCTTTTTTTTAATCTACGCCACAATCGGAAATTCGGGACGAGCTTGATGAGACAAACTATCCTGCACGTAAAATCGGAGCAAATGAGCCACGGACATCAATGAACTTTTCGCCCTCTGAATTAAGAAATCCATCTGCTGAGTAAAACCCAAGTCATCACCATAACGAGCGTCCGGATCACTTCCAATTTTTGCTCGAATTTCCCTCTCAATACTCAAATAATCTTTATAATGATCCACAATGAATTTCTCATATTCATCTTCCAATTGAACAATCTTTAGCATTTCACCCAAATTATCAGGATCTCCATAAATTTCAGCTTTGGTGGTATACGAAGAACCGTTCGTTTTAAACTCACTTCCGGGAATAGTTTGTTCTCTACTCACATTCGCATTCCATGTTTTAAACAGTCGCTCCAACCAATGCAAACCGGGAGCATCCATGAAAATATCGTCCACCATAAAATCATTCATCAAACGCTCAATCACACTCAATGGATTATGCGGTTCACGCAAAGCGATATTGGGAATGTGCTCTCCTCGGGTTTTAACCACATCGGGCAAGGTCAACACCACATCCAAAGCCGCTAAAATATTTTTAAGATCCGCATAAGCAACATTCGGCAAATAATTACGAATGGCTTCTTTATCAAAAGGAGCATACCCACTACCCACATAATATCCGAAAACTTCCGCTAAGAGTCGTTTAGCCACCACTAAATTTTTAGCCTGCGAAAATATTCCAAATAACAAAGGGGAAGCATCCAACGCATTGGGAACCAAATTCATAAGATCCGGATGCGACTCCAACCATCCCAAAACCAAACTCACTTTGGCTTGAGTTTCTTGTTGAATAATCTCAGGGGTTCTTCTCGCTTCTATTTCCGCTCTCAATTTTTGCCCCAACATGGCCAAGGCAAGCGGATTAATAATTTTACCACGTTGCGTGTCTTGATTTTTAGCTTTGAGGCTAAATTTACCCACATCCCCTCCCGAAGCGACATCCATATCCAACCCTAAAAGTTGAGCCAATTGAGGAGAAAAAGAAAGACAAGAAAGACCGGGCGGTTGTTGCAAACCTTTGTGAAAAGAAGCAAATGTTCCGAAGGGAAGCCTGGAGAATCCCGTATCCGGATCCCGCGTGGTGGCATAATGACGAGCACCAAGCCCGGAAGTGGTGTCACAAATCATGTCATAATCTTTTCCAATGATTTTCCCCAAACGCGCCAGAGCTTGAATCAAATCATCGGGAGCAAAATCGGCGGTGGTAGAGGTTTTATGAGGCGTAACACAAACAAGATTTCGTCGGTTAGGGTCCATGCCTTGAATCAGTTCGTTGGCCACGTGATCCATCTCGGAATGCTCCGAAGTCGTCCACGGAGTAATAATTCGAGTCACATCCCCATTGATAGAATTCCAACTTTCACTGAACGCATCATTGGTCACTTGCAAAACCTTCACTTGATCTTTCTTATCCTTTAATGATCGCTGCAACATGCGCATGCACTGAGTGGCCGACGTAAAAAAAGCAAGCACGTGCTCCTTGGGAATACCGACAAATCCTCTAAGTTCCTGAATGATTTTTTTCTGATACTCCGGAGTTGTCCATTCGGCAAGATGTTCAAAAAGTTCCTGAGTTCCTCCCAAAATAACGTCATGAATCTGGCCGGGACCCGGATTGGTCGTGATCATACGAGGACGTTGCGCGGCGGACTGAGTCGCAAGCTCGTTTTCTTGAAGAATAATTCCCAAACTGGCAATGGCCGGTAAATTTGGAGTTTCCTGAGTTTCATAAGGCCATTTTTCACGCATTCCATATAAATTCCTAAAAACAGCTTGATTTTGACCTGACAAATTTCGTTCGTAGGCATCTCGAATAGACTCATGCGGTGCGACAAGCAGTGAAAGCCCCTTGGGCACACCCAACGCTTCCAAATCCACCACATAAAACGCCTTGGGATTTCGTGGAAATTGATCGGCTAACAAATCGACCGAGTTTGCTTTAATATGATGAATGACATAATGATTTCCCCAATCTTTTCCAAAATTTTCTTCCAAAATAAGTTCCGCTTCGGCAGTGGATTCAATAAAAAAAGGATACTGATCATTTTTCAATTTAAATTTCTCATAAATACTCCGCTGAACTTCACCCACCATACGTTTAATAAGGGGGCCTCGATGAGTAAATTGACTCATTTCCAAAATCGCGGGCCAATAGTTTTTCAATAGCGGATGAAGTCCCGCGATCCGTTCCGCGCCAACCGGTTCATTCCCAATCAACGCTTCATTGAGCACCCCCTTGATTCCATTGGGGACCGCGTGGAGAGTGCCGGGGAGTTCATGCGGTATACGACCCCCTAAAATAGCGCGATCGGGCAACCCCTCAACCGTCTTGGAATAACCATACTCTTCAGCGGCATCCAAATAGCCACGGGCTTGTTCCGGATAATACAGACAAAGCCAATTCCAATACTCTTTATTGGTGAAGCGACTTTTCTCGGGACACGCGATGGAAATACCGAATTTCCCATTCAACGCCATCAGCTTTTGATACAATTTCACCTGTCGTTTTTTCATGGCAATCACATTTTCAGGAGAATTGTAACGACTATGCGGATTACTCAATTCGAAAATCACACGAACGTGAGGATCAAAACCTCCACTCTCTTCACCAAAACCGGGATGAAGGTGCCCATACAAGACTACCTGAAATCCATCTTCAGAACGAAACGATTGGGCGTATTCATTATAAAGTCGAGAGACCAACTGCATCGCTTTTTTATTTTCCGCGGGATCTTCCGAAAGAAATCGAATATTGAGATCCGTGGATTGCGTTTGACCTCCCAATTTCGTTGCTTTTTCTTTGGAATGGGCAGGAGCACCATGACGAATTTCATCCATACGAGCACGCTCTTGAGGTTGAAGAAAAAGAATTTGCCGATGGCTCGCCAAATTAAGCGTTTTAATATTGTACGTTTTTTCATCAAACTTGGCCTCCTCCAAATGAGAAGGACAGCCCAACACCTGACTCAACTCTTCTTGCAATAAACTTTCAACATACGACATCGCATCGGTAGTGTCTCCTGAGTTAAATGAAGAAAATGTCACATAAACCCCAACCTCAGCTGTACCCAAGGCGTTCTTATAAAGATCATCTCCCGGCTTCCCATTCCCGCCTTCCGTCGCGATATCCAAGGCGGAACGAGAAAGCGGCTCCATGGCCGTAATGATCAATCCATTGGGACCTTCCCCTTCCAAAACTCGACCCCCTAAACCATTTTTAGGCTTACAAAAACGCTTCAAACGTTGTTGTAATTTCAACATATTTTCCCACATATTCACGCCTTTGCCATTCAACGGAATAAAAACGGCATGTTCATGCTTGGGAAAAGCGGTCACTTCAAATTCCGCTTGAGTGATCAAAGTCACCCCATTGAGACCCACTATTTTTTTACTTTTCTCTTTATCCAAAATGCGCGACGCTCCATTGCCATCAACAATAGTAGTTTGACAAAGATCTTCCGAAACTTTGGTCCGATTACCTCCTTCGGCCCCGGTCGAAATAACACCACCAAGTTGCGCCTCTTTTCGGGTCGTAAGATCATTCAAAATACGATACTGATAACGAGGATCTTTTAATTTATCGGCCAAAAAACGATTCACCACATCCACCGTACAACCCGCATGAGCAATCACCCGATGAGGATGGGCAAGATCTTGCGGAAAAGATTTGGACTTCAAAAGCGCAAGGGGAAGTGTTTTATGTCGAATCAAATCATAAACGGCGGGATCATAAGAGGGAATATCAATGGTCTGGGAAGCGGATTTTACTTCTTTCGTTTCATCATTCTCCTCGTATTCATTAAAATCATGCATCTGAATGCCCATCACGCCATCAAAACCTTTCTGGGCGGCCACTCCGGCAACCTCAAAAACCCCCAACCCACTGGTTCGTGCCCCAATCGGCAACGCCATGAGATTCTTTTCTTTACAAATTCGGATCGCCTCACGAGCTTGTTTAGGATCTTCAACCTCCACAATAAAACTGGATTCAATAAGTCTCCCTTCTTGATCTTTTTTTTCAACATCATCAATGGCTTCCTCAGAAACTTTTTGAGCGATTTTCAATCCCCTAGACTCACAAAAAGCCACCAAAGCTCTTCGTTTTTCACGAGCGGCTTCTATTTTTTCAAGAAATTGAGGTCGAACTTCCTCGGAATACCGTTGCATTTCTTGTTGAGCCGAAAGAATCTTCGAAAAACGATCCCCTTTTGAATACTTATAAAGTAGTCGACAAGAATTCACGTCCCGATAAAAAGAAGAAAACTTCATAAAATCACCATTTAAAAGCAATACACTTGTAACGGAGACCACGGAATTTACACAAGTTGATTTTGTTGTTATTTATTTTTAACGCAAGTTCAAGAAAAATCCCCCAACAGTTGCACCCAGTTCCAAAAAGCGTACAATAAAATCAATTCCTGTATTGATACCCCATGAAAAACGTTCATGCAAACACCTCCATCCTAGCCATCTTAATTCTGGTGATGATGATTGGAGGAGTCACTTATCTCTTTTGGCAAAACACCGAACTTCAAAAAAACGTCCTGAAAGCGACCCCCCTCGAAACCACGCTCCAGGAAAAAAATGGATCACTTTAATCCACAGAAACCGCTCATGAAAACCACGCCGTCGAAAACTATCGCCTCCAAAAAGCACCTTTCCTCCAAGGCTCAATCCGTAAAAAAATTATCAAAAAAGCCTTCCAAAAAATCGGGGGATCAAGCGCTGATAAACTCGGATCTCACCATCAGCCAAGTGCTTCAACGCCATCCTCATGCGGCCGAAATCATGCAACAGTTTGGGCTCCATTGTTTTGGGTGCAGCGTGAACGTTTTCGAAACCCTAAAAGAAGGAATTCTGGGGCATGGAATGCCGGAATCAACGCTCACCGAAATGCTTAAAGCCTTGAATGGAAGCTTAAAAGACTATCAAAAAGATTTATCCGAAAAAGGAATTGTTTTGACGGAGCGAGGGGCGCTTAAAATTGTTGAAATTGCAGAAATGGAAGGCCGAAAAAAGTACGGCATACGGGTGAAGAGCTTAGGCGATGGAGGGTGTTGCAGCGGAGCCACCTATTCCATGGATTTTGAAGAATATGCCCAAGAAGGTGATAAAATTTTAGGATTTCACAACAACGTAACCTTATTCATCGACAGAGAATCCTTTGAGAAAATGAAAGGAAGCCGTATCGACTACATAGAAACGTATGAGGCGGCAGGATTTAAAATCGACAACCCCAATGCAACCACAGGGGCTTGTGGATGCCAAAACTAAAAAAGGCCAGCCCCCATAAAAAAGAGTACCCACAGAATCCACCAAGGCTTATTTGACGTGAAATTATTATATAGTATTATAAATACCCAATCTTAAAAATTAAAGGCTCCATGCCAAATCCCTCGCTCAAAAAACACTCACTCGACGAACCCGAATCCTCACACGTGAAAAAATGGAAAGAATGGATGGAAAGCGAAATAGCCTTCCGCAAGCTGCAAATAAAAAATAGACCTTTCCGAGATGCGCAGGAATTGAGTGAAAAAATAGGAATGGAACTTGGTTTTTTGAAAAACAAAGGCATGAAAATGATTATTCCCTTTGGCAAACCCCCTTTTTGGGATTATTTGAATCGGGATTCTTTAAAAACAGGTGCTCCAGTGGTGATTGAAACCAATCTGCAATCGTTCCAACGCATTGGGAAAATAGCACGCAGCGCCGAAGCCTGGGGACAAAAAAATGAACTACTGCAACCGGAGCATGAAAAAGCATTGCACGCTTTCATACGCACCATGGAGCGCATGAAAGAAAATGACCTCGTGGATTGTCCCGAAGGATTATTTCCTTTTCAAGATCTCTGTGTGGCACTTCTGTATCAAACTCGACCCCAAAAAGAACGGCAAAATTCTGACTTTTTGGTCGATCATTATGGGGCATTTTATGCCACCGGAAAGCTCAACTCGCAACAAACTCAACAGATTAGAATGATCACCACTCGGTTGATGATTCACTTAGCGGACAGTGCAAATCCCGAAGATGATTTAGATTTTTTTCACAGCCTCAATGATCTCATGGGTTATATGGGATGGCTACAAAGTGAAACAGAGTACGGTCTTACCGAAATTAAAAAAGATTTAAACGCTGAAGGAATGTATAGTCGAACGCACTCCAAAAGAGAGTGGGACTATGGAAACGAAAAGGAACACGCCTCAACGAATGCCACGATCCATACCAACATGGCCTGGATGGCATGGCAATTATGGGAGGGAGCCTTTAAAGCGGCAGGCCTAAAGGGCAACCCACGAAAAAATGCCGATCGGATGAAGGCGACCCAACAATTAAAAACACAACTTCCAACCCTGAGAGCAGTGACCGACCCCCAAGCCGCAATAAACGCATTGCAATGGATGGAAGAACTGGCGGAAGAATGGCTTGAGGAAAAAATGAATGAAATTTCACAACACATACAACAACAAACAAAAAAAGTTTTGAATGGAAAGGAAAAAAGGGAAACGCCGTCAGTAGAACTAACAAGTAAAATCATCTTGAAATGGGCAGGCAAAAAATTTAAAAATTATCCATACGAGGAAAAAAGAAAAGAAATCGAAGCACTCAAAATAACCTGTCGGGAGAATGCAAAAACGGTACTCATCCCAAGCCGGATTTCATTGCGGGATAGAGAAAAAAAAGCACTCGTTGAATTTGAAGAATTGATCCTTTCTCCCCGAGCCATATCTCCGGATTCAACACCGGCCCCAAACACCAATTTGGAATGCGAAGGAAAATTTCGCCTGAATTTGGATGGAATACGATATGAAATACGAAGCATCATGAACGCGGAAGGAGAAATCCTGGTGGATACAGGAAAAGAGATCTTAACAAAAAATCAATTCAAATATGAAGCGGCAGCAGTTTATATAGAGCTCAAAAGACTCATGCTGGCAGGATTGAATGAAATGCTGGTCGAAAAAAAATCTCCGGAAGAAAATCATCCCGAAAAAAAGGATGCGGAAGAAAAAAGGGAAACTCCAGACACGGAAAAGGAAGATAAAAAAACTCCTCTTTTATTCAAATTGAGACTACTGCAACCTCCCAAAGAAAGCCTGGTCAAACCTATTCCTTTTGAAGAAACCACCGAAGAAGAGGACTCAATCCCTAAAAATGAAATGGATAAAAAAATGGGAATTCCGCGAGTCGCATACGAGGTGCTTCATCTGATTCAACCCCACAACGAGTCTTGGTCAAGAGAAGAAGAAGAGTTCATCAAAACGCTCGAACTTTACGAAATGAAAACTATTGGAGAAGGGAAAAAAGCGCTGATTTACCCCGAAAGAATTCCCAACACTCGCGAAACACTACTCGCCTTAAAACAAGAAAAAAGAAGCAAAAAAAGTGTTTTTTTAAGAGGAACAAGACCTTTCCTTCGGAGGCCTCATCTGATTATAAAAAACACTCCCCCTTCAGAAATGAAAGAAAAAAGGACCATCGATGCAAAAACAGAAAAACCTAGCGAAAAAAACCAACAGTTATTGGGCCTCATGCAAGAGGCATTCAAAATACGCCTCAAGCGTTCCAGCCATCTTAAACGGTGGGGAGAAGTGGATCCCGAAAAAATAGACCACATTCGAATCCATCTTCCTGAAAAAGAAATCGAAATCGACATCGAAAATCTGGTAAAATACTTACAGGGAAACATCAATGTAGAAAATGAACTCGGAACTTTTGCAGAAGAAATCGATTGGAAAAACACGGCACTTGTTGAACAACCGGACGGAACAATAAAAGTAAGGCTAAAATTAAAAATGAATCACTTGCCGCTCATCTTAAGCCCGGGATTCTTTATGTCGATAGAAACGTGTGAAGAAAAACTCAAAAAAAGGGCCGCCACTCTAAAAAATCAGGTTTCACCCGATGATTCAACGCAATGAAAACCCTTCTCATCGATAACTATGATTCCTTCACCTACAATCTTTACCAGTATATAGGAGAACTTGGCGGGAACCCGATAGTCAAAAAAAATGATGAAGTGAATCGGGAAGCAGTAGAAAAGCTGAGCCCAACCCATATCGTGCTGTCCCCTGGCCCAGGAACACCGGAAAAAGATTCTGATTTTGGAATATGCCAAGAGGTCATCCTTACGCTGGGAAAACATATTCCCCTACTTGGAGTATGCTTGGGACATCAAGGGATTGTTTACGCTTTTGGCGGAAAAATCATACCGGCACCGGAAGTGCGCCATGGGAAAACCAGCGCTATTCAACATGATGGAAAAACAATTTTCACCGGAATTGCAAATCCGTTCACCGCGATGCGTTATCACTCACTGCTCGCCGATAGAACAACCCTACCGGACTGCTTGGAAATAAGCGCCGTTACCGAAGACGAGTTGATCATGGGGGTCCGACACAAAACTTATCCGATCGAAGGCATTCAATTTCATCCGGAAAGCATCGGTACACACGAAGGAAAAAAGATCTTGAAAAATTTTTTGAGCCTCCTTTAAGCCTCCAGCGTACGTTTTGAAAGGTTTTATAGGATGCACCATCGGGTACTCCTGAGATCTCTCCGGGCCTCGTTTTTATTCTCTCTGCGTAACCTTGACCTCACTTTTACGCTCCGCTATAGTGGTGGCCACATATCATCACCTCAACGTATGACGAATCGAAGTTCTTCAAAACGACATGGCATGAACGGGGTCAATGAACGACGACCCAAGAGTAAAGCCTACAAACGTCGCAACAAAGCCAAAGCACGGGCACGACGAGAAGCCGCCGCACCAGTTCTTACTGCCACGGTTTAACCCTCCCACACTCGCACCGGGTCAGACATGTAGGGCCCTAATAGTCGCCTAGCCAATGATTTTTCGCCGAAAGAAACCCTCCGCAACAGGCTTTAGACGCACAAAACCGTTGGTTAAGCGGTCCATTTTAAAGCGTCGATCCGGAAAAACATTAATCGAAAAAGTAAAAAAAATGCCGCTTCGTACCCGGGGAGAACGAGGCTGGATTGGAAAACTCAAACGATTCTCGATCTTAATCAGTGCCGGTGCGGTCCTCTTATGGCTCGTCAATATCCTTTTTATTTCGGATAGCTTTTTAATACAATCGATTCAAGTTGTCGAAGGAGGCAAAATAACCCAAGGACACCCCATTGAAAGTCTTTTAAAAGACTTCAAAAACAGCAACCTCATTCTCCTCAACACCAATGAGCTCATTCCCATACTCAAAAAAGAACTTCCACAATATGAAACGCTAAAAATACGAAAAAAAATCCCAGACACCCTGATGGTTATCCTGGAAACCTATCCCCCCATTGCCAATCTCATCGTCAAAAACAAAGAGGATGGGAAAGAAAAAGAGTATTTACTCAATACCGTGGGCATGGTGGTCGAAGGGAAAAACCAAAAAGCGCTTCCCGTGATTCAAATTGAGCGTGAAGGAAGCGTACGGATGGGAAGCACCATCATGTCCCAAGAACGACTTGCTTTTGCGCTGGAGGCCATTCAAAGTTTTGAGGAAAAATTTGGGATGAAAATCATTCACGGAGTGTATTTCAATGTGGAACGAGAATTCCATCTCTGGACGCAGCGAAAGTTTTATATCTGGTTGGACATGACGAGCGACCTGGATTATCAGCTAAACAAGCTCAAACAGGCGCTACCAAAACTAAATATATACGAAGAAAATCTGGACTATATTGATTTGAGAATTTCCGGAATCAATGGAGAAAAAATCATTTTTAAAAGGACGGAGTAAATGAAGAAGAGGGAAAGACGGATTGAAAAAAATCGAAAACTGCGTTATAATTAAAAAAGTAAAATAAATATAAACGATATGTCTTCTGAACACTCTAAAATTAGTCGGCTGCGAGAATTGGTTGAAAATGCAGAACTGAGTTTGAAATCGGCTAAAATCATCCTGAGTGAGCTACTGGGCGAAGATTCGGAACAAAACTCCCATCGACTGCACAACCTAGCTTCCCAACTAGACGCCAAAATGGAAAGTGGGCAACAAATCATCGAGGGGATTTTTGATGGTCAAAATATGATCGGCCCAAACGGGAAAGTGTATCCTGTCCCTTCCAACTACGCGAGCAAATCCAAACTGATCCCGGGAGATCAGCTCAAATTAACGGTGGCTCCCAATGGCGCCTTCATTTATAAACAAATTGGGCCCATTGAACGAAAGCGTCTCATGGGACATGTCGCCTTCGAAGACGGTCAATATAAAATATTAGCGGAAGGAAAATCCTACAATGTCCTACTCGCTTCTGTCACCTATTTCAAAGCCGATATTGGAGACGAGGTGACCTTGGTTGTTCCCTCAGAATCGGAAAGTGACTGGGGCGCGATTGAAAACGTACTCCCGAAACTTGTTGAATAATTATTGTTATGGACGAAACGACACCCCCCCCCAACCCAAATGCGAGTCCGCTTGAAAATGCTTTGAAACAAATTCAAAACTGGTTTGTCAGTGGCGATTTTGAAAAAGTAAAACAAGGTTGTGAAGAAATCTTAAAAATTGCACCAAACAATAGTATCGCGCAGGATTTACTTGCAAAAACAAAAGGAGCAACAGGAAATGAAACCAATCCAACCGGATCGCCCGAGCAGATGCCCCCTACGGCAGGCACCGCGATGAATCCACCCGCTCAAAACGCTCCCCTTCCGGAGACGCCCCCCATTTCAAGTGAAATCCCACAAAGTCCAGCGGCACAAAACAACAATGGGAATGGGACAACGCCTCCGTCCGGCGAATTTGCGTTCCAACCTCCCTCGGCCGAATGGAATACACCCAATGCCTCAGCAGCAATACCCCCTTTCAACCCCTCGTTTGAACACGAAGTGGTCCCCGAAACCCACCCCAAGCGCTCACTCATGATCCAACTGAGTGTCTTGCTGGGTATTTTTATACTGGGAATGGGAGGAATTTACGGATATAAAACTCTTTTTACAAACACGGAAATTTCGGGTTCCTCCAAGGAAGACGAAGAAATTACACCCGACAATGAGGAAGATCCGATTATAACCGCCCCCTCAATAGAGGATGAGACCGAAATAGAAGAAACAGGGGCCGAAGAAAATGAAGAAGAAGTCTTACAAGATGCGGAATCTCGCAACAGCAAAAGACTAAAAGATTTGAAATCCATTGAAAAAGCATTGATCAGTTATTATCAACTTTTTAAAGTGTATCCGGCGACCGAAGAGGTGAATCAAGCTTTGGTGGAAAATAATCTACTCGAAGCCATGCCCCTTCCTCCTCTCGAAGAAGAAGCGTATGTGTATGCCGTTTACGATAATGACATGGGGGAAAATCAAATTTATATCTTGAGTGCCACCTTTGAAAACGACAATGGGAAAAAAGAAGCATGGTCAACGGGAGGAAATGCCTTGGAATTTACGGACTACAACGATATTGAGCAGCCGTATGTGACCATTCTTCACCCCACCTTAACGGAAGCAGAATACCTTGAAAAATTCGCACCGAAAGAGGAGGAAAATACAGATGAAGAACCGGAAAAAGAACATGTTCCCCGTGTTTAGGACGCGTAAGCAAATAAAGTATCCCACTCCCATGGAAAGCATTCAAAAACTACTGCGAACCGCAATTCAATACAAGGCATCGGATCTTTTCATCACGACCGGAGCCAAACCCGCACTAAGAATCCATGGGGAAATCGTGCCTATTGAATCACACGAAATTTGTGACAAAAAAACAGCCGAAAGCTACCTATTGGAAGTAATGACCGACTCATTAAAAGAGCGATTGAAAGAAAGCTCGGACTTGGATTTTTCGATTGATGCGGAAGGCATTGCTCGATTTCGCGTGAACATTTTCATCCAGCGCAAAGGCATTGGAGGGGTTTTTC
>CAYTES010000002.1:0-12957 GCA_964436935.1 uncultured Candidatus Peribacteria bacterium | reverse complement strand
CCTTTCTTTGGATGAGTTGGGATTGCCGGAACAAATCAAATCGCTCACCCAATTGGAAAGCGGGCTCGTGCTGATTACCGGACCCACCGGTTGCGGAAAATCAACCACACTGGCGGCACTCGTTGCCGAAATCAATCGTACGAGCAAAAAACACATCGTCACCATTGAAGATCCCATTGAATTTATTCACGACAACGATCAATCCATTATTGAACAACGAGAAGTCGGAACCCATACCTCCAGCTTTGACCGCGCCCTTCGCGCCTCCCTCCGGGAAGATCCGGATGTGATTCTTGTAGGGGAAATGCGAGATCTTGAGACCATTTCTCTTGCGATTACAGCCGCGGAAACAGGACATTTGGTTTTTTCCACCTTGCACACGAGCGGAGCCGCGAAAGCCATCGACCGCATCATTGATGTTTTTCCTCCTAATCAACAAGAACAAATTCGGACGCAATTGAGCGAAACATTGGAAGCGGTGCTGTGGCAAAACTTGATCAAAACGGAAAATGAATTGGCAAACGGAAAACAACGCGTGGCGGCACTGGAAATTTTATTGAGCAACCATGCGGTGAAAAATCTCATCCGCAAAGGGCATACGCACCAAATTGACTCGGTGATTGAAACGG
Organism: uncultured Candidatus Peribacteria bacterium; assembly: GCA_964436935.1. Taxonomy (GTDB): domain Bacteria; phylum Patescibacteriota; class Gracilibacteria; order UBA1369; family UBA12473; genus CAYTES01. The sequence continues at coordinate 12,328 of CAYTES010000002.1, read as the reverse complement.
GAAGAAAAGAAGGCATGCAAACCATGAAACAGGCACTGGAACTGCTGCGAACGGATCATTTGATTTCGGAAAAAAACTTCACAAAATACCTTCCTCGTGACTCCTACAGGATGGAAGAATAACGCAAGCGATAATTTTTATTGCAATAGGAGTTTTAAGTACACACCGTGCTAAAACTTGTATTTTTTAAAAAAAAATTGTTACAGTAAAACTATTAAGTATTTTCTAAACTTCCACGCTATGAAATGCAAACCCTGTATGCTTCACAAAATCGCCTTTCTCTTGGTGTTTGTCGGCGCCATCAATTGGGGATTGGTTGGAGCCTTTGAATTCAATCTTGTCGATTACCTCTTGGGAGCCTGGCCAATCGTGATGCGAGTGGTCTATGTTTTGGTGGGAGTTTCTGGTCTATTGATGCCTTTTTGCGGAAAATGCAGTGCGTGCAAAATGGAAAAATAAGTTTCCATAAAATCACGAAAAAAGCCCGCTCAAAAAAGTGGGCTTTTTTTAAAAGAACCATGGCAAGATTGACTTTTAAAAAAATATAAATAAAATCATGTCAATACTACCCCACTGAAATGAAAAAAAAGGAGCTCAAAGACCTGCCTGTAGAAGAAGAAAACCCCTACCGCTCAGACACAAAATTTAAAGCCACCGGAATATCTTATCCGCGGAACATTTCTTCGGACATAGGAATTTACATGGGACTGACGATGGCCTGTTTGTATGGCAACCAATACCCCAAACTGATCAACGATAGATTAAGCACCTCCGATTTGGTGGGAACAAACACGTGCATTGGAAAACATACCACATTCGATCAAAACCCTGAACTAAAAGATATTCTGGACCAAGAAAAACATAGACTTAAATTACAATTGAAAAGATTGGGGGTAGAAGCGGAAATCGATTTACCGACAGAAAACGCCATTGCGTGTAATGAACTCAAAAAAGTAGTGCAATCCGCAGAAAATAATGCGGTGACCATGGGAAGAGCGTTTGGCTCCAGGGTAAAAGAAATCCCAAACTTCATTGTCGTAAACACAAAGGTGTTGAACAATGATGAAACAAATTTTAGGACATTGGTAAGCCATGAACTATCGCATATTGGAGAACAAAACAACTCCTATCCGGCATGGATGAACGAAGCAAGTGCATCCGTCTTTTCAGGAGAAAGCGACATTGCGGTCCCGGAATACATGGTGAGTTATTTATGGTGGAATTATTTGGCTGAAAATTCAACCGTTGCGGGGTACAAAACAAACCTAGAGTATATGACCAACACCGTCTATGGGACAGAAAAAAGAGATTTTTGTAGTACCTTGATTGGCCCCAAAATAAAAAAAGAAAGCCGCATTCCAGAAGCTCAAAAAGCACCGCTTACGGAGCATTTATGCGATTCGAATATGATTGAATTATTCAACACGACCATGGGACTCCTTAGAAAGGACCCCACTGAAAAATGGAAGGAGATTTTGATTGGAGGAAAAGACGAATGGAATGAGGCCTTCAAGTATTTGATTCAAATCAGCCGACAATCTGATCTTCAACCCTCGGAATACACGAAGCAGGAAATAGGTATAGACGACAAAGGAAACTTAAAAAGCACTATCGATACCAGCACACTGTTGGACAGAAATTACCTCATTTCAATAGTGATCAGCCAAGGAGTAATGACCTTTACCGGATGGATGATCTTTCTTTATAAAATCCTACCGGAATCAATCTTATTCCTTCTGGAAAATCTGGGAAAATGGAAGGGGAAATTAGAAGAAATCATAAAAAAGGAAGAGGAAAGACAAAAGACTTTGGCCTTAACGCGACTGCCCAAACCGGCTCCAGCCCCAAAACCACCCAAAAAGGAAGGTAAATTCCCATTAAAAAAATATTTTCAGCGCAACACCTCAAATCCAAAATCCGATAAAACGGACGACAGTCTTTCGTAGCTGGCTTGTTGACTCATGATGAGTCGGGTCCCATCCGCTTGCGTCTTAACTTTAATGTCAACAATAACATCAGTCTGATCGGGTCGGGCCAACAAAATACTCAAAAAATCCACCACACCCCGCTCAGACACTTTTACCGATGCCAAAGGCACGTACGAATCATCAATCCGGTTTTCAAATGAAGAACGCATCATAGAGATAAATTATGGTAAAAACTACATGAGAAAATTTTTTGTAAGCGCACGTAGGAACAAGGCAATATGGGTCTCGTGGGCCCCGAATGGACTTGTGACGAAGTTGCGCGAATAAAAAATTTGCGAATAACAATCTAGGGAAAGGGGTCCCCGATAGGGGAAAACCGCTAGGTTGTCCCTTATCGATAAAATATGGTGGAGCTAAAGGGACTTGAACCCTTGACCTCTTCCATGCCATGGAAGCGCTCTAGCCAACTGAGCTACAGCCCCACAATGCTCAAAAGCTCGACTAGTATACGAAAAGCCTTCCATTCAGGCAAGAGGATACGTTAGAAATTAATTCCAAAACAACTTTAAGACTTGATCGTGGCTCAAAATAAAGATAAATTGCTCTACTGACCATTTAAATAAAACCCATGAAGCCTCGAAAAGAATTACCGAAAGAATCCGTTGAAATACGCGACATGGCGTTGAAAGCACTTTGCGAAAAAATGAAAGGCGTCATCGACTTGGCCTCGCTCGATGCAAAAACAGAAGATAAGAGAATAAACCTGGGACATATGAACTGGTTAACGGGCCTATTGACTCAATTGGAGGCACTTACGGAGTGGAGCCGGCTCAAAGAAAGGATTGGGGCATTAAGGAAAGAATTTGGGCCAAATACGGCCACCAAAAGAACGGAGAACAAACTAACTCCAGACGAATTCGATCAAGTAAAGAGACTTGTCGACGACATACTGATTGAATTCAAAGGAAACCTACCTGAATCAGGACCACAATCCCCTCGAGAAGAACCTCTCCCCCAAAATGAGGCGATTGAAAAAATAACAGCAGAGTTGAACGAAAAACTCACAATGGCACTCCTGAAAATTGACCAACTGAAAGAAGAACTAAAAATACGCAACCATGTACAGGAGGATAAAAAAGAAACTCCCCAAAATCCATTGGAAACTGAACTTGTCGGGGCAATCCAGACCATTGAAGGACTGAAAGAAAAGTTAACATCTTATGAAAGGCGAATAGAAACAATGGAGGCTCTACTAAAAGAAACACAAAAAGAGGGAGAAAAAAGTGAATCTGAACCCCTGGATTCAAAATGGTGGCAATACAAACGGGGAGGATTTGAAATAGCAAAATTTCCACTAAAACGATACATGCTTTTGGCACAAACCCGTGAAGTACAAACCCGACAAGAACCCAGCGGCGAAACAACGGTCGTGAGAAAAGGATTTCGCGATCCTCTCGGAATCCTAACCTATCTATCTGAAAACGAAGTAGTTCCTGCAAAATCAAATGAATTTTTACCGAACGAAGTCATAAAAGCAGCAATGGGAGTACTTTCAACCGCTCGCTCCCTCTCAGGAGGTAAATCCCGAAAAGAAAACCATTTGATGATAGTCAAATTGGCAAATGAACTATTTTTTCACGAATTTCAAAAAACACACGGAATGGTTCCTTCTATCGAAGAACTGGCACATCAATGCTTACAAAAAGCAAAAATTGCTGTCGCAAAAGCACCAACAAAACACACTGAAGAATAAGGATAAAGACTTTAGCCGGTTATCCAAAGGGCCTATACCTATAAAAATAGGTGAATTTCGAGGGAAAACTAATGAATTTTAAGGAGCATAAGATTTGCCGTTTTTACTTTTTTTTGATATAATAATAAGATAAATAAATACAAAAATGTTTAAATCCCTCCTAAAACTAAGCGTGGCGGCAACCATGTTAACGCTTCTCGGATTTCCCGGCCTTGTGCTAGCTCAAGAAAGTTCGAGCAGCAACACCAATGGAGTCATCAAATTTGACCCCGCGGAACTCAACGACGAAGATACGTTTGATGTAGGGGGATCGGACGGACTTTTGAGCACGGACAATCAAGATCAAGCTTATCTTGAAGACAAAGAAAATGCGCCCGTCGTTGCGTTCATCCTGGATGTGATCAACTTTTTCACGCGGATCATTGGGGCCATCACCATGGTCTTGATCATTATCGGAGGGCTTTTGATGATTGTTTCCGAGGGAGATGAAAATCGGCTACAACAGGGAAAGGGAATCCTCGAAGCCGCGATTATTGGCCTCATCATCGTGATGTTTTCGTACATCATTGTGCGATTCGTCCAATCCATTTTCTATATTCAACAGTAACTTATGTACCATCTTCTTAAAAAACTTTCTGCCCTCACGATTTTAACCGCCCTGATGCTCAGCGGGTCAATTCCGGCCCTGGCGCAGGAAACTCAAGACGATGATTTTGTAGGGCCCACGATCTCAGATGAGCTCGAGTTCACAATTCTCGAATCGAAAAACAGTTGTCACGAATTGGGAGAAACCTTTGATGCGCTGAGCAAAGGAACCGATACCAGTACGGGGAAAGATCCCTCCTATGTGGCCGTAGAGATCACAGAACCCATTGGCGCGATGGAACAAAAAATCGAAAGCGGAGACCTGACGGTCAGTGAGGTCTTCTGGAAATTCAGTTGCACCGTCTACAAAGATAATGTGACCTATAAAAATTTATCCGAGACCACGAAATATTACAATGAAGGCGACCCCAAATCGGATTCAGAAAATCGAAAAACCGTGAGTATCTATCGCTCGTACGATAAAGGATGTCCGGCAGACATGGTTTGCACACTGGTTCAAGTCATCCGAGGAACTTCAGGAGTGGGAATCATCAAAACCTATGTGACCATCATGTACCGATGGGCCGCCAGCATTGTGGGAATCATTGCGGTCCTGGTCATTGTGATCAGTGGAATACAAATATCAATGGATCAAGGCGGAGGCGATGGAGTAACAGCGGCGAAAACTCGAATTTTTCAATCCATCACCGCGCTTACAGTCCTGTTTCTATCGGCACTCATTCTTTACACCATCAATCCCACGTTCTTTAAACGATAAAAACATGAAAGCACGGTTAAAAAAAATAATCGCCGTAGGACTTCTCGGAATGATGCTAATCCCCTTCGGAGTAGCAATCACCCCTGTTTTTGCCCAAGAAAGCACCGGTACGGAAAGTGAAGGCAAGTCCATTCCCACCATTCCCAAACCGGAACTGCTTCCGGGCCCGGGGAAAGATCAAACCCAAGAGGAGGTACAAAACTACTTTCGGAATGAAGCCATTCCACGTTTCATCAACGGATTCCTAGGCCTTGTGGCAGGATTTTCACTGTTGGCCCTGATCATATCGGGCATTCGATTTGTGATTGCCTATGGAGAAGAAGAAGGGATTACGGAAGCAAAAAAAACAGCAACGTGGGCCGTCATAGGGTTTGTCATCAGCCTCTTTGCCTACGCCATTGTGGGAATGATCAATACGATTGCGTTTCCGCAAGGAGAAGACAACAGTTACACCAAGGAAAATCAAGAAGAAATCCAATACAATGACCTCTAATCCCATGTCACGCAAACTAAAAACACACCTCCTCATAGGATTGGCTCAAGGACTAACGGCATGGACCAGCATGATGTCTTATGCCTTCGCACAAAACACAACCGAAAACATCAACTGCGACGACCCCAATTTAACAAATGACCAAAAACTGACCTGCCTTTTCCCCAGCGAACAGGAATTGATCGAAGGTTCTCCCCAAGGATCGTCTACCGGGACCTCCCTTCCTCACGGAGACCTAACCGGTGATTTTTTACCTTTTTTCATCAATACCGCCCTTTCCATTGCGGGAACTTTAATTTTTACCGCGTTGCTCTTTGCCGGGTATCTTCTGGTGTTCGTGAATGACAATGAGGAAAAAATCGAACAAGCTAAAAAAATCCTCACCTACTGCGTCATTGGAACCGTCGTGATGGCAACATCTTACGCGGTCATTTATGGTATCGCCAACTTAGACCTCGATTAAACCATTATTAGCAACAAAACATGATTTCATTCTCCACTATCCTCAAAAAAAGCGCCGCTCTTCTCGTTTTGATGGGACTAATGGCAAGCTTCCTTCCGGCGAGCCAAGCCGCAGTGAGCATCAATGAAGAATACCGCCCCACCTATGCCCCCCAAGGCTATTCCGAAATTTATGAAGAAAATACGGATGATCCCTCAAAAAATTTCAGCGATACTTCGGTCAATTATATCATTGCCGATCTAGCGGTGGTTTTATTGCAGTTGGCGGGCATATTGACCATTTATTTCATCATCAGTAATGGGTTTGCCTACGTGAGATCCTTTGGCCGGGACGAAGAAATCCAAAAAGCGAAAAAGGGTCTCACCTGGGCGATTGTCGGACTCATCGTTGTACTGACCTCCTATGCGATTGTTCAGAACATCTTCAAAATCACGCTCAGCGTGGATCCGGAAAGCGGAAGCGCCCCCACCACGCAAAGCCAAAGCACTACACCTTCCACGGCGCCTACGACGACTCCGTAAGAGCCTGTTTAGACTCTAATCGAGGAAACAGTGGACTTTGAGCTTTCTGAATCACCGTTCCCGGAATCAATCGACCCCATTCGGACAACACTTGGAGGCCCATTTCACCCGTTTCCGTGCATCCCAGTTGAGTGCGGATATTTTGAGCGGTTTGCGGGATGAAAGGCTCGAGCATCCAGCTGATTTGACGCAGACTCTCTAAAATTACATACAAAATATAATTCACTCTTTCCTGATTACCGGATTTAGCCAACGCCCAAGGCTTTTCATCCTCAATAAAACGATTGAGGAAATTTAAAGCATCCCATATGAGTTCCAAAGAAATCTTAAAATTAAGCAGATTTAAACCATTATGGAATCCATTCCAAGCGCCCTTCAAATCCAAATGTGTGTCTCCGTAATTCAATTGAACCACTTCCGGCACCTTACCCTCACAATACTTCTCGGTCATAGTCAGCACGCGACTCACCAAATTCCCTAAATTGTTCGCCAAATCGGAGTCATACACAATTCGAAACCGTTCTCGATTGAAATCACCATCCTCCGTGGTCGGAATTTCACGTAAGAGATAAAAACGAAGAGGATCCACGCCATATTCGCGGGCCACCTCAAACGGATCCACCACATTGCCCACCGATTTACTCATTTTTTGACCTTCCGACGTGATAAAACCATGAATCAGAATCTGCTTAGACGGTGGGAGCCCGGCGGACATCAACATCCCCTGCCACATATTCGACTGCTGCCTCAAATTGTCTTTTCCGGCGATCTGAACCCCGGGCCAGTACATCTCAAAATCCCCGCCTTCAGGCCAGCCCAACGTGGAGATATAATTCACCAACGCATCAAACCACACATACATCACATGGGCTTCATCGTCCGGAACCGGCACGCCCCAAGGCATTTTGGACTTCAATCGGGAAATACTGAAATCTTCCAATCCCCCTTCGGTAAACCGTTTCACTTCCGTCAAACGGTGGGAAGGCAAGACAAAATCGGGACGGGAGTCATACAATTCGAGTAACGCGTGTTGATAATTTGAAAATTTGAAAAAATAATTTTCCTCATCAATACTCTCCATTTCCAAAGAAGGATGGACGGGACATTTTCCTTCCACCAAGTCGGACTCGGTTTTTTCCAATTCACAACCGACACAATATTTAATCTTATAATTTTTCTTAACAATATCCCCCTTGGCCATACACCGACGCCAAAACTCCTGCGCCGCCGCAATATGGTGAGAGTCCGTGGTTCGAATAAAATGCGTGTAAGACAGATTGATGGCTACTTTGAGCGCATCGAATTTAGCCGCGTATTCATCACAATAGGCTTTGGGATCCTGGCCCAATTCTTGCGCTTTACGGTAAATTTTTAGCCCATGCTCATCCGTACCGGTATTGAAAATAACCGTTTTCCCCTGTAGTCGTTGGTACCGCGCAATGGCATCCGCTTGAATGATTTCCAACGCAAAACCGATATGGGGATCGGAATTGACGTACGGCAATGTCGTCGTGATATAAAAACAATCTTGAGGTTGAATCATGGCTCAACCTTATCAAAAAATAGTAATTACTCAATAGGGTTTTGCAGCCTCGACAAAAAATACGCGCGTACCGCATCTTCACGTCCAAGACTACGGGCGCGCGTCAAAAGCTCCTGCAAAAGAAGATCCGCACGCAAAACCTCTCCGGAAAACGCCAACAACGTTGAATCCCTTTCATCATCCACGCTAAATCCGGCTTGAATTAAATTTTTCCGTTTTAGCAGTACCGTCATACGAGTATAAAGCGGTAAAAGCGCGCGATTTTGACGAATGTGGGAATAAGCTTGCTCCGTGGAAGGAAATAACGCATTCAAAATGCCAAGCTCATGCTCAACCTCCTGTAAACGAGAGGGGACAGGCTTTGTAAGCAACTTTTGAGCGGCCTCTTCCTCGGGAGATGGAAATGCATCCATTTCGTCCATAAACTTACCGTTTTACAATTTTAATATGTGATTTTGCATGAAGCGGATGAATCCCCAGCCGGTAGGTTTTGAGCCCAGGGGGGATTTTCATGATCCCGGCATCCACCAAATCCCGATGATAATAACGCAACTTGCCCATGGCTTCCAAAACCTCCTGCCCGGACTCCAAAATCGGCATGAGTTCACCGCCCAATCTTAAATTTTGAAGGTCTCGCATGGTCAACAACACCAACACCAAAATGGTGGACAACACCACCAGTAAAAACTGAAAATAAAACTCGCCCGTATTGAGATAAAAAAGACAAAACAGCACAATCACGGTTAAAAAAATCAAAACCCCCCACTGGCTATGGGTCAAACGTTCCTGCGCAATGACAGAGTTTTTATTTCGCACCACTTCGATGGAGCTAAGCATGGACAAAAGGTTAGCGTAGGTTGAATTCGCACTCTTTGCTTTAAGCGAAAATACTGTCTCATAAATTCCCTGCAAATGGGGCATGGTGGCCTTGTAATAATTGGCGATATCATTTTCGAAAGAAGCCATGTAGTAATAATCGATTTTATCACTAATTTTGTTAACAAAGGGCTGTCCGAAAACCTGTGCCATTTTGTATAACGAAAAAAGATAAGCATCTTCATTGCTCATCAATTCACGAATTTCATTGTAACGAGAATTGAGTCGGGAAATAAAAAATCCCGCAAGGATCGCGAATAAAAAGGTGGCAATGGTCAACATGGTTTCAATGAGAGGCGTTGGCCCAAAGCCCGGAAGAAAACGTACGAAAAGAACAAAAAACAACGCTGCAATTCCACTCCCCTTAATGGCATCAATGTATTTCATAAGAAGATAGCTTATTTAACTTGATACAAAACAAAATCATACACCGGCAGCGCCGAATCAAGCTGAATTTGAGCCTCAAGGCTTTGAAAAGCACCGCCAACAACCCCTTGGGACTGAATAAAGGCGTACTCGCAAGCCGTTTGATCTTCCGTAAGTTCATTCTCATCTTCCGTCGAAATCTGAACCTTAAGTCGATTGGACTCAGCCGTCTGAACCGAAATGTCCTGAAGTGAAGGGCTGACAATGTTGGTTAAAATCAAATAATTAAACCGATGGTTCTTCAAAAACTCATCAATGGGATATTGTGAATAGTTCACAAAAGTGGAGCCACTGATCCCATCGTAAAAATTGGCGGTGTCCTCCGTGGCGATGAGATGATTCGGAGAAACAGAAGCATCGTAGTCGAGGATTCCACTAATCGACTCAGTATTGCCATGATCCTGGTCAATACCCAAAATTTTCCACCGCAATACGTTGCCATTCACAGCGCCGTAGTCCCCACCTCGATCGACAAAATAGGACAAATCAAAATGCTGAACCATCACCGCTGCTTCTCCTTCCTCATAGCGGAACAATGGCCATGAAACGGATTCTTGAAGCTCCAAGTCGCGCCATAAAGGATCGGGTCGCCACTCGCAAGGCACTTGCAAACCAATCGCATGCAATTGAACCGTAGCCTGAGCCCCATTACTCAAGGTGAACGTCTCTTCGATTTCATAGCCCGGAACATTACTTTCTTCATAAAACAACGCTCGTTCCACACCGGCCTCCGCCCCAAAATAGGCTTTCCCCGCCTCAATCACATTGCGCTCAATCCGTACCGAGTCAATCACAACCGAACTGATGCCCAATCCCAATACAATCAAAAAACTCATCAGAAGTAAGGAGAGAATGAGGGCACTGGCTCTACGAGGAGAGTCAGAAAAAAAATAGTGATTGAGGATTAAAAAAGTTTTCATAACAAACATTAAAAAGTCAGCCCGTAAACCCGGGAAGAAATCGTTGACTGAAGCTGAATTTGAGCCACTTCCGGAAAAAGACTGGAATGACTGGCCGCACGCACCACCACATTCACACTGGGTTGGTACTGGGCGAAATCATTCTCAATATGATCATAAGGGCTTTCCAAGGGAGCAACCACAAACTGAACCTGACGCAACTCCACACGATCCATCACAAACGGCTGAAACCCCTTGGAATAACCTTCCGCCGCGACCCAAGAGGATTCAAGATCCGTACGATTCAATTTCAATACGGAAAATACACCGTCTTGAAAACGATACACGGTGCGATGCAAGCCGTCGGAAGAAAGGAGAGGCAAGGCATGCGTGAGGCCAGAACCGGAGAGTTGAATCCCCTGACATTCCCCAAATTCCAAACTCGAGGTATTCAATACAAAATCTTCACTGTCTTCAAAACAGTCGTAATCCAGGGTGTAAAGCCGCGCATCCTGAGTGATACGGTCCATGACAAAACGAGCTTGCGCATACACTTTTCGAAGTTCGGCAGCCTGGCGAAGAGACCGACTCAAGAAAAAATAACTGGATGAAAGCACTCCGATGAACACGGTAAAAATCAACATGGCCACAATCATTTCAACGAGCGTGAAGGCGGGAACGGCAGATTTTCGTAATTTGAAGTGAGAAAAATTCATGAAAAAAACTAAAATTACAATTAAAGTGGCCCCTGACGCCAATTTGAAAGCTCGGTGGAAACCTCAAGGGTTTGGGCTCGATTTCGTTCAAACCAAAACACCACGGCCGTCACCTCAAACCATTCATGGCCGTCAGGATCCGGACGAAGAATTAAATAACGTGAATAAGGGCTCACTTCCGCATCATAACCGGTAGGAACCGTGTGAAGATAAAAAAAGATGGAATCCTTATTCACTTTATAAAGATCGGCTTTTTCAAGAACAAAATCCAAAGCATTGGCATCATTTCCATAATAGTGAAGTTCCCAGGGACTGGGATCAATGGTATCCCAACTGGGACGAAAATCGACGGTATAATACCCCTCTTGATCAAAAGCGGTTCCCCAAAAAGAAGCCCCTCCATTATAATCTTGATTTTGAAGCCAATTGCCATCCCTCATGTTCCGAAATGATTCCACCCCTTCCTGCGCCAAATAATAAGCCGTCAACTGATTAATATTGGCTTGATTCGCACGCAATGAGGTGATGGTCAAGGAGGTCATAGCCGTGAGCAACGCGCTCAAGACCGCAATACCAATCACCACTTCAATAAGGGTAAAGGCGGGAATAGCGGATGATTTTTTAATCTTCAAGAACGTCATAACCGGAAGATATCATAAAATTAGAAGTTGAGGGGACCACCGAAAGGGTTTTACTAAAAACAGCCTCCGTGGTTTTACCATAGCCAATACCAATATCGACTTGATCGACCGCGGAGATCAAATTCAAACTCCCCTCGGATCCCCGATAGAGTTTCATGACTCCATTCGGCGGAGTAAATACAATCCATGCTTCTTCCCCTTCAGGGATTTGAAAAGGAGTTGTGGCCGTTTGAATGGTTACTCCCAATAAAGCAATGGTTTCATCCCAATCCAACTCAAATTCAGGATAAAAATGCGACAGATCACATACCCCGGAATCCAGATCAAGGGAGAAATGCCCCATCGAAGGGCTTTGCCGATTCCCCACTACAAGAGCCCAACAGTTCAAACGATTGGACTCCCCTTCCGGAGCCCCTCCCTGGGTTTGAGCACGCACCCGAGCGTCTTCAAACGCGGAACCGAAGTGTTCCACCGCCACATCCAAGCGCGCTTTTTGAATCGAGCGACCGTAATCCAGCAAAGCGGCGGAGGTTAAAAAAGCAAGAATAGCCATCACCACAATGAGTTCAATGAGCGTGAATGCGGGAGGACGAATCGAATTTCGAGAGGATTTAATGATCATTTTTCAGATTTTCTAGCATTTCAGTAGGGGGAGGGGAAATCGTGTGTTTCCGAGCGAGCTATTGAGTCCGCCTGCCTGCCGGCA
>CAYTES010000001.1:0-90959 GCA_964436935.1 uncultured Candidatus Peribacteria bacterium | reverse complement strand
TTACTATTACAATTTTTACCCTTCGGCTGCAAATAATTTCTCCTCTGCGGGGGCCCGCGCTCGGGCGACGTAAAAATCTCATAACGTAACTATATTTTTCACAGGTTCCTTAATCCAATTTTTTTTATCATACTGACTTTACGCGGTTTTTCCAGTCTTTTTCCCAAAAGTTATGGGTTTGAAGTTCTTGGGAATTAATCAGAAATAGAGGTCACTTTGCGGTGCCTCTTTTCTATTAAACTTAGAGTCAAACCTTTAAACCTTACATTTTTTTAATTAAGGTTCGAAGGCAGCGTGTGCAGATTTTTACTCGTTCAAAACATTTGTGCGCCGCATTCCACAGATTCTTCATCACAAGGTTTGGAAGAAAGCGTCGTTTGGTTTTGCGTTGAGAGTAACTGACGTTGTGACCCACGCTAGGTCGTTTGCCGCATTGTTCGCATACTTTTGCCATAGCGCGAGGAGGATACTATGCTCTTTTTGTTTTGGCAAGAGGAACTGTGCATTTGTTTCATTTTGGGTTTGCGCGGAGATCACCCGTGGTTATTTTTTGTAATAAATTTTTTATTTGTCTACTCCTTATTTCATCATTTTTTGAAACTTTTTTGCCTTTGTAGTCGTCTTTATTCATGTCGGATCACCTTGACCCCCTGGAATTCCATCAATTTATTTGTTAAGGTACTCCTGAAATTTTATTTCATTTAAAAATTTTTATTTTTTAATCTTTTAATCAATGAAAAATCTTAAACGATTTTTTAGTTTATGGGCAATGACATCGCTTTTGGTGGTGTCCATTGTTCCTACTGCCCTTGCGGCTCCCGGGGATGTGTTTAATGAGGTCTCCGAAGATGTCACGGTCGATCAGTTTCTTTCGGCTGAGTATTTGCTCATGAGTGAAAGTGGAGAATATTATCGATTGGGATTGGTCTCTTTGGATGTTGAAGAGATGAATTATGTCGGTGGCGCTTTTTATCATAAAGGGGAACTTGGTCCTGTTTTGAATTCTTGGGTCTATGGAACGATGGTGGAAACAACCGACGGGGATGGAAAGGCGGTGGTTCAATTGGATGGTGAATGGTACTGGGGAGGAGAAGCTGTCACCACGACCACCACGACGACGGAAGAAGGAACGGTGGTTACTGTTCCCGCCGGTAATCCAATGGGAGAGGTCAATATAACCTTCTGGATGGATGGAGCGGTTTCTGCCGGTAAAGGATATTGGAATTACTATGATGATATTGAAGAAGCTTACGGATATGATTATGAAGAAGAACTTTCAACTGCTAATGAAGACTTCGTGATCGTGGAGTCGGCTCGTTCTGCTTACGCGAAAGACGAAGCGGCTGAAATTGCCACCGAAGTTCAGAATTGTTGGGCGCTGTATGAATATCAAACCGGTGAAACCACCGAAGATCCTGGAGTGACTTGTGAATTGGGTGTTAATCCCACTGAGCTTACCACCGAAGAAGTGTTCAGTGGTGAATATCTTTTGGTTGATCAAGGGGCGTTTGCCGGACAGCGTGTCAGCTTGGTGACTCTGGACGACGAACAACTTCAGGCTTATGGTTTGCCCGCTACTTATGACAGTGCCGGTGTGTGGTATACCCGTGGGGAGGTTCCTTATCCCAATAGGGTGCTTGTCGGAGCTTCCACGGTGACTGAAGGTGGATCCTTGAAGTTGGAAGATTATATCGGGGACGTGGATTTGGATAATATCAAAGTGAATCAAACGTTGACCTTTGATGGGGTCTGGTTCAATTTGGGTGATGGAGACGTGTTGTACGATTTGGTTGGTGAAATCGGAGACGAAGAAGCCGATGGAACGTTGGATGATGCTTATTACTATGGAGGGGATGTTCACATTGATTTCCGTCAAATTTATTTTGGAGCGGAAGATGCGCAGCGACCTTTGTATATGGTTACTTGTGATGGATACATCACGGATGGTGGATACACCTATCCTTTCGCTTGTGGTGAAACTGGTCGATCCAAGCACGCTCAAAGCGAGATCGTTGAATTGGAAGAAATGGTGGTTGAATATATGAGTGGAGTTGAAGAAGAAGAGGTTGAAGAAGCGTTGGAAGAAACGGAAGATGAGGTTACCGTTGAATCCGAAGGAGAGACTGAAGTTGAAGCCGAAGAAACCTTAACTGAAGAAGAGCTCGAAACCGAACAAGATGATTATGTTGAAGAAACTTATGAAGATGTGGAAGCTGATGTGTGGTATGCCGAATATATTGATTCCGAGTATTGGAGTGGTAAAGCTTGTGAAACCGGACGTGGAACTTGTTTTGATGGTTCCGCTCCTGTGCTTCGTTCCCAGGCCGCTAAATTGGTCAAAGCGGTTTTAGACAAACGTGGGATCGTGCGTGATCTTGATAATTGCAACGCTTCCTTTAAAGATGTTCCCGCCGGTGAGTGGTATGCCAAGGCCGTGGAAACCATGGACTGTTTGGGTATCATGACCGGAACCGGAGACGGATCTAATTTTGAACCCGGATCCCAGTTGACCCGCGCTCAAGCTGCGACCGTTTTGGCTCGTGCTTTGGGAGGTTCCGATACTTTGCTCAGCTACTACAATGATGTTTTGGCCGATGATTGTGGCGCACAAGATTTTGTGGACTTGGAAGGCAAAGAATCCGAATGGTACTACGATACGGCCGGAGTCATGGCTTGTATGGGCATTATCACCGGTATTGAGCATGAAGACGGAATGTATTTTGAAGCCGAGACGGTTGTGAACCGCGCTCAATTTGCCGCCATGTTGGATCGTGCCGTGAAGTACAACGCCTACGGGTACAACGAAGACATGTACGAAGTGGCCACTGATGGAACCTATCCTTACTTGGTTTTGGTCAGCAATGAACCCACAACCATGGACAGTTGTGATTTCTATCCCGGACCTGATGTGGAATCCGTCACGGTTGTTTCTACGGATGAAGAAGTGTTCTACCTTGGCGATGCCACCAACTGGATGTTGATGAATGACAACAAATGTAACGGCAAAAAAGGAGTTCAAGCCATGATGGGAGAACCCGGATATGGTCCTCGTGGAGACAACGGTTACACTTCCATGGGATCCGGATTTGCGGTCTTCCATGTGGGAACCGATCTCATGAATGCCGATGGTATCGTGGTGACTGAAGTGGGAGACAACGAAGATGAGGAAGAAAATGTTTACCTCTACGCCGCTGCTGATCCTAGCGATCCTTCCAAATGGGTTTACTTGGGAATGAACTCGGTTGCGGAAATCGAAACTTCGATTGAAGAAGGAGGTGCCGAAGGTTCTTTGGAAGAACAGGCTGAAGAAGAGGATCCTGCAGACATGGAAGAACCTGTAAATGAATCTGAAGGAGAGGCAACCACAGAAGAAACGGTAGAAGAGGCCATGAGCTTCTCCGTTGATCTTTCCGGTGAAAGCATGGGAAATGAAACTGATGCTATGGGTGAAGCCTCCTTCACTTTGGAAGGAAATGATTTGAGCTATGACATTACGGTTGAAGGTTTGTTTAAAGACATTACCGGTGCCCATATTCATAACTATACGGATGGCGGATCCGTTTTGGCCACGTTGACTTTTACCGGGGATGTCACGAGTGGGAATTGGTCTTCTGAAGGGACTTGGTCTGACCTGACCGATGCTCAAATTGAGCAGTTGAGTCAAGCCGAGTGGTATGTGAATGTTCATACGGCTGAATTTCCAAATGGTGAGATCAGCGGATTCATTCTTCAAGATGAAACCCTTCTATTTGAGTCCACCTTGGGCGCTGTCAGTTCCGAGGTCACTACAACGGGTTCCGGAGAAGGTAGTTTTGTTCTCAATGGTACCGAATTGGAGTATGTGGTTACGGTTGAAGGTTTAAATAAAGATTTAACCAGTGGCCATATTCATAATGCCGATGGAGATGTTATTTTGACTCTTACGTTCAGTGGCGATGCCGCGAGCGGAGAATGGTCTGCTTCTGGAACTTGGAATGTCACAAATACTCAAATTCTTGACCTTATGGAAGGAGAATATTATGTGAATCTTCATACGGCCGATTACCCAGATGGAGAAGTGAGTGGGCATATCAATTATGTTCAAGAGTAGTTTGGACTTGTAAGATAACAGAAAAAGCCCTGGCCAATTGGTTGGGGCTTTTTCTCAATGTTAAAGCTCGTCGACGTATCCAATCGTTCCCCTTTTAGGGGGCTTGGCCTTCCTCTCTTTGTATTGTCCTGTATTTTTTTACCGTCTGTCTACGCTTCCATGCTTAGCTATTCTCAACTTAAATTCTTTTATTATTTCATCTAAATCTTCTAAAATCATCTGTTCTTGGCGCAATTTTGTTGGATCGAAATTGCATTCTACGATATTTCCAAAGTCCCCCAAATCACAGCTTAAATTATAATTTTGTATTTCACGGTTACGAGCTTTATTTGAAAAATGCTGTATGCCTATTTGTTTTTCATTTTCAATTCTCGGGATAATACTTCTACCCTCTTCATACCATATTCGTAAGTTTCTATCTTTTAATTCTATATCATAAAGATTTCCTTTACCTTGAAATTTACTAGTATCTACCATATTTGCTATTTCTTCTAGCTTTTCTTTTATTGGATGGTTTTTTTCGCATCCTGTTAAAGCAATTGTTGATCCCAACATTAGAGTTGGTAAAAATTTTTTCATATTCATAAAAGATAATTGTTATGTTTTATAATAGGTGAGCGTCTCGATTTTAGGGGCTATGCAAGCCTCATAATAGTATTTTACTATACATTTTTAAATTTATTTGTCAATTATAATCTCATCCACTCTTGTTGAATAGAAGCTGGTATACGGAGTGACGGTTTGGGCCTCTTTGAGGCTGGTGAGCCGGAAGGTTTCTTCCGAGACTTCAGCCCGTGTTCGAAGTCCATCCGGGTTGAATGTGGTTCCATTTTCCTCGAGGATTTTTAATCCATACGCAATTTGCAGGTAGGGATAATACCATTCGGAATTAGGGGTGTCGGTGTAGGATATACGATCATAGATCAACAAACTCAAATCATCCGTTGAAATGCCTCTTGATTCGAGCAACATTTTGAGTGCCTCCACTTTATTGATCGTTTCTTCGGGTTGGAATGTGCTATCCGGATATCCTTCCACCCATCCATTTTCGGTGCCATAACAGATATATTTGGCGTACCACTCGTCTTTTACGTCGGGGTAACAGTCTTGATACTTTTCCGGATCAAGATCCACATTCAACGAAGCCACTAAAATTTTAAGAAATTCCGCTCGATTGATGGAGTTTTCAGGCTTAAAAGTTCCGTCGGAATAACCTTCCAATACCTCTTTTTCGGACAGATAAGTTATTGCTTTGTAGTTTTTATGTGTCGTTGAAAGGTCTGAATAGGGCGATGAACTTGGGATTTCAATTTTATTTATAACTTCCGGGTCGCTGTATTCGCTTGTCCAATCCGCCTCAAAGGTAAATGTTTTGTCGATATAAAAAATTTCCTCATTCACATTTAGGGCGTCCCATTTGTAGTTTACCGGTGAAACGATGGCCATGATTTGTTCATATTGTTGGGCATCCTTTACAAAGACCGATCCTTCCGAGGCCCCCACATTGAACAGCTGCTTGACGATTTGAGCTTCCATCACCTCGCCGTTTTCATTTATTGGCACCAAACTCACGAGGATTCCCATGTTGGTGTCTCCGCTGTGTACTGTGAATTTTAAATTTCCTGTCTCGCTTTTTGGGGTGAACTTATAGTATTTGCTTCCGAATAAGGAAATGGAATTGGAATCGTCATTGTTGACTGGATAACTGGAATAACTCCCGCTGACCGTGGCATCATTCAGATTTTCCCCGATTTCATAAAATTGGTCGGTATTGATGTTGGCGATCGTGAATTTGTGGAAAAGTTCCAAAAGGGAGTGATTTTCCCAGCTGATGACCCGACTGTAGCTCAAATAGGGCATGAAGGATTGCGTGATGTCTTCCCCTTGTGTGGAAAAGGCATACAATTCTCGCCAGAAATTATCAATTACATGAGGCCCTGTTTTTTCTTCGATCCATTCTACCCAAATGCCCAGCGCATACTCCCAATAGGAAAGTCCCGGGCGTTCGCCAAGGAAAATGGATCCATTGGGTTGATCCAGGAATACATCCATATAGGAAGCATATTCGTCGAGTTCAGGATACACTTCACTTTCGATCCAAATGGCTCCCGATTCGAAGCTACTGGAAGGGGCGGCTTTAAAGCTGTCTCCTTCCGGACTTAAGTAGCGGTATTGAATCACATGGAAAAATTCATGAGTGAGGGTGTTGGCATAGGTGTCCCATTCTTCAATATTTTCGGACATGGCGATGTAAATTTCGCCATCGCTGGTGGCCACGGTTATGCCGAGTACGCGTGGGTGTTTGATTTCTTCGTTGTTGTCGTCAATATAAACTCTGAATTTATCCCCTTCATAGCGTAGAGGGCTTTTGAAACCCAATGTTTCGATTTCTTTTTTCCAGATCACATCTTCCAATTCCGCCGCGGTTTGTTCGGCCAGATCTTTGGTTGCTTCGAATTCATAACTCACGATGAAGTGTTCTGTTTCCAGTCCGAAATTGGCGTCGTATACGCCCGCATTCACTGGCGGAGCGTTTAGTGCCAGACCATTTCCGATCAGTAGGCTTGTAAGGATATATAGTCGTTTGTTCATGGGTGGAGAATCAAGAGATGGAGAAAGAAATCAATAAGAGTCAATTTTTATTATAAGTTAAGAGTGGCCAAATTGGAAAATATCGCCTTTATTGTGACTTGGTTTTATGGGTTTTCTTACGTTATTCGTATTGTTTTTTCAGGTCTGTGTTAAAATTCAGGCATGGGGTTTGATCTCTATTTTATTATCGCGCTTATTTTTGCCATTACCATTCATGAGTTTTCTCATGCGGCCGTGGCGAATTATTTGGGGGATCCCACCGCTCGTTATCAAGGGCGACTCACGTTGAATCCCATTGCCCATCTGGATTTTATGGGAACGATGATGCTTTTTTTAATCGGATTTGGTTGGGGTAAGCCGGTTCCCGTGAATTCGCATAATCTCTATCATCCCAAGCGTGATTCCGCTTTTGTATCACTTGCCGGTCCGGGATCCAACATTCTTATGGCCATTGCCATCTCTTTGCCTTATAAGTACATTTCTTTGAATGGAGGTTCTCCGCAATGGGCTGAATTTTTGGCAACTTTATTTGATTTCAATCTCATTCTTGCCATTTTTAATTTTATCCCTTTGCCACCTTTGGATGGATCGAAGATGATCGGCATTTTTATCCCTCGTCGCTACGAGGATCACTACGAGCGATTTTTGGAGGGTGGAGTTAAATATTTTATTGGATTTATCTTGATTGATTCGGTTGTGCTTCAAAGTGTTTTCGGGTTTTCAATTCTTAGTTTTGTCATTGGCAATGCGTATCTTATTTTGAAGTCGATTATTTTGATTGGAACTTAGGAGCTGTAACGAAATAACTTACGACCTTGGAAACGCATCCATCCCTTAGTATGCTCGCTACAGAGCCTTAGGGGAAGAAGAGATAGAGGAGAAAGGTGATTGATGGAAATCAGCGCCTGAGGTGAGTAGTCGATTCCTTAGTTTTTAAAGATTTTCTTTTTGAGGGTTTTGAAATAATTTAACTGCTTAGACAATCGCTTCTTTTTAACATGTTGTGGGTGCCGCATTCCATTCATACTACATATTGAAAATGGCTTGAATTAGGCATTATTTGTTTTGACGATGATCGACGACTTCTTTATGATTAGGTCAATTCTTCTGTGTTTGTAGTAGACTTTTAAATACTACCTCGACCCCATACTTTTTGGGATTCCAATATTTTTTAGGACTGTGGTCCTAAAGTGAGGACTCCCCCCTGGATTTCCAGGAGTAAGTATTCAAGTTTGCCACGGCATGGAGGATTTCTATTTATTTTTAGGGGCCGGGTACCACGTTGTGCGTGGTCGTTTGCCCACTCAATTTGGCAAAGCCAAACGGAGCCCCCCCCTCTCGCTCGCTTTGCGAGCTAAGAATTCATAAGGGATCATTGCTTAAATTGAGATGTACAAGTAGTCGATTCAAGCTCTTGTCTCAGTCGTTTCGCTGTGCTAAAGTTGGCTGGCTCTCTGCCTAGGGGCAGGCAGTTAGCTCGCTTTGCGAGCTAAGGATTTCTATTTTAGACTCTCTGGTCCGATTATTTTAAGCCGAGATAGCTCAGGGGTAGAGCACACCCATGGTAAGGGTGGGGTCGTGGGTTCAATTCCCATTCTCGGCTCCAGGATTACTTTAATACTTCAAATTTATTTTTTTCTAACCACCTTCTTATGACTCGCGGTAAATCCACATTTATGGATTGGAGATGTTCCACCTGCAATAAGACGCATGAAGGAGCCAGTACCTACAATAAACGTAGCAATGAAAAAGTGACCAAAGAGTTGTCTAAATTTTGCAATCAGTGTCGTGTGCACACGCCTCATACTCGTAAGGATACAAGTAAGGGTAGTTTGGGAAATAAACGTTAAGGAATTCCTGAATAGTGTTAGGCTTTTGATACTCTCTTAACCTCCCCTCTATGCGTCATCTTTTTTTATCTATTCTTCTCGGAATGATTTTGTTGATGACCGGGTGTGGATTGGGAGGATTTGAATCCACCAATGGATCGACGTCCGGGCTTTTATTGGAACAGGCTTTTCCGACGGATACTTGGTTTTTTGTCTCGTTCAATACCCTCGAAGAGGTTCAGCGGTCCAACTTCAATCAGTTTGCCTCTCATTTTTCAGAAGATCCGGAACTGTTTCGTGGTGAATTTCTTTCGGCGATGGATGCCAATTTGGAGTCTGTGAATTTATCTTATTTGCAAGACATACAGCCTGTTTTAGGGGAATCGGGATTTCGATTTGCGTTGGGAGTTAGCCAAGGAGACACTCCCGAAGCACCCGTGATGCATGCGGTTTTGACCGTGGATTCCGAGGAGAAGGCTCAGGCTTTGCTTACCGATTTGGAAGCAAAGGGCCGTTTTTTAAAGAAAACGGTGAATGACTATGATCTATATTTCAATTCCAAAGCCGCCGAGTTAGGTCAGGAAGTCTTTTATTTTTCGTTGTATCAAGATCTCGTTGTGATTGCGAATAGTGAAGATGAATTGGTTCAAATGTTGAATTTGGTGCGCAGCCCCGAATCCGATTCCTTGTGGACAAAGGAATCTTATGAGGAGGTGGTTAAAAAACTTCCCGTGGAGCATGTGGGTTTGTTTTATATTGATGGCTCACTTGTTCCGAGCAGTGTGGCTTCTTCCGATTCAGCGGCATCCTCCTCGGCTCAATGGCTTAAGTATCTGAAAGGCGAAGGTGTGGCATTGGTGGCCACCGAGCAGGGGTTGGATTTGAGGGGTGTTGCCAAGGGCGATCGCGCTAAAATCAAAGCCGATGACGTGGATTTGGCTCAATTCAAAATGAAACCGGTTTATTTGCATCAGGAAATGTTGGCCGATCAATTGGGGATTTATTTGGAATCGTATAACTTGGCGTCTGTTTTGGAGCGACGTTTTGGTGAGTCTTCCCTCTTCAATCCACAAAGTTTTTTAGGCGATGAAGAAGCTGAGTTGGCCGACTTTTTGAGTGAAGGATATTCCGTTAGCCTTCATCAAGGAACGGGATTTTTGCCGGATATCACGCTCATGGCGGATGTTTCGGAAGACACTGAATTGGCTCAAACCTTTGCCAAAACTATCAATGAAAAATTATCGAATTTGATTCAATTGCTTCAATTTCAGGGCGGCCCGTTTGCCAATGCCATCTCCAAAGAAACCCTTACCGTAGAGGGCGGGGATTTCTATGTGGTTCGTGTGGATGTGGATACGATTTTGAGCTTGTATAATACGAATCCACTGTTTCAAATTCCGGATCAATTTAAGGGGCAGAAATTAACTTTGTTGTACGGAGTTAAGGCCGATCGCTTGTTGGTATCCACCCATCCGAAATGGTTGGATGGAACCGAGGGAGCACTTTTATTGGCGGATGATGCAATCTATAAACAGACGATGGATTCTCTCGGCGGGTTTGATCGGGGGTTGGTTTATGTCGCGTTTGCGCCCCTTAAAGATTATTTTGAGACGTTCGAAGCCTTTCAAAAGGCATTGAATCCCGAGGTGACTGCTTCAGCGGAATTGGCAGGAGTGGCGAGTAGTGAAGAAGGAACTTCCGAAGAGATACTTTCTGAAGTTGAGGTCGCTCCATCTGGGGTCGAAGTGAATACTATTGGAGCCAAGGAGCTTTTGGCACCGCTTCAAAGTTTTGCGCTTTCCAGTGATTTGGGGTGGTATCGGGTTGAACTTGGGGGGACGTTGTTGTTGGATCCCAATTTTTCCGTTGAATCGGTTCAGAATAAGCAATAAATGGGATTTCAGGACTCGCATCGCTCCGGAAATCATGCTTAAACCTTTTGGTTTTGTGAATAAAGGGGCGTAGTTTAATGGTACCGCGCCTACGGCGGGCAAGGAACAGCGGTCTCCAAAACCTTCCATAGGCGGGCATGGCGCTGATGCGGGCGATTCCTGCACTTTTTATTTCTGTTTCATGCAAAATTTTTCAGTTTATATCTTAAAAAGTTTTAAAGATCAT
Source organism: uncultured Candidatus Peribacteria bacterium (assembly GCA_964436935.1). Lineage (GTDB taxonomy): Bacteria > Patescibacteriota > Gracilibacteria > UBA1369 > UBA12473 > CAYTES01. Next base: position 80,330 of record CAYTES010000001.1, on the reverse strand, counting down.
AGGAGATATATCGGATTTACCTCTAATTTGGAAAAACGACTTCAACAACATGCGCTAGGTCTGGTAAAATCCACCCAAGCTAGAGGACCTTTTACGCTTGTTCACTTGGAAAAGTTTTCAACTAAAGTAGGGGCGATGAAACGAGAGAAATTTTTTAAGACTGGTAAAGGTCGTGAGTGGATGCAGGTTAATCTAGGGGCGTAGTTTAATGGTAGAACAGCGGTCTCCAAAACCGCTGGTGCGGGTTCGATTCCTGCCGCCCCTGCCAAGATTTTTGAAAAATTATTTGTGAAAAAAGTTGTTTTAATTAACAATGAGTAAACTACCGGCTCTGCCGGTGGATAATTACTCTTTAAAATTCAAAAATTATTTGAATAACTCTAGTTTAGAATTTTGTCTAGATGCTGCTACTCGGCCTATTTCTAAACCACCAGAGCCTTTTCAATATTTTTATCCTGTTCTCTCTGCTCCTACTAAAAATAAAACGGGCTTTGTATGTCCCGACGATCATTTGGAGAAATCTAAATCTTTATTAGTTGAGGCTGATGAACTTCTAGTAATAGGATGGAGAGGCACTGAGGATCATTTTGGCGAAATTTTACATGATACAGTAGGTGAAAGAGGTATTCATCTCACTATTGTTACTCGTGGGTCTGGAGAGGAAACAATTGCGAATTTAAAAAGATATATGCCCAATGTTAAAGAAGAAATTTTTACTGGTGGTTTTTCTGAATTTATTAAGCAAAATAAAGTTAAAAGTTTGTTAACTGAGAGGGATTCAACTCACTTGCATGATTGTAAAGTTTTATCCTAGCGGTCTCCAACCCGCCTGAGGCGGGCGATTCCTGCCGCCCCTGCCAAGTAGTACAACCTAGCGTTAAAGCAGCGTTGCCGACTTCGGGCTGGGCTAAATATTGCACTAAGGCAAAAGGTTTCTTGAGGGCACAACTTTTTTATTCTGGGATAGACTGTTTTATCCAGTCGCTTAATGTCGATTTGAAAGCAGAAAGTTGATCCGGCGGAATTTCAAAACCTCCATTTGTTTCGAATGGAAGTAATAAATCGGCAACTTCATCGAGTTTATACTCACCAGTACTACCTCTTAATCTATGTTTGATATCTTCAAGATATACTGCCATAAGAATTTTACCCCATTCATCGGTGCCAAAACGACCGCTTTCATCCGTGTATTTTTCAAGTAATCCGTCTACAATTAAAGTAGGTTCTTTTTTTTCAATACCCTCATCAACTTTTGTATCGTTTGCAGGCCATTTTGCCATTTGAAATTTTATTAGAAATAAGGGCTAATCAATAACCCAATAATAACCCAATATAATCAATTTGTCAAATCTATTTTATGTCCTAGTCACTAGTGTGACCCAATGTCGATGAACGTGAAGATGATCACAACTCATCCTTTCGAGTGTCTTTGAGTTCGTAGGTTTGGCTACTAAAATTTGAATTAAAAACTGCTTTGCCGTAGAATTTAGTTTATTTAACGTTCCTTCCCTCCCTATGAAAGTATCTCCTAAAATGAGTTTTGGGCTAAGTTTTATTTTGCTTTTTTCTTTTCCATTGCTCGTTTTAGCTCAAGAGCTTACGGATATTGAAGATTATGTTTATCAAGATTCGATTGGATTTTTAAAAAATAATGAGGTGGTTGATGGTTATTCCGATCAGACTTATCGCCCCGATGATTTCATTAATCGGGCAGAATTTTTAAAAGTCACCTTGGAAAGTGCGTACGATACCATTCCCGAAGTGGACTCCGTTGAGGATTGTGGTTTTTGGGATGTGGAAAAAGGAGCATGGTATGTGAAGTATATTTGTTTTGCCGAGCAGGAATCCATTGTGGGTGGTTATCCGGATGGATCTTTTAAGCCTGATCAAACGGTTAATTTTGTTGAAGCCTCTAAGATGGCCGAACTCACTTATGATTACACCATTGCGGTTGAAGATCCGAGTCGGCCTTGGTATGAGAATGATGTGGAATTTGTTTCCGAAAAATATCTTTCTCCGCCGGATGTAGATTCTTTGGATGCGCCCTTAACGCGAGGACAGGCTGCCGAACTTTTGGCGCGTTTTTTTTATTACCAACTGGGTTCTTTGAGTGATTATTTGAAAATGATGCAACTCGATCTGCTCATTTATGATGATGCAACCGGTCAACTCCAAACTTTGAATTGGGAGAATGCCGATGTTTCTTGGTACGATGCGGTGGTGAATTGGATTACTGTGGCTTTGGGCGATGATGAAAAGCATATCATCGATGAAGGGAATGTTCAGGGGTGGTATGAACGTTCTGCGAGTAATGCCGATGCACTTGTGGGAGAGGTGAAGATGGGAAGCGAGGGTGATCAATTGGTGTATCAATTTGACGAAGCCGGTGTTTCGTTAAAAGGGTTACGTGAGGATGATGAAGGAACTTTAAGTATGGAGTCTAAAATTTATTCTCCCATTTCCGCTTTGGAAGGCGTGGCAACGGCAAGTGTGGAGGATGGTGCTTCTTATTATCAAGATATCATTGCCAATGATGATATCTCTCAATTCAGTTGGTTTTCTTCCGAAGACGATTTTTCCGAAAATGTTGATGTTATCGATAATGAATTAACCTTGGGGATGGATTTGAGTGATGATCAATACGTTGAAAATTTGAGTATTGAGACCGATGAATTCGGACTGAATTTTGCGCATACCGATGTTGCGGATGAGGCTTATGCGGATCAAAAAATAATGTCGGAGTCGCTTCGTTATGAACCTTCGAATGATTTGCATTTTAATTATCAAATAGGGGACGATTTTTTATCCGAAAATCTCACTTTTCAACCCAATGATGAAGTGGGCATCACCATGGCTTTTAATGATGCGGACTATAGCGAAGAATTATTTATTGCCGAAGGTGGAATGAATATGAACTTAACCATGTGGCAGGACTCGTTTTCGGAAACCCAACGTTTTGAGGCGGATGATTTCTCCGAATCTTTTTCCGTGAATGACAATGGTACTTTTGATTTGATTCTTTCCACCGCTCAAGATCAAAATGAATATATTTCATTGGCGTTTGATGATGGAGTGCTCACGACTTTAGCCGGGAATATTTTAGAGAATGGCAATGATTTCGAGTTGAGCTACACCAATGGAGAAGAGGGCGCATCGTTTAGCGGGGTTTTAGTGCCTGAAACCGGGGATATGACGAATATTTTTATCAATACTACTTTACAATCCGATATGGAATTGGAGGGTGATGCGATTCGGATTGGTGATGGGGAGGTGCATGTGAACGGTGCGTTGTGGACTCTTGATTGGAGTGACAATGGAATCAATTTTAATATGCTTCGTGATGAAGAGGGGTCTCAAGTCGAAGGAGATATGGATTTTGATGCCGATGGATTGAGTGAAGGTCAAATGCATTTTGGTTTTGGGGAAGATGAGGATCAATTGGGTGAAGCGGATGCTCAAGAAGAAGAATGGCATTGGGGGAAAGGTTTGGATCTTTCTTATGGCGGACTTATTTGGGGGGCACAGCAAAAGGGAGAAATTAAAGGCTATGGTTTGGATAAGGATTGGGAACTTTATGCAGACCCTCTCAATGCCTACATTCATCAGCAGATGGATTTACAGCGTAAGGGGTTGAAAAAACAGTTTGAGGGGACGGTTACCATGTGGCCCGAGTCCGATTACAATCTATGGCAACGTTTTCAATTGGGTGGAACTTTTGGAAAAACTAAGGTTGATAAAAATAATGAATTGATTGTTGAAAATGGAACGTATAAAGATCATCAAGAAGTGGAAATTGATCACCCCAATGTTAAAGGAACCACCACAATTGATTTTGGCAGTGATTCACCTGTTGATTTTGAGCAGAATATAGAAGTTGATTTACCCGGGGATTTTGTTACGGGGACCACGGTTTCTTGGATTAATGGTCAGACTACCGTTGGACAGTGGATTAAGGGTTATATTGGTCGTATCGGGGGTTGTGATGTTTTTGGTCAAGGAACTGTGACCACCACCGATGATTATAATTGGAGACCGCGTGGTGGAATCGGACTTAGTGGGAGTTGTGTGGATGGTCCCGGTTGGAATGTGGATGTGAATGTTGGACTTGATGGAGATTATGATGTGGTTGGGGGTGTTCGTATCCCTTGGTAGTCTTGGATGGGCTATTGCTGGTGTGTTTTATTGTGTCCATCTGCTTTTCCCTTTCCTCCTATCTAAGGGTAATGAAAAGAGCTACTCTAAGATATTATCTTTTAACCCCATTCATCTTATGAATACCGATATGCCAGATGAGGCTGCAAAGAAAGCCGCTGAGGAAGCTTTGGAAGTGGCTTCCAAGGAAGCGGATAAGAAGGAAGAAGCGTGTGCCAGCGAGGCTTGTGCCAAGGAAGAAGCCAAGTAATGTGCATTTCATGCCATTGAGAGTTGGCGTGGAATAAGATGTTTTCTCTCACTTATGGACCTTCTGACTTGTATATGAATTGTTATGAGTCAGGAAGTCATAGGGGAGGTGCTTATATCACTAGCAAAATCAAGCCTGCCACCGTACTTAGAATTCCGAGGGCTTGTTGTCGATTAACCCTTTCTTTGAAAATAAAAATTCCAAATAAGGCCACAAAAACGGGTGTGGTCGAGGTAATCCCGGTCACGATCGCCGTGCTGCTTTCCTGGAATGCTTTTGTTAGTGCCACCAGTCCTAACGCATCGAGCATCCCAATAAGTCCCACCGCATAAAATATTTTTTCTTTTTTAGAGCTACGACTATTTTGTTCATATACTAAGAATGGAAAGCTTAAAAGGGCGGTGCCTATTTTTAAACTTCCCGCAATCCACCATTCTCCATAGGCTTCGCTGGGGCTTCCAATGAAAAAATAGAATACACCCCAGATCAGCATTGAAATCAACGCCGCCAAAGCACCTTGATCCATCCATCGTTTACTTGTGGTGTCCAATCCTACGCAAAATATTCCCATCAGTATGAACCCCACGCCCATCCATTCCAGAGGAGACGGATGTTGATTTAGGAAAATAAGGCTGAGCACTATGGTGGGCACCGACCAGGAATAAATGATGGGCAGCGTTAATGCCACCCCTTTGTGTTGAATGGCTTTGTAGAAAAAGAATATTCCAAGTGTATTGAGGGCGGAAAATAAAACAATCCAATTCCAACTCTTGATCGGAATTTCTCGAATTTCTCCCAGAGATATTCCGAGTACAATAATTCCAATCCCTCCGATGAGTTGCCCCCACACACTCACGAACCACAGGGTTTGCTGTTTGAGGGCTACCTTGCAGATAAGATCTGAAATAGACCAGCTGAGGAGTGTTCCGAAAGCGAAAAGGGGGCCGATCATGAATTTACAGGCTTAATGATGGTTGTGATCGGTGTTTTCATGAAATTGGTGTGATGGATTCGGCCCGGCCTATCGGCTCCCGGGCAGCTGGCCATTTCGGCGATGCCTTTTTCCGCATCGATCCAACGCAGGAATAGAGCGCTATGATCTCCTACTGCATCCCATTTGTTTTGATTGAAGAAAAAGACCCAGTCTCCGGGTTGCAGTCCTTTCATTGCCGAGGGGTTTTCGTGTTTGCCGGGACGCTCCCGATTGAATTTTTTTCCTTTGGAGCGTTGTTCGTATTTGGAATGTTGGTAGACCGTGACCCGTTTTTCTTGCGAAAAACCGGCCGCGTTGTAGACCTTATTGACCCAGTCCCAGCAATGATCTCCCGGTTTTCCGATATGATTTTTGATGCTTTGGATCAACTCTTTTCGATCGGCGGAATTCGTGAGCATTTTTTGTTCCAAGTTGGCGAGATCTTCTTCGGTATAGGTTTTACTCAGGGATTTTCCTTTCGCTTTTAATTTTTGAAGGTACCGCACATCATTTTCGATGTCATTCGGTATTTTTTTCTGATTTCCTTCATATTTATCGTAATCGAGTGAGCCATCTGATTTTCGGTAATTTTTCTCGAAATGCATATCCACGCCCCCCACAATCATGGTGTCTCCGCTAAAGATTGGAATATAGCCTTCCTCATCAAAAAATCCATGACCGCTTTTATTTTGTCCTTTTAAGCCTAGTCGACGTTCGCTGGTTCGAGCGAGTGCGGGATCTCCATTTTCATGGACTGTGACTTGCCGAACAGAGGGCGGCAAAATATCGGCGGCTCCCAACTTGTTCTCCGCTTCTTTATTGCCTCTAAAGTCCACACGAAGCTGCGTTCCAACGGAAGGAGCCTTATAAAAGTTTTCAAAATTTGACAGATCAATTTTCTGTTTAGCATCGATAAAATCGGTGAAAGCATAGAGTAAAATGCCCTCGTGTTTATTCTCTAAACCGATCAAGGTATCGATGGGCAGTTCTCTTAAATCTTCTAGTGTCATTTCGCTGAAATTTTCTTGCAATGTTTTTTCTACCGATTTTCGTCGGATCACCCCAGCTACGGTTTTTGAAAGATCCACCACATCGGTTCTGGAAAATTTTTCATCTTGAAATAGCGCGTCGAGATCGTTTTGGATTTCCCTCTTTAAATCGGCTATTTCGGCCTCTGTATTCAACTGGAGGGTGTCCAGTTTTTCCTTATATGTGGATTCGAGTTTTCGAAGGGTTTTTCGATAGATTTTTTCTTCCTTGGACGAAAGCTCCGGATTTTGGTCTAGATTGGCGAGTGTGTTTTTTAAAATTTCTTTGAAGGATTGTGAATTTTTCTGTGTACGAGATGTGTCGATGGATTCGCTACGTGATGACTGCGGCGCAGCGCTTAGGGAGTTGGGCATGATTAAATTATACTACAAAAATCATTACTCTCCTTAAAAATTTTCTTCTTGGCGATATTCTACGGGATCAGCCTGTTCAGGAGCCTCCGGGGCTTCCCAGGGCATGGTATTTTCTGGATTTTGCGCCTCCTCTAAGTACGTTTGGATCTGGGGCCAGTTTTGAAAGAGCACTGAGCCGGTTAGCCCCAGGGCGGTTGACCAGAGGATTAGGAGCAAAACAAGGTTGCTCATGTTGAGCGGCATTTTCTTTTTTAGAATTTTGATTTCTCCATTTTTAGGTCATTTTTTTCTTATTTTGAAAGCTTTCTTTCATACTGTGCCTAAGAAGCTCTGAAAAATATACTTACTATTACAATTTTTACCCCGCATTGCGGGGCTGCAAACGATTTCTCCCCTTCGTGGGCCCGCGCTCGGGCGAATTATGTTTTTCAGAGCTTCCCTATCTCTATTTTTTAATTCAGAAGGGAGCATCTTTAAAATACCTTCTGTGGTATAGTTTTTTTCTTCCGTCTTTTAAATATTGCGCGGTGCCTAGAATCAATCCCACCTGATTTTTTGGAATTTCACTGGTGGACTCGTAGGTTAAATCCTTGGTTCCTTCACGGATTTTCGTATTGCAAATGGTGAGGATTTTTTTGTAGCATTGCCGGATTTTATTTCCGAAGAAGTGCATGAACTAAAGTGGGTGAGGTAAGTTGAGCGTGTTGACCTCCAATCTCTGATTTTCAGATCATTCGATCGTGATCCATTGACGCTCTCCTTCAGCTCGTATTTGATCGGGATCTTCAATGCCTTGAATGATGGCCGGTTCATCGATGAATTTTCCTGTATTGATCACGCGTGCAAGATAATAAAATTCTTTAGGTTCGCAGGGATAGTCCGGGTTGCAACTGATATAAAAAGAAAGTTCTTGTCCTTGGTCTTCATAAGGATGAAGATGCATGCTTGTATTTTGGACCAATTCCCATTGTAGCGGCACATAAGTATTACTGGCACTTTGTAGGCCACTGGGCAGGTAGTCGGTGATACGATAGGATCCTTCCACTTCCACCGGAACCTCCACTTTAAAGTAAACTTGTATGATGTCCCCTGGTTTAAATGTGCTGCGTTCTTCTCCGTTCACCCGGTATACCTTGCTCAGTTTTAATGTGGCGCTGTTTTGAATGGAATCTATTTGTGTTTTTTCTCTATAGGTCGTGATGGCGAAAATTTCTCCTTTGATATTTTTAAAATTCAATCGTCCCAATTCTTCAGGTGTTACGGATAAGGTGTAGACGTCGTTGTTTTTTAAGATGATTTTCTCCCCATTGAGGGAGAATGAACTTTCTATGTCGGATGCGTTGGAAGAAAGTCGATATTTAACAACCAACAGTTTTTCCAAATCAATTCGTCCTAAATGTGTTTCCTCCAGTTCTTCTTCATGTTCAATCACATAGTTCCATAGGGCGTCTCTTTGATCGCTTCCCAAACGTTGGGCCAATCCTGCCATGAGCGTGGTCCACGAAAGTGTTTCTTCCAGTGTGGCCTGAGAAGCGGTGAGGTAGAGGGTATTGTCGATGGTTTCTTTGGATTCTTCCAGCAGTTGTATGAATAATTTGGTGGATTTTGACGAATCTTCGAGCAGCGAATATCCCCATGCGGCATAGATTTTATCTTCGAGCGACAGGTCGAAATTTTCCACGAGGTAGTTCAATTCGTTGAGCGGTTTTTTTCCTAAAGCGGCAAGTCCCGTGATGGACATTATTTTTTCGGAAACGGAGGTCTCTTCATTTTCCAGGATGAACTGAAAGTATTGTTTTAATCCCGCGGTATCCCAGAGGTCGGCATCCACCGCGGCAACAAGCACGCTTAGTCGCAGGTCCGTATCGGAATAGGGGAGTAGGGCCACCCCCAACCCTTCGCCCGTCATTGGAGCGTATTGGTAGCGCAAATTTGAAAATTCGCGAAGCGTATATTTTCCTTTGAAATAGGTATTTAAATTTTTTGTCCCCACGGCTCGAGCCACCGCTTCATCCACTCGTTCACCTTGCCTCGCTGCGGCAACTTGGAGAAAATTATAGACACTTGCCATTTCTTTGTTCACGAAGGTCACATCGGTTCGGTGGGTTAGAGAGCCATCAAGATTTGTTCCTTCTTGAATTTTTTCTTCTTTCGCCACGGTTTGTTCAAGGTTGCTTTCTTTTACTTCAAAATTCAATTTTACTCCATCACTGTTCCCGGATTCGTCTTTTCCTCGCACTTCCAGGCTATGTTGCCCCTCGCTCAGTGGAGGTAGTGCCGCATAGCTGGTTTCAAACGCTTTTCCTTCGGTGGATATATTGAGATTTAATGTTTCGGATTTGATCGTGAAATTTATTGCTGCACTTTCTTCCAATGCACTTCCGTACGCACGGACTGGAATATTGGGTTCATCTCCTACCAGGTATTGTGTATTCACATTGGGGACCACAAAGAGCGCTCGGGAAACCTTTAAAGGAATATTTGAGTATCCGCCTTGAACTTTTTCTCCTCCTCGTACCGCCCCGGCACTAACCTGCCAGGAAGTGATATTGTCCGGTAAGGTGAAGGTGAAGGTTCCCCATCCGTTTGCATCGGTGGACACCACTGAGAAGACTGCGGTGTCCCTGAAATCTTCCCGTGTTCCCCCTTTATCGTTGTGGACATAAATTCCGTTGGCGAAATAGGTGTGATGGTCGGCCACCGTGAAGTTATAGACCATTATGGATTTTCTTTTTTGTTCAATCGATGTGATTGTTACCGACTTGCCGGATTCATTGATGAGAGTATCTCCGATTTTAATTTCACCGGCTAACTGCCATTGCCCATTCACAAAGAGGATATGTTCCTCCGTGATTCCAAGATTTTCATTGATCCACAGATATTCTCCAACCTTTTTTTCAAAAGTTTGCGTCACTTCGGCGTCTATTTTTTTATTGCTCCATTCGTCTTTTCGCGTCAAGATGATATCTCCTTTTTGAATGTTTTCAATTTTTTTTGTACTTCCGTCGGCCATCTTTATTAAAGTCCCGGCTATGAAACAGCCGCCCATGCCCCCCGTTTCTTGAGTGTTCATCGGGTTCACTTGAGAGGCGTATTTGAATTCTACATTCCCGGAAACATCGTTATATAGAAATCCGAGTGGATCCCTGAAGCTTTCCGGATAGAGTTCGTAGTAGGCTTCGTCGACAAGTGACAAGTTCACTTGAGCCGGCACGCCTTTTCCACTCTTTTTTTCCTGTACTTTGAAGTCCAGGGTTACTTTTTCTCCAGGTTCATACTCTTTTTTGTCGCTATGCATTTCGATGTCCAAGCGTTCCTCTTCCGCGTCATATTCAATATTTTTTTCTCCGGCACTTTGATAGTAGGTCCCATCAAACTGGACCCCGCTTATCCATAGATTCGGAATATGTTCTTTTTTTAATTTGAATTCATATCGAGGCTCGGTGCTTATTTTTTCGTTCAAAATTCCATCCTGTGTTTGTAAGAAAAGATAATGATTCGACGTGGTTTCACTTACTCCGATCATTGAGATTTGAACTTCCTCTCCTTGTTTGAATACTTCTCGCTCAGTTGTCCCGCCCTTATTGGTTTCGAGCATTAAAAATTCAGTATTTCCATCAGGGGTTTTTTTACTCAACCAACTATTTTCAGTATAAAAAGCACCTTCCGCATCCGTGATTTTTATCACCATTCGATAGTCGTGTGCCGGATCAAGCGTCAGATTGTAGTTGAATTTCCCTTCTGCATCTGTTTTTCCTTGAATGGCGGGCATGGGTATTTCTTCTTGAACGCTTTGATACGTTTTATGAATTTGCTTGTCGATGTTGTCGTAGTATTCTCCGGTTTCGATTTGAATCCAATCCACACGGGTGATACTCACTTCTATGGGGGTATTTGCCGAGGGGCCCGCTTCCACGTCACTACTTTCTTTCCAGTTGGAACTGTTGTGGTTGATTTTTTCCAAATCCACGGTATGAACCGTCATCGAAAGGGCTTTGTGCGAAAGTTCAATAGGATTGGCATGCGCTTTGCTCCTTATGATTCGTACGGTGGTTTGTCCTTGAATGTCGGCCAATTCTTCTTGTACCGGAGTCACGTAAATTCCCTGATAGTTTTCCCAGCTACAATAATTGATGTCCGGACAGTCGACTTTGGCGGTCATGGTGGTAATGATTTCTCCTTTTTCGTCCGTGGTGAGCACTTGAGGGGTTTCTCCCCACATTTCGTATCGTAAGTTCGTATGAGCCACGGGGGTTCCTTCAAAAAAACGTGCCGTGATTTTTACCGGTGTGGATTCTCCTTCCAAAAGTACAGTTTTTTCGGGGTCCACCACAATTTGGTAAGCCGGTTTAATATAATTGCTTACGGAAAATCCGGTACGACTTACAATATTATCGTCTTGAATGATGTACATCATGTAATATCCCGGATTGAATTTTTTCAGGTTTACCTTTCCTTCGAATGCTTCGCCATCTTTGAGCACGATATTTTCTTCATGGAGGATGGTGTTTTTTTCTTGTTCACCTGCTATTTCTTTTGCATAGGTCAGATAACTTGGAGTGATCACCATTTTCGCGTTTTTTTGAAGCGGCTTCTCCCGTCCCTGTAAGAATCCCCAATAGAATACCGTATCATCCGGACGATAGACTTCTCGTTCGGTTTGAAGGACCTGCCATGTGTCATTGGTTTCGTTGGGAGTTGTTGGATTGAGTACCGTTTCGTAATAGACGTTTTTTTCACCCGAAGTGATTTTGAGATAAAGTGCCGTTTGGTCTTCTTCGGGCAATTTAATTTTGGAATTTAGTTCTTCAAATGAAGCAACTCCTTCATTATTTGTTTTTGCTTCGAGATCATGGTCGAGAATTTCCACCGTCGCATTTTCAACCGGTCCTTTGGTTGCTGTGTTGTTGACCCAAATGATGGATTTTTCTTTGCTGAAAGCAATATAGCTTGCAAGGGGGGATACCTGTACAAACGATTGATCTTTCAGGTTCCCTTTTTGCATTTCGATGAGATAATATCCTTCGTTTAAGGATTGAGGCAGCGACATCCAACGTCCATAGTTTGCGGGATTTAGGGCGGCGTTTATTTTCGGGATTTCCAGTACTTTTTCCAGCCCGTCGGTCGGAATATCGCCATAAATACGGTTTGTGTAGTAGGCCCATTGCGGACTTATTTCCCTATAACCCCTTAATGCTTCAAGATAAGCTTCGCCCGTAGGGTAGCGGTACAGATTTATTGAGACTTCGACGTTTTGCTCGTCATTGTAGGTGTCGATCCGATAATAGTTTACTCCTAAGTTTGGATTGAGGTTTGGATTGAAATCATAAATTTCTTTATCAAAACTAATTTCTTCTCCCTCGACATTTCCCTCCTCTTGGGTTTTGAATTCAAAGTTAAAATTTTCTTGTAATATCTTTTCGCTATTTTTTATTCCGAGTCCCGATTTTATAGCGACCTTATAAATGGTTGAGGGCTTCAATCCGTCTTCCGTTTTAGGTATAAAAATCCCTGTTTTTCCTTTGACGTCGAACGTTCCTTCCACGGCCGGAGTGATGGAAAAATGATTTTTGAAATTTTCAATCTCTACGCCATTTCTATTGAAGGAGATTTCGATTCCGGTGTTTATATAAATATAATTTTCATGATTCTTTGGGAGGGTTCCGGTAATTTTGAATTCTTCGGACACCTCATAAGACCAGCTGAATTCTTTGGGGAAAGGATTATTTTTTAAATTTTGGCCTTCCAATTTGAATTGGTAGACGGTTCCGGGTTCGAGTGTTCCCAGTGGTTTAATTTCCAGTGTATTGCCTGCTGTTTTGTCAATCTCGAAGGCGATTTCGGGAGAGATGGAAAGATTTTGCTTCACTTCTTCCACGTCGAGATTTTCTTTGCTGGCCAGTTTGAAGGTGGTTTCTTCCGAAATTCCGTTGGTGTCCGAAAGGGAGGGAGTCAGGGTATAAAAATCCTGGGCCTCAGCCAGATTGACCAGCTGGACGGGGTTGTTTTTGAATCCACCGGGATTAATGGCCAGTGTTCCAATGACCAAAATGAGCATTGCGGCGGTCACGGAAACCCAACGATGTCCTTGGAAAATGCTGTTTCGGAAGTTTTTCCAGGCTTCTTTCCATCGAGAAGCTGGTTTTTCATTCAATTCTCGTGCTTGATGCATTAATTTTTGACGTAGTTCGTCTTTGAATTGTGGTCTGGCTTTACGTTTGACCATGGCAGCGAGTTGTTTGAGATAGAATTCCAGAGGATTCATGATCGGCACGTGTTTAGAGTGGGTAAAAAACAATTGAAGAAGGGAACCTGATTTTTAGATTCATAAAGGGTAAAAAGTGCAGAGCTTGGAAAGACGCTTTAGGGTTCGGTTGAGTTTGACTCCTACATGGCTTAGGCGCATGCCCATGATGTCGCCGATCTCTTTATAAGAAAGATCTTCGAAATAGCGTAATGAAATGAGATCTTGTTCTTTAGGTTTGAGATGTTTTAAGGCGTCTTGTAGTACGGCCCTATTTTTGCCGTGTACGAACTCTTCTTCTTTTCGCTTCAATTCTTGATCTGCCGCTTCGGTTGTCATTTCGGAGTGATTTTTTTCCATAATAAGGATTTTTTTGTCCCGTTGTTGACGTTTGAAATGTTTGTTCATTTCATTGATGGCTATTCGATAGAGCCAAGCTTTGAAGGGTTTCCCCGTGTACACATAGCGATCGATGTTTTTGAGGGCGAGTGAGAAGGTTTCAGACGTTAAATCTTCTGCGGTTTCGCGGTTTAATCCCCGGGCCAGAAGAAATCCATAGATACAATGGAAATTTTGATCATATAAGGTTATGAAGGCGCATTTATTCTCTTTAGCGGCATCAATCGCCACTTGCTCTTGTTCGGGGATCATAAGGGGTACGCAAGATATAAAAGAGAACGTCTTGATACTAGTATAATCATGATGGGCTTTATTTATTACATTTTTTTTATTATTGATTGCACAAATGGGTTTTTATGTCTTTTGTAACAAAATTGATTTGGCTTCGTTTTAAATAGTGCTAGAGTAATTATTAAATATTATTTTATTAATCCGTTGCATCATGGTTTCAGGGTATTCTTCTGAAAAACTAGGGAGCGACATCGATCCTTTGGTTTATCGGGATCGGGTTAAGGTTAAGGAGTTTTCTGAATCCGGAACAACGCAAGAGGACGAGTTGCCTCATTCTGAGGATGGTTGGTATTGGAATGGCGAATCTAAATTGCTCAACTCGGATCAAGAACCTCCCGCGGAGGGTCCTCAACGAGGAGGAGAGTCCTTGCCTTACGAACCGCCCTTTAAAGATAAAATGGCTTTTCAGTTGGCTTTATTGGCCTGGTTTGAACGATTTTCCGAGCCTCAACTTATTTCAAGACACTGGGATGAGCTTTTGGCTGAAGTTCATTTTGCAAGTTCAGATCCTACCAAATTAAAAGAACAAGTTCGGCAGGAACTGGAGCGTCAATTTGCTGAAGAGATCAGTGGCCCCCTTCGAGAAATTCTTTCCGATCCTAAAGAGGGGCCTGCTTTTTTGAATACGTTGCATGAATTTGCAGGAAAACCTCTTGCCTTGGCCGATGTTCCTTTCGATGAAATTCCTTTGGATTTGAGGGAATCCTTGAAACGTGTTTATCATCGACTCATGCTGTGGCAACGCCGTCGTCGACGTGCGGATTTGAGATTTCAGCAATAATAGAGTTTTTTATCTATATGTATTTTCATTTTCCGTATTCGGTAAAATGTCTTCTTCCGTATCCGGGATGGTGATGTTCACGTCATCGTTATTTTCATCGTTTCCGCTGGGCTGTGGTTTGAGGAAATAGAAGGCCCCTATGATGATGACCCCTACTAAAATAACGATCAATGCGGTAAGTCCTGCATTGCTATTTTCTTCGTTCGCCATAGAAATGGAGATTAAAGGATGAAGGACCTTTCATTATATATTCTTCGCATCAAAGTTCCAGTTGAATCTCTCCTAGAAGGGACTTTTTTCAAAAGTAACCTCCACTTTTTTTTCGTCTCCTTTACTCGCGATTTTTAAACTCACCTTTTCTCCGATGGTGTATTTTTGGATTTCATTTCATCCTTTCATGCAAACAGGTAGAATTTTAATCATGAACCCCACTTCTTCTTTCCGTTATCCCGAAATTGATTTTTTTCGATTTTTCGCACTTTTGGGAATGATTATCTTTCATGCCGCGTTTGATTTGAATTTTTGGGGAGTGACCACCTATGATTTAGCGCATGGTGCCTGGCTGGCGTTGGCCCGGTTTGTTCAAATGACTTTTATGGTCACTACCGGTATCACTTTGGTTTTGAGTACTCGAAGGGTTCAAGCGCGCAATGTAAGTTATGCGTTGTATCCACGTCTACGGCATGCGGTTAAAATTTTAGTCGCCGCAATGATGGTGACTCTTATTACGTGGGTGCTTTTTGGTGAGCAAGCTGTTTTTTTTGGGGTACTTCATTTTTACGCGGTTGCACTCCTTCTGGCACTTCCCCTTTTGTCTTTTGGGGTTTGGAATATTCTTTTTGGAAGTTTGATTCTCCTTTTCTCGAAGTTTTTTCCGATTTCTTTTGACGGATTATGGGCGATTCCATTGGGATTTTATTCCGGTGATTTTGTGTCCTTGGATTATTTCCCTCTTTTTCCGTGGTTTGGGATTTTTTTGCAGGGAGTGGGTTTTGCGAGCTGGTTTTATAAGGCGCATGGGCGTCGATTTGTTTTGCCTTATTCATTTCCGATGCGGCTTCACACTTTTTTACAGGCTATTGTCCGGCATTCGCTTTTTATTTATCTTTTGCATCAGCCGATTTTATTGGGTTTGACGTATTTTTTGAAATAAAGGAAGGATGGTCCTTCCCTAGGATAACGACAAAGCATATCATTTTAGTGATTTCTTTTTCCGCTTCGATTTAATCTGGGGTCGTTGGTTCGACTTTCATATGTTCCCGTAGCATTTGCTCGAGATTGAGTTTTTTCGCGAAGGCTGTTGACAGGATCTTGATTCAGCACAACTTCTATTCTGCTCGATCCTCCAATGGATCCCAATAAATTTTCACTTATGGATCCTTCTTGCAATACAATTCGTTCTTTCATAAATAATAGTGAGATTAAGTTTTTTTTACTTAATCCTTATATCAAAATTTAGTCAATCTTTTCGTTTGGTTTTGGGTACGCTTTTTATCGATCCAATATGCTCTTGTACTCCAATTTGTAGATATGGAGAAAGGTCAGCGCTAAAGACAGCAGGTAGGGAGCCACGATCAAACCAGGAAGTCCCATTGTGAAGATTCCTCCCAGTATGGTGAGAAAGCTCATGAGCGGATGAATTTGCGCTTTTTCTCCGATGAGGATGGGCTTGATGATGTTATCGACGGTTCCCACCACGAAGATGCCCCATAAGGTTAAAACAAGGCCTGCAATCCAATGTTGGGTGACGAACAGGGTGATGGCGGCCGGTACCCAAATCAGCATGGGGCCTACAAAGGGAACCAAGGCGGAGAAAGACATCAACGTTCCCCAAAACGCGGCATTTTCAATGCCCACAATGGCCATGCCCACTCCTCCCAAAAATCCTTGCGCAATGGCACCTCCGAACACCCCGTAGAGAATCCCGCGGCTCATGTCTTTGAGCTTGCTGAACACTTCTTCTTTGTATTTATGTGCTAGAGGCATGAGTTCTTTGATTTCTCCCACCACTCGATCTCCATCTCTTAAAAAGAAAAAGATGGAAAGCAGGAGTACAAAAATATGAAAGGCTAAAACCGAGAGTTGTTTGGCAAAGTTGGTGCTTTGATTCACCAAAAACTGGCTCAGATTTTTGATCATATCCGTGACAAAACCCGCGATTTCGGTGGGTTGAGGAAGGTATTCTTCCACCTGAAGCAGATAGGGGCCGACAAAGCTGTTTTTGATGATTTTTGGAATGAGAGTGACATCGATGGCTAAAAGTTCCGATACTTTTGATTCGATGAAGAGGTAGGTTTCAATGGCCTGTTGGGTGATATAGGAGATGAACCAGGACACCGGAACCATAATGATGACCAGGATAATAAAAAATCCCAGGAGTGCACTGAGGGTCCGATTGGGGATTTTTAATTTTATTCTTTCTTGGAGAGGATTAAAACCGGTGGCAATGACCGCTCCAATGATGAGTGGCATCATGAATGGTTTGATCACCCATAAGATGGCGATCATAAAAATCAATAGCCCACCCAAGATAAAATATTTGGGAATATCTTGAATCACGGTATTGGATGATTTTATTTCAATCAAAGTGGGCTTGGGCGCGCGGTTTTTTTGAGGAGACTTTTTGGTGACCATGTATTTTTATTATGACTTCTTTTCGGAAATAAGTTGAACGGGTTTTATTGACGTATATTTTTTTATCGTGTATAATTCTTAGATTTAAAAAGGCAAAAATTTATAAAATCATAATTTATGGTAGAGCATGCTGAGGATTCAGTTGATAGTAGGGAATCGCTTTCAAATTCATTGGAAGCGGAATGGGCTGTTTTAAAAGTTTCTAAAGTCGAAGATTCTTTAGTCGTTTCACAGTATTTAGATCAAATGCAGTATGAATTATCGGGGGTGATTGAGCTTATTGAAACGGATCGCAATACTTTATTTGATTGTATAGAGAGCGGATTGTATGGTCGCCTGAATTTATTTCGCGATGTTCGCGATACGCTAGAAATTTTAAGTGGGAAAATTTCTAAGATGGAAGCCATTTTGGAGCGAGATCCTCAATTGAATGTTTTTAAATCACGCGTTTTCGCAGCAAGAAGGGCTTGTTACTATATTGAGCATTTGATTTTATCTTTTATCCCAGATTGAATCATTCCATTATCATTTTAGGTTTTTATCGGGTGGAATGTTGTAGTACTGGAATAAGAACTGTGCCATTTCTTTAAAGATTTTACCTGAGGTTCCTTCGGCCCATTCGGAGGTTTTGGGGCGATCTAACTTTACCAAGATGGTGAATTGGGGATCTTTGACCGGAGCAAAGCCCGTGAATGAGGCGATGGTGGTCCCTTTTCCTTTTAGTGCTTTTCCATATTTATAGGTTTGAGCGGTTCCGCTTTTTCCCGCAATGAAGTGGTCCTCCATTACGGTATTGGGCGCTCCGTTTTCTACGACCGCAATCATCATTGAGGTGACTTGATCGGAGGTTTCTTCTTTGAGAACCCGTTGTACCACATGTGGTTCAAATTCAATGTTTTTACCGTTGGCTTCGTCCATGGAGTCCACAATATAAGGTTGCATGAGCAGCCCGCCGTTTCCGACGGCTGAAATGGCGGTGATGAGCTGGATGGGAGTGACCGTAATACCTTGTCCGAACGCTTTGGTTACGAGTTCCGATTCCGCCCAGTAATCGTAATACTCTACGCGTCCTGCATTTTCTCCTTCGAATTCAATATTGGTTTTTTTGCCGAATCCGAAGTTTTTCAGATAGTCATAAAAAAGGGCTCGTCCCAATTTTCGTGCCACGAATACCATTCCCGTGTTGTCGGAATGAATCAAGACTTCCGTCATAGTCGAGGTGCCGTAATATTCGTCATTGAACGTGTGAATTTCATACTCATCCACCTGGACCGGCCCGTCGCTGAAAAATGTTGTGTACGGGGTTACCTCATCGGCATCTACTCCGGAGGCCATGGCAACGGCCTTGAAGACCGATCCGGGTTCATAAGGAAGCGTGACCGCTTTGAGTTGATAGACTTCCGGTCCGACGTTATTCGCATATTTATAATATTTATCCTTGTCTTTGTCATAAAAGATTTCAATGCGAACATCGGGATCTTTGCGGATGTAAAGGTACAACTTTTCATTTTCTCCTTCGCCCACCCGGTATAAATTTTCTCGGTCGTTTTGACTGAGTTCGACTTCTTCGAGTTTAAATATATCGCCATAGGTATTGGGATCAAACGTTGGATAGTGGGCCATGGCCAGTATCCGGCCGGTTTTTGTTTCTTGGACAATGATTTGACCGCTATCGGCCTGAAAATTTTCAACGCCTTTTGCGATTAATTTTTCCGCTTCCGCTTGAATGGATCGATCTAAGGTTAACGTAATGTTTGCCCCGTTTACCGCATCCACGATTTCACTGTCTCCTACAGTGATTTGTTTTCCGCTGGCATCAATTTGGGAACTGAAGTAACCACTTTTTCCCTCCAGTTGGTCATCGAAAGTTCCTTCAATTCCGTATTGTCCGTTATTTTTATGATTGACGTATCCCAGTACTTGAGCCGCCAAAGAGCCTTCGGGATAGAATCGAAAATATTCTTCCTTCATTCGTATTCCAAAAAAAGCTTTCGGTTCCTCATGGATCAGTTTTTCGATTTGGTCTGAAATTTCGGGTGCAAGTTTTCGTTTCAATACGGCATACCGATTGCGGCCGATTAAAATTTGTTGGAGTCTTTCCCATTCCATATCTAAAATGTCAGCGAGTGTTTTTGACGTTCTGTCTTTATCGCTGATTTGGGAAGGATAGGTGTATAGTTTTCCGTTTTCGGTGACTTCCACGCCGGTGATCGCTTTGTCCCGAATGGTTTTGGCCAGCCCTTCATCGAGGTCTTCCGTTAGGAGGATCACGGAACGGGTTTTTTGACTTAATGTATCAATTAAATCTCTTTGGTAGAGTGCGAAAAGTTCGTCGTCCGTATGAAGGCGAAAGTCACCATAGGAAGGAGGGGCGGTGGGGTCGCTTGGGGGAAGATTTAGAGAGGGAGCGGGGGAGCTTTCGGGATTTGTTGTTGTTGGAGTTTCTGTGCCGGTGGTTTCTTCCATGGGAGTGGCCGGTTCCTCCATCTCTTTTCTTTGTGCTTTTCTTAAGTCGGACATCAGATTTTCATACCGTTCTTTGTCTCTTTCTTTTTCACTTTCCAAGTCAAAGAGCAATGGTGCCAATTTTCCTCCTACATAGCCGGGATCTTCAATGAGAGAAGGGTCGGCATATAGAAGATTGAGTGTGGTGTTTGTGGCTAAGGCATAGGGTTCTCCGGAATGACTGTCTTGAATGAGAATTTCTCCCCGCCGTGCGGGAATTTCCGTATAGCCCTGATTTTTTTCAAAAGCGATTTCTTGATAATAGTTTCCTTTCACAATTTGGAGGTAGAAAAGTCGAGAAAAGATAATAAATCCCATAAAAAATCCAATCCCCATCATGAGGGTGATGCGGTTCAAGGGGAGTGCACGAAAATGTTTCCTATAAGACATGGAGGCGGTGTCGTTGAAGAGCGAGAGCAAGAGATCTTATCCTAAATCAAAGCGAGGTTTTCTTCAAGTTTTCGAAATAGGCGCTTCTTCTGCAGCTATGATTCGTTTGAGCCTAGGTGATGAATTGTTTCTAGGCTTATTGTGCACGGATATTCGGTGGCGGACTTTACAACTCCGTTTCCTGCGAACTTTCACTTTCCACTTCGCCTTCCGGATAGTCGTAGATATCGGTTGACGAGGTTTCTAGGATCAACTCTCCTTGTTCCTCCGTGGTTAAAATGTCACTGGCTTTGATCGCTCCTTCGGAGACCGTGTATAGATGTTCATCGATGTAGAGGATGCGGCTGATCTCTTTGAGATAGTCATACCAGTCCCAATAGCTTCCTTCGGCACTTTCATCATAATGCGTGATGGTGCCTCGAGGCGTGAAACCATTTTCAAGGTCGATCGTATAAACATAGGCACCTTGGAAAATGGTCTCGCCATATGCCATGGGATCATCGGCATATTTTTCTTCAACCTCCGCTACCGAAATGGGGAAGGCCAGTAGATTTTTGGAGGCATTGAAGAGCAGGGCCTTGTGGTTATATAGCAGTTCACTTTCCGTGCCGCGATCTCCGATGCCTAGACTGAATATCTGTTTGGGATTGCTAGGATCTGTCACGTCGAACAGTCCCACTTTCATCCCTTGATACCATGACCAGTTCATGGATTCCGCTTCTTCCTCCAAAAGGTTCTCTGTTTCCGCATCCGTGGTGTCTTTCCCAAATCCTAAAATATGATTTTCGTCATAGGGATGGAGGTAATCGCTATACCCCGGGATTTTGAGTTCGCCCACGATTTTGGGCGCCGTGGGTTGCGAAAGATCCACGACAAAGAAAGGGTCAATCTGTTCAAAGGTCACCAAGTAGCCTCTATCTCCCATGAAGCGAGTGGAGTAAAGCTGTTCTCCGGGGGCAATGTTTTCAATCTGCCCCACGGTTTCCATGTTTTCATTGAGGACATAAAGATTATTGCTGGATTCCGTTTGGATGTCCGACATCCAATTCCAACTTCCATGTTGCGTGGTGGCAATGCGAAAATAATTCTCATGTTCATCCATGCTGAATTGATTGAGGATAGTGCCCGGCACTTTTGCTCGTCGTTCATAAGTGATTTTTCCTGGAGTCAGGCCAAAACGGTACAGCCAGGTTTTTGCGTTTCCCCAGTCCATATAATAGTCCTCGGAACTTTCATAATTGGTGCTGGCGATGTATAGATTTTCTTGGCTGGAATAAAGGTTTTCACTGTTTCCGATCAATACTTCGGAATCGATCGTGGCGTCTGAGTCGATTGGAATGGCACTGGCAATGATGTAATTGAGGGTGCGTTCTCGTGGCATATATCGAATGTCGTTGCAGTCGGCCAACACTTTTTCTTCTCCATTCAATGAATCGTAGTAGCGTGGCAATACCTCCTCTACTTCCAGCGTTTCAGGATCGTATCCATAATAGGGGAAGTCGTATTTGTTTAAGATGAGATAGAGCGTGTCATCCACTTTGCGCGAATTGCTATAACTGCCGTCTAGGGTGAGGTTTCGTTTTAATGTCGGATTGCTACGGTCGCTGATGTCGTAAATGTAAACTCCGGTACGATTTTGATGATATTCGGGAAACCATATTTCTTTATACTCGTAGTCATAATCATAAGTTTCGTAGGTGGATTGAGAGCCGATCACAACAAGAGTGTCTCCATCCAAATAGAGTTGTGAAGGCCAAAACATTTCTTCCTCATTTTCAAATTCAATTTTGGACACGGATCTTAAATTTTCCAGGGGGTACGCTTCGATAATTTCCACCATTTGATCGCGGATGGCGTAAATATATTGTCCATCGTTTTTAACGATGTCGGATTCGTCGACCCCGGTCACTTGGATATTGGTGGTGGAGTAGTCGTCCGAGGATTTTACTTCATTGCTGCTTGCATCCTCTGTTGGAGCACTTTCCGGTTCGGCACTAACACTATCTCCGTCCATTTCTTCATACATCGTGATGGGGGAATAGTTGTAGGGGTTGCTCAAGAAGAGTTCTTTGAGTTCTTCGCAGGATTCGATGTTCACCATCGTACCTTCCAACTCTTCATATTTGAGAGACTCGACCGCCTCTCCCGTTCCTTCTTCAATTCGCCATACCATTTCGGCCATTTCTCCACGGGCGATGAATTTGTCGAAATCGGTGATGGAGGTGGGAATCGCATTTTCTTCGTCGAGCGCACTCACGAAGGAGGCGTACCATTCGTCATTCAGCGTTTCTCCTTCCAATTCAAAGGCATTCGATAAAATTTTACTGGCTTCGGCAAAATTAATCTCTTCTTCCGGATGAAAGCTTCCATCGGCGTAGCCGTTCACCAGTCCTCTTGTTTTTCCTTCACAAATGTAGGGCGCGAACCATTCCTCGTTCACATCCGAAAAGCAGAATGATCCGCTGGGATTGTCGGTGAGTGTCCCTATCACCACTTTCATGAATTCCGCCCTATTGATTTTGTGGGTTGAGCGAAAGGTTCCATCGGAATAGCCATCCACGATGCCTTCTTCTTTCAGATAAGTGACGGCTTCCTTACTCGGATCGGTTTCTTCAAGATCTGAAAAGGTTGTTTCGGCGTGTACCGGCGACGGTGTGAGTGGATTGAGGGTCAACAGAATTCCAAGAATGAGGCCCGTTGAAAGAAGCGATTTTTTCATGGCAACGTGTTTAAAGTTTTCATTATTTAAAACAATATTTCACTTGATTTATTACAGTTTATTTTTATTTGAAGTTGCCAACTTGTTTTTTAGATGGTGTGTCTTTGGGTGCTTCCTTATAGTATAATGAGTTCAACTTTTATTTAATTTTTTTCCATGCATCATAAAACGATTCTCCCTAACGGACTCCGTGTGGTCACTCAAAAATTGGAAAGCACTAAGGCGGTGACGGTTTTGATTTTGGTTAAAGCTGGATCTCGTTGTGAAACCCAGAAAATTCGTGGCATTTCGCACTTTCTAGAGCACATGTTTTTTAAAGGCGCCGACAAGTATCCGGATACCAAGTCCGTGTCCGAAGCTATTGATAGTGTAGGAGGAGAGTTCAATGCGTTTACCGGGAAAGAGTATGTGGGTTATTATGTGAAAGTGGCGTCTCAACATCGCGGGATTGCGATGGATGTTTTGTCTGACATGTTGCTGCACTCTAAACATGATCCTGTGGAGATCGATAAAGAGCGAGGCGTGATCATGGAAGAGTACAATATGTATCAGGACACGCCGATGTATCAGGTGGGTTGGGATTTTGAAAAATTGATTTTTGGAGATCAGCCGTTGGGATGGGATCAGATTGGTTTGAAGGACGTCATCATGGGAGTGACGCGGGATGATTTCTTGGCCTATCAAAATGAACTCTACCGTTCGGATAATATTGTGATTGCGGTGGCGGGGGATGTGGAACATGAGGAGGTGGTGAAAGAAGTGGAAAAACTTTTTCCCATGGAAAAGAAAGAGACCACCTTTGAATGGTTGGGGTTGAAATCCAATGAGGCGACCGATCGCGTGATTTTACAAAATAAGAAAACGGAGCAGGGGCATGTCGTGATCGGATTTCCGGCGTACGCCGAACATTCCGGAGGGCATTTTGCGGTTAAATTGCTCGCTATTATTTTGGGCGGCAATATGAGTTCGCGGATGTTTTTGGGCGTGCGCGAAGCCAAAGGCCTTTCGTATTATATTCAGACCTCGACGGATGATTATACCGATACTGGGATTTTATCGACTCGGGCGGGTGTGGATCTGAATCGTGTGGATATGGCGGTGGAGGCGATTGTGGAGCAGTATAAACTGTTGAGAGATGAGGGTATTACCGAAGCGGAGTTGCAGAAAGCCAAAGACTATTTGAAGGGGAAAATGGTGTTGAAGTTGGAGGATTCTGAAGAGATGGCTCATCTTTTGGCCAAGCATGAGGTGCTGTATGGGGAGGTGTTGACAGAGGAGGAGATTGCGGCCAAAGTGGATGTGGTGACGGTGAGTGAGGTGGAGTGCATCGCTCGAGACCTGTTCCAGGAAGATCGCCTTTATCTCGCTGGTATTGGGCCTTGGGAGGAGAAAGAGCGGTTTGCAAAATTGCTTAAATTTTAGAGAAACTTCTATGTTATCAGGACTTTTAATCATTTCCCTCGTGCGCAGAACAAAATGCTTACTCGGAAAACAATTCAAAGTCCTGATATAAGCTTTTCTGAAATTTAAGCAGGGGTGAGGGGAAGAGAGGAGGTTTGGTTTGGGCTAGGGGAGTTTGGGGCAGTTCGGATCATTTCTCTCGGTCGCAAAATAAAATGCTCCCTCAAAAAACAATCCGAACTGCCAAGTTAAGCTTTTACCCAATTTAGCGGGGCCTTTTTGTTGACTAAATAAATATTTAGTTTTAAATTATAACCTTTTATTTAAACCCTTTGTTGCTGTGATCCATCCAAATATTCCCGAGCTTCTGGCCGATCCTTCTCTTGCTCGTTCTCTTTATGAGCGGATTCAAAGTGTTTCTTCCGGGCAAGGGGTTGGTGGGATTTCCGATAAGGTAGCCCACTATGTTCGAATCGTTATGGAGGGAAGTTCAGCAGAGGCGATCGAGATGTTGCGATTTCAAGCGGAATCGCCGCCGCCACTTAATGGAGGAGGCGAATTGAAAGAATTTTTATGGAATATTGCCAAACAAGCCAATATTTATACCTCAAACTTAACGGAAAAAGATTACGATCGTGCCGTGGGAATATTATTCGAACAAGCGCCTCCTGCGGTGGAAAAACGAGGAGCGAGAAATTCTATTTTGACTTGGGCATATACTCGGCTTCAAGAATTTGAAACTCCTGCTCGTTGTCGGGATTTGATATTGGCGCTTTTGGAAACTTTTTATCCTTTGTCTCAACGCTTGATTGCGTTTAAGCATCGTGTTTTGGATGATCTTGTGAATGAACGGTGTGCTCATCAGGCTGAATTTGTTCAAACATTGCGTCTTTCCGAACAAGAGTGGACGGAGGATCATAAAGAAATTTTGACTGATTCAAGAGATGATATTCGTTCTTTAGATAAAGAAATTTCAGAATTGGCGGGGGCGGATTTATGGAAAAGTTTAGAATTATTACAAGCGGTTTCCGGGTTTAAGGCTCAAGTGTTGGTTGCCGCTTGAAGGGGCTTTTATTAGGCAAGAGTACGCGAAGCGAGCCGGGAATTGGGAACATTTTAGAGCTCAATGTCAGACTTTGTTTTGTCTTTCGGAAGGGCAAGTGAGTGCGGCCAAGGCGTGGCGGTCGGACTCTTTGGATGGAGCGGAAGAAAGTGTTGAAGAATTGGCGCGAGATCTTTTGTCGAAGGGTGGTGTTAAAAAAGAAAAGAAGCCTCGAGGGGTAGGTAGTGGCCGTGTTGGAGGTGCTGAGAAAAAATTACCCTTGAGTGGTACGGAAGCGTTGAGGAGTGCTCAAGAAAAATTGTCTTTGAATGGTGCGGAACATTCCGTTGATCTTGAGAATTTATATGCTCTGTGGTCGGATGCCGATGCCGGACGATTGAGTCTCATTCGAGTTTGGCAGCCGGAATCGGTCGATGGTCGTTTTGTGCGCAATGAAGCGTTTCGATGTTGGGTTTACGTGCTCACCTCTTTGCCACCTTCCGGGTTTGGTGGAGATTTTGTTCAGCAGGTTGCGCCGTTTTTTGGAATGGAATCACGTGCGTTCAAGTCGATATTGGCTCATTTTTATGGGGATTTTCGTTTAAAGATTAAGCCTGGAAGTTTAAAGGAAAAAGCGATTCAGGCGGTGGAGGGGTTTGGTGGTCGGGTTGAAGCTGAAGAAATTGCTATGGATGGTGAAAACAATGGTCACTCCGAGGTTCTTGATGAGGAGTCTGCGTTGCCTGAAGGTGAAGGGGGTGAATTTACGGAGGAGGTTTTGCTTGTGGAGACTTCTGAGGTTGAACCTCAGGCCCCTGAAATGGTCTTGGATAATTTTCCGGAAGTGAATTTACCTTCTGAAATTCTTGATGATTCCACTCCGGGTCGAATTGAAGTGATCGAATCTTTTGAAGGTGAAGGTGATGTGTTTGATTATGATACGAAGATGAAGAAATTATGGCGGAGGGAATGGATGCGTTTTATTGAGAACCATGTTCCGCGTAAGGGGCGGAAACAGTTGAAGGTTGCATGTTTGCCAGGGCGAAAGTGTTTAGAAATTCCCGGTTATTTGGAGGCGGGATTTTCTCCGGGGAAGATTTATGGTTTTGAATCCAGCAAGCGAGTGCAGAAAGAATTTATGGAAAATGCGGCTCGTTATGGAATTAGGGGAATTTCAGAGCCTTTGGAAGAAGTGATTGAGGAATATGGTCCCTTTGATGTGGTGATGTTGGATTTTCCGGGGCCGGTGAGTCCAAGTACCATTAATACGTTGCAATCTTTGTCTTTGGCCGATAATGCAAAGGTGGCCATGAATGTTTTGTCGCGTCGAGACCCCAAGGTTTCCGGTTGGTGGCATGAATTGGCCGGGCCAAGTAGTAATAAAGAAATGCTTTCAATCATAGATGGAGTAGAAAATTTGTCAGTTGTTTCTGATCTTTTGCAACGTTATAAAATGAGCTTATTTAAAGAAGGTGCTCCCATCGCTGAAAATCGATTTGATGCGTATCCTTATTTGGTTGGAGCGCATGCGGGCATAAATTCCTTTCATTCGTGGCTTTTCAGGGAGGAAATTTCCAAGTTTTCTCTTTTTGATGGTAAAGATGCCTTGGATGTTGGTTCTACTATGGCAGATGTTTCGTTGCGTATTGTTGATGATTTAGTAAGAAAATTTGAGCAATCACTTCAACTTCCTAATGCTTTTGATATCGCGACCTCTTTTCGGACTTTGGCTATGTCGGCATTAAGGGGACAGTTTATTGCTACGGACGTGGAACAGATGTCTTATCAAAGTCAAAAAAATGGATCTCCTTATCTCACCGCCATGCTTCAACTTCATCGACCGGCTCAATTTTATCGTCGGAATCAAGTTGTCTTTAAACCTATTTTGCGGGCTATTTTAGATTCTTTGGCACAGCTTGAAACGCCCAATTTGTCTCGACCTAAGCTTCAATTGGATCTTTCCAAATCTGTTTTGGGGAGTAAGTTTTGTCCTAAAAAAATTGAGATTTATTATCAATCGTCGGGCGGTCGACGAGACTCTTTTTCATTGGGGCAACTTGGTGAGGCTATGGACGAGTATACTTTAATTTTAAAGAAAAAATCAGCGATGCATGTTCCCGAAAAAGTTCCCGTTCGGCGGTTGACGCTTTAAGTCAGTTGTTCCTAGTATTTACAGTAAGAAATGACGTCTCAAATAGCCTCTCACTTGGCGTAAGACAGGGCTGGAAACGGCACCGATTTTTTTGATGAATCGACTATGATCAAATGAAGAGATTTGCTGAACAATAATTCTCGAATCAAATTCCAGTCGATTTTTGCCATTTCTTTCAATGAGTATATCCGGCATTTTGCAGTGTTCTATTTTTGAACTTATCGGAACCACGGTAATATAATTTGAAGTTATATTTTCATTTTGAACGATCAGTCCGGGGCGGATTTTTTTGTATTCTTTTCCTACGCTGGGATCAAATCTTACAAGATAAATTTCACCTAATTTAAATGGATTCGTCATAGTCGGGTAAAGAGAGATAATAATTAATTTCCTCCTGTGTTAGCCAATCTTCGTTTCCTAAATCTTCGATCGCGGCTTGTTCCCACATCTTTTGTTCTTCATCGATCTCAGTCAATTTTTGATCTTTTTTAATCGGTTTTATTTCGCCAATGAGTTGGCTTTTGTGAATCAATAAGAAAGTAGTGCCTTTTTTGAGTTCACTCCTTACAAAAGGCATTTTTAGACGTAGCTCTTTGGTGGAAATGGCAATCATATTTTTTTATTAGATTATCTTAAGTTTAACTTATTTTAAAAATTGAATCAAGTGGGGGGGTGGAATTGGGGGCATAAAAATTTGACTTAAAATTAAAAAAGTACTATAATAATATGATGCCTTGGGAATATCTCGGTCATCAAAAAATAAAAATTAAAATCCAACCTCGTGAAATTTTTTTCTTCATTGAACCCTAAATTTTTAATGGTTGCCGGACTTGTGGCGGCTACCCTAACCGGATGGGATTTATTGGGTGGATCATATGGTTCTTTTTTGAAAACGGATGTGATTGCCAGCAGTGAAGGAGTTCAACTCTTGCAATTGTCTAAAATCACGAGTGTTTCTTCGACCAATCCCGGTGGCAATTCTCCGGGTAATTTGAATTATGGAATTTCCATTTGGACCGGAGATTTTCCAACACCCTATACCGAATGCGGTCATTTGAATGACGCTGGATTATGGGAAAATCGCAATACATGCAGCGGAGGCATTGCCATCGGTGCCGCGGATGCGATTGGTGCGCAAACGTTAACCATTTCCGGAGTGAGTAAAGAGGGAAAAAATGTGTCGGTCAATATCAATGTTTCGGCGGTAAGTAACGTGAATACCAATATGCGCCTGTATGTGGACGATTTGGGGGCAACCTATCATTGTCGAAGTGATCATGATTATTCTGTATTTAAATATGAAGGTGCTTGCGATTTGACCGCGCAACAGGCTTTGGTTTCGGCGCATCGCGTCAGTACCCAAAATACGGCGAGTTGTGGAAATAACATTTGTCAAACGGGTGAAAATTCGACGGTTTGTGCCACGGATTGCCCTGCGGATTTTGATTACGATGGAATTTTGGATGCTACTGATAACTGTATGTACGCCTCGAATAGTGATCAAAAAGATACCGATGGTGACAAAATAGGAGACAAATGTGATTCCACTCCCTATCCGGCCTGCACCGGATTTTATTTGGCTACCGACAAATCAAGCTATACTTTTTCGGAAAGTATTAAATTGACTTATACCTGCGCCTCTCCCACGAACGGGGTTCCGATCAATGTTAAAATTCAGGTTATCAGTCCTTCTCCGGCAAGTACGGTGACTACTCTCACGACACTCACGTCCACAACGTCCACCGGAATTCAAACTCTTTCGGG
Source organism: uncultured Candidatus Peribacteria bacterium (assembly GCA_964436935.1). GTDB lineage: Bacteria > Patescibacteriota > Gracilibacteria > UBA1369 > UBA12473 > CAYTES01. Next base: position 51,230 of record CAYTES010000001.1, on the reverse strand, counting down.
GATAACGCCTAAAATGAACGGATCGTGGATGATTCGTACCTGTACTAATGAGGAGTGTGGATTAGGCTATAGCAATTCCATTTTAGTCACTATTACGGGATCTTCCACCACCGATACGGATAAAGATGGAGTGATGGATAATACTGATAATTGTATTGAAGTCGCGAATAGCGATCAAAAAGATACGGATGGGGATGGAATCGGGAAAATGTGTGACGCGTATGAACCGGAAACCTCCAGTGGAACTACCGGCTCCACGGGCTCAACCTCAGCAACAACCTCAACGCAACAGTGCGTCACGAACAATAGTGTGAATGACATGGTGTGCACCACCTGTTCTCAGGGCTCAAAAACATCAAGTTCCTATTGCAGCGTCAGCTACAGTTACACCATCAAAAATGTGTATTTTAGAAAATCGAACGACATGGAGTGCGCCTCCTTTTATGACCCCTCGGGTTATTTGCGTACCGAATGGTGTTATTCCAACGCCTCGGAATATCCCGATGATTACTTCACCAAAAACGCTTATTGTGAATTTTTGCAAAATTCCGATGGAACTCAATGTCAAAAATGTTCCTATCAAGATGGAACGCAAATTAAAAATACGTGTACGGCCACAACGGGATCAAACAACACGGGAACCACCAACAACAATACTTCAACGGGAACCACCTTAATTACGAGTGGAACCGGGTCAACCAGCACGACCAGCGGAACCACCACCAGCAACAATACTTCAAATACTTCAACCAATACGGGTTCGGGAACAGGTTCGACCAGTGGTACCATTTCTTCAAACAACACCAGTACGATCGTTGGTACGACAACCATCACGGCCGATGGCACCGCGACAACTAATTACTACGGTTCTGCCCAATGTGAAAGTTATGAGGCCGACGGTTTGCAATGCAACGTGTGTTATGACGATAAAGGTGTGAAACAAAATGATTCGTGTTGGATGACCAGCACTAGTTCAAGCGGATCCATGAGTTCCAATTCTTGTGACTATTTTTGGCAGGATGGTTTGCAGTGCATGAAATGTTATGACAACAACGGAACTGTAACCAATCGTTCGTGTTGGCAAGATAGCGCTGATGATGATTCGTATAATTCCAATGAGGAGTATTTTGATCTCAATGCGCATTGTGAGTATGAAAATACCGGTGGCTATTTTTGGTGCGAAACTTGCACCAAGCCGGATGGGACGGTATTGAAAAATACTTGTGATGATCAAGAGGGTGATTGGGATGATGGCGATGATTCTGAACAAGGACGCTGCGATTATTATGTCGACCGACAGGGTCTTGAGTGTAAAACTTGTTACGATGAAAAAGGGAATTATACCACGCAGTATTGTGAAGAGCCCGATCAAAATCGCTGTGAATGGAATGATGAGGATGGCGATGGAGTCTGGTGCGAAATCTGTAAGGATGATAAAGGCAACGTTCAAAGTGGCTCCTGTGATCAGCAAAATGATGGTAACCTTATCGACCCCGAAGAGGCCGGTCGACAATTGAGTGAGATGAAAGAAGGGTTACGCTGGAAGGAACGGGATTTGAAATATTTTGGACAATTCTCTAAACGCATTGAACGCAAAATTAAAGATTTTGAAGATCGGATCGAGTTTGTTGAACAAGATGAGATGGGGTTGGAGCAAGAAGGATTGTCGCCAGAACTTCTCGATGAGGTGAAGGGTGAATTTGAGGAAGATATTGCTGCCTTGGAGGAGCTCTTGCTTTATGTTCAAGAGGAGTCGGAGGCGTTTTCAAACGAACTTGAGGCTCAAAATGATCTGCTCACTTATCTTAAAAATAAAAAAGATTTAACGTGGGATCATCTTGATGCCGCTGTATTGATTTTGAGAAAAACAGATGTTTATCAAATGAAACGGGATATCGTCGAAGGAAAATTGAGCTTTTATGATAATGTGACCAATATTTTAGAATGGAAACGTGAGAAAAATAAGTTATTCGTCCATTTGGACGCCATGAATATTGAGTTGGAATCCCAGGATGAGAGGGCTTTGACGGATGCCTTAGATTGGCTGGATGAATTTTATCAACTTTATGATGAGTTTTTAATTTCTGGCGATGCGCTTGAATCCGGCATCGAGGAGATGCCTACTTTTAGCACGATTGATGAACTGACGGATTCCGAAGAACGTCAAACGGTACGCTCCTATTTTGACGAAGAATTGAATGAAATGTGGGCCGATTTGGGCTGGACCCGTGAAGATTTTGCTTTTCATAGCCAAGACAACAGTCTTTTGTGGGAGGCCCTTGGGCCACTTCACCGATTGCAAAACTCTCTCGTTCAATCGCAATGGATCGAGGAAGAGCTGGTTGTCCTTCAAGACGAAATTGAGGTTATTGAAGCTGCCGTCGATGTTTTAAATGGCCGATTGGATAAAAAGAATCAAAATTTTCTCAACGAAATTTCTAAGGTCATGCCTGATGCTAGAGAAATGTTAGAAGACATGCAGTCTTTGCTTGATGATTTTAATGGTGAACCTTATGAACTTGAAAAATCTATGGAACATTTTTGGAATCAATTGGACAAATGGGCGTCCTTCATCGATCCGAAGATTGAAAAAATTTCTCTTTATGTGAACGGGCATCAATCCGGTTTAACTTTAACGGATCGAGAATGGGAATCTGTTTGGGCCATGTTCGCCATTTTGGTTGATGACTCAAATGAGTTTTATGGATCCGGGCCAGACTGTGGCCGAAACTGCAATCGTTTGCAACAAATATATGGTCAAAATATCGCGGATGAGTTGGTGAGCCGCATCACGGAAAGTCTTTTGGAAGACATTGTGCGCGTGGTTAAAGCGGCGGTGATGGAAGAGTTGGTTAAGTTTTTAGAGATCGATTTAACGGAAAAACTCACCAATCGCCTGATGGAAAATTTTCAGAATTTAGCACAAGGTGAAGCGTTGTTGGAGAATAATAATCTTGTTTTTGAACAAGTGACGGCGCTGGATTTTGAACAAATTGAGAATGAAAACACGCAAGAATTGGAAACACTTTCCGAGTTTAAGGAATTGTTTGCCAATCTGCCTTATCCTGACGAGGATTTGGCCGCTGAAATCGCGGATCAATGGGAATCGATCAACAATACCCTCAATGAGGAAACCTCTAAGGCTGAGTTGCAAACTTATATTGATGATTTGCAAAAACTTTTGGAGCAAGCGGAGCAGTCTAAATTTGAGTATGGGTATGAGTTTCATGACGTTCCGTATATTTTTAATGATGCCTACAATGCGTCTCCTGCAGAATACTGGTATGCCGGTCATGTGATCGAATCTGCCCAGGAAGGCATTTTGGGAGGATACAAAGATGGAAACGGCAATCGAACCTACAATTTTGGCCCCAGTGACGGCACAAGACGGGCCGAAGTCTTGAAAATGGCGTTGTTCGCTTTTGATTACGAAGTCGCTGGAGAAGGAGGAGAGGTGTGGTGGACTCCGTATGAAAATAAAGCCAAAGCATTGAATCTTTCCATTGCCTATTCCGATCTGAGTCAAATGGTGAATCGCGCGGAAATGATGCAATTGATGCTCGAATTGGGACAGAAGGAAGGCATGGAACCTCCCACTGTTTTCGAAGGATACTTCCCCGATGTGGCTCCGGATGATGCCTATTGGCATGCTGCGGAGGCACTCTACGCCGCCGGAATTATTGAGGGACAGGGAGACACGGGAAATGCCGACCTTTATAACGGCCTCAATCGTGCGGAAACCTCGACCATCATTCAGCGGGTTCAGGACTGGAAAGAAACCAATGAACTGTTTGAATCCTCGGAAGAAATTTCCTTTGAAAAACAGGGTTTGTATGCCAGCTTAGTTGAGTTGATTCGAGCTATTTTCTAAATTTCTTTAAATTCGGGTTTTAGATTAGAATTTTTTCTATGTTGCTTCCCGAGGAGTTTTCTTCCTATCCTATTCCTGAAGTTTTGAAACCCGTTGTAGATCGGGCGCATGCGCTTTTGCGAGAATGGGGTGTTGATCCCCATGGATCTATTTCTGCTGAAAAACCTCCTCGTTTTCGCAACAATTTTTGGAATCTTTTTGCCGAGGTTTTTGGCTTTCAGCCTTTTAATGAATCTTGGAGTTATTTTTCACAATTGGAAAAGAAATTTCCAGGATTAATGGAACGATTTGTGCAAGAAAATGAGAATTTTTTAGTGAAAATGAAGCCTATTTATGAGGTGATGGTTTTTGTTGAAGATCCTATTCGTGATGAGGTTATTCGATTGATCAATGTACGTGATTTCGAAGGAGCGGATGCATTTGCTGCTGTTTCCGGGTTTGATTTATTGTATTTTTCTATTCATTCACGTTTGACGCCCTTATTGATTGATGCGGCTCAACGTATGGAGAGCTTAGGGATTCGATTGGATCAAATTCAAGGATTTCGATGATTTGTGCTATGATCTTTTTTGATGAAACTCATCGATCAGCATGATATTTTGGTCATTGGAGGAGGGGCTGCCGGATTGCGTGCGGCGATCGCGGCGGTGGAGAAAAATCCTGAGCTTTCCGTGGGGCTTATTTCCAAAGTTTATCCGATTCGCAGTCACACGGTTTCGGCGGAAGGGGGCTTGGCCGGAGTGCTTCGGGATTATGACGACTTCGATTCTCATGCGTTTGATACGATCAAGGGGAGCGATTATTTAGCGGATCAAGATGCAGTGGAGTTTTTTGTGCGAGAGGCGCCTAAGGAAATTGCCAATTTGGAACATTGGGGGTGTCCGTGGAGTCGAGAAGAAGATGGTCAGGTAGCGGTAAGGGCCTTTGGTGGTATGACGGTGAAGCGCACGGTGTATGCGGCGGATAAAACGGGTTTTTATATGCTGCATAGTCTGTTTGAGCGCAGTCTGAAATATCCTCAAATTGTGCGGTATGACGAGTGGTATGTGAGTAAAATTTTAATGACGGGTGAGCGTGCGACGGGGGTGGTGGCGATTCAGCAACGCACAGGGGAAACGGTGGCCTTTTCGGGCAAGGCGATCATTTTGGCGACCGGGGGGGCGGGACGAACCTATCGTTTCACCACGAATGGAAATATTAAAACAGGGGATGGGATGTCTTTGGCGTTGCGGGCCGGAGCTCTGTTGAAGGACATGGAGTTTGTTCAATTTCATCCCACGGGCTTGGTGCGAACCGGAATTTTGATTACGGAGGCGGCCCGTGGGGAAGGCGGCTATTTGATCAATAAAACCGGAGATCGTTTTTTGAAAGATTATATGCCTTCGAAAATGGAATTGGGGCCTAGGGATTTGATTTCACGCGCGATTGTTTCTGAGATTGAGGCGGGTCGTGGAATTGATACCCCGTATGGACCGTGTGTCCATCTGGATTTGAGGCATTTGGGAGAAAAATTGATCAATGAGCGCTTGCCGTTGATTCGGGAGATTTCGATTGATTATCAGAATGTAGATCCGGTGAAGGAGCCGATTCCGGTGCGACCGGTGCTGCATTATTTTATGGGTGGAGTTCATACAAATTTAAAAGCAGAAACGTCCTTGAAGGCGCTTTATGCGGCCGGAGAAACTGCGTGCGTGACGATCAATGGGGCGAATCGTTTGGGGTCGAATTCCCTTTCCGAGTGTTTGGTTTTTGGGCGAGTGGCGGGAGAAGAGGCGGCTGCGTTTGTGCAGGGTCAGGGAGTCGTGACTGTGGACGATGATTCTATTCGTGAAGAAGAAGAGCGGTTGGAGGCTTTACGAACCGCTTCGGGACATGAAAAAGTAGCCGTTTTGCGCGATATTTTGAATGATGTCATGGAACGGGCCGGAGGAATTATTAGGGATCGTACACGCATGGAAAAAGGGATTGAAGAGATCCGGAATTTAAAAATGCGGTATCTCAACATTGGGGTGTCGGATCATGGGCATGTGTTCAATACGGAGTGGATTTTGGTGCTTGAGTTGGGCCACATGTTGGATGTGTCCGAGTGTCTTTTGACCGCTGCCGTGGCGCGTGAAGAGAGTCGTGGTAGTCACGTACGTACTGATTTTCCTAATCGAGAGGATGAGCGGTTTTTGCACCATCAGTTGGCTCAAATGAAGGATGGAAAAATGAGCTGGTCGAACTTGCCGGTGACGATGACGAAGTGGGAGCCGCAGGAGCGCAAATACTGATTTTTTACATTCCCTTCGTTCGCGAGAGTTTCGCGGACTCAATCCCTCACTCAAGAAATATAAAAAATCAGGTGGAATAGGAAGAAGAATATGATAAAATAGCCCTTTCTGGAAATGCTCGTTCGAGAACATGGCGGTTTCTTTAAATGGAAAAATAGGAGGACTCAGGCTCGCTCGGAAAAATTTCAAAAATTAGGTGGGATTTGTGAAAAGATACGATAAGTGAATATTTCGCTCACTTAGGAAAGTGTAGAATCTATTCGTTCTTGGATTTCTTCAGTTATATCTTCGGGGGATGTAATGAATTTTCCTACCCACTCCGGTAATCTGTTTTCCGTTAAGGCTGTTTTCAATATTGCCTTTATTTTTTCATATTCGGATGCAGGGGGCTTTTTTTGGATGTCGATTAATATATAATGTATGTCACTATAACCCCAATCGGTTTTTTCTCTATCCACAATTAATATAATTAAACACAGTGCTTCTGCAATTTCTTCAATCGTTATATTCGGTATTGCCATTATTCCGTTGAGTCCATCATATGGATTTCCTTCCTCGAAATCATCTTCTATTGGTTCTTCTCTCAATAGTTTCAAATAGGTTTCTTTCCATCGACGATCCGATTGATTTGCTATTCTGGCGTTTCTCCATGCCATTCTTAGCCGCCAAACATCATAGGTGCTAGGATCAGGGTCATATTTTTCTTTGTCTTTCGGGAATTTTTTTCTTGTATGCATGGTAATCAACTCTGCTTCAAGTTCATCCGGGCAGTTGGCAAAAGAGGCCAGCTCTAAAAGGTTGGACAGTACTTCTGCCGGTCTGAAATGAGGTCCGCGGGACTGTCTTTCGGGTGATGTTTTATCGAACCATTGAGTGTCTGGCATTTGTGAAAAAATTCTTTTGAGAACCGAGGCGAGTCTGTTTTTTGCCATCCTTAAATCTTCGGGATTTTGTATAAACTCTAGAGCTCTAACAATCCAAAGGTTGTTAGGCTCCATGTCTCGAGAAGTTTGCGGAGGATATCGGCACCAATCGATCAAATTTTCAGGATCGGGGTTCTCCTCCATGAGCCAATTCAATACGCTATGATAGAAAGTACTTAGTGTTGTATCATTGATTTCTATGGATTTTATTCTATTTCTAGCATCATCCATTGTTTGATTCTCTGGTCGTTCAGTCATAGTTCATTTTAAAGAATGGATTTTATTTTAATCCTCTATTTCTTAATTTGGCAAATATTTATTGACTTAATGTTAATTATATTTTAATATTTTACGCTTACCATTAAAAAATCGTGGTTTATGGTCGATCAACCAACTCCCACTCCTATTGCTTCTGGAGAAACTCGTGCAGGATTGGAGATTAAAATGAAAGTTTCCGATGAATTAGCGGTCGATCAATTTTTGATGGATGCTTTGCATCAGTTTTCTCTGCAAGTTCGTTCTGCCAAGCCTGGTTTAAAAGCGCTTCTATTGGATATGTTGACGGAAATTTCGGAGTGTCTTGATGAGGTTAAATCCGGAGAATTGTCCAGTTACGATGTTTTGAGGGCTGTAGAGCCTTTGTTGAGAAAGCAAAAACCGGCATTGGATGGTGATGGTGTGCCTTACCCTGATCAATCGGTGTATAGAAACGAGGGGGATATGAGGATTGATGCGGAACGTGACCGATTGATTGAGTTGGTTAAGGAAGTTTTTGAACAAGATGGCATTTCTTTTTAATCTTTAAAATCTAAAAATATGACACTTTCAGAACAAGATTCCGCGGATTTACAAAGGCATCGTATTTCAGAGCATTCTCTGCCGTTGCATCGACGAATTACTCAAGGGCTTCTTCGAAAACTCGGTGAACAGGTTGAAGAGGCTCCGGGGGATTATCGCTTAGAAGGGGCTCTTCGTGAAATTTTTGATAATTTACGTTTTCGTTTGTGGCGTTTTTCGGATGGTGAATTGGGCGCTTTGGACACCATTAAGGCGGCGGCTGTGCTTTTGGGGTTGGATGAACAGGGACATCATCGGTATGGACCTGTCATGGAGCATCCGGAACTTTTGGAGGCAACCAAGCAATTTGTGGCAGCGGTTAAGGACGTTTATGGCAAACATAGTGCAAAATTTTAAGGAACTTTTTTGTTTTGGGCCTTTTTTGTCTTATACTCCAAGGGTGGTTAAAAAATTTTCCGTTCAGCTATCCATTCAGCGTTATACCCCCGATCAGGGAACCTTGAAACAGGCTCCTCATTTGGAAATTTTTTTGATCGAGGCGGACGACAATACCACGGTGTTGGATGCCTTGCAGCAGGTTAAAGATCAGCAAGACGGGAGCGTGAGTTATCGTTGGTCGTGTCGGATGGGGATTTGTGGGAGTTGTGGCATGATCATTAATGGAAAGCCGGTTTTAGCCTGTTCAACGTATTGCAAGGATGTTGTTAAGAAAGGGTTTATTCGTATTGAGCCGATGCGCAATATGCCGATTTTGAAAGATTTGATTGTGGATATTGATGATCCCATGGAAAAAATGCGTTCAGTCATGCCGTATATGGATCGTGTTGATGTGGAGGAAGGTGTGCCGTCCAAGCAGTCCAAAAAACAAAGGGAGCGTATTGACCAAACCAGTCAGTGCATCAAGTGTATGCTTTGCTATTCGGCTTGTCCGGTTTATGGTCAGGAAAAAGATTTTGTGGGACCAGGTGCCGGTGCTTTGGCTTACCGCTATGTGGCGGATTCTCGCGACAATGCCACGGGAGAACGTTTGGATCAGCTGGTGGGAGAGAAAAATAGCGTGTGGGGGTGTAGTTTTGTGGGAGAGTGTTCGGTGGCCTGTCCGAAGCGTGTTGATCCGGCCAAAGCGTTGCAACGATTGAAAGTGATGGGCTCTATGCGGATGGTTACTAAACCGCTCACCGATCTCTTAAAAAAGAAAAAATGAAACATTCTGATTCTCGACGTTCCGTCCTTGCGGAGTATCACCCCACTCCCTTGTGGTGGACGGTAAACCTCACCGGTTGGATTTATTTTTTGCGTGAATTGACCGGCATTGGAATTGCCTTTTATGCGATTGTTTTTATTCTTTCGTGGGCCCTCAATGATTTGCACAATATAGTTCTCCAAATTGCCACTTGGATCGGTTTGGTTTCCGCTTTTTTTCATTCTTTCACTTGGTTTGCGGTGACCCTTAAAGTCACCCCTTTCGATTTGCCCCGCTGGGCGGAACGGCTCGGCTTTGTGGGATTGATTGTGGTATGGACGGTTGTTTCTTATTTCTTATTGCAGTTGTTTTATGTCCACGGAATTCGTTGATATTCCCCGCCGCTCTCCTCGCCCCGCTTTTTTAAAAGGAATGCTGTGGTTTGTCTTCTCGGCAACAGCCATGCTATCCGCTTTTATTTTGCCTGTTCATATCCTTGCACTTCAAGCCGGGTATGAAATGAAGTTGGATGGATTTTTTTATCCACTGTATTTCATCATTTTATTTGGAGTGATGTTGTACCACAGTTTTTATCGTGTGAAGACCATTTTGTTTGATTTGACGCTGGTAAAAACCTCTAAAGTCATTGGGAGTATTTTGATGATGGTTTATATCCTGTTGATGGTATTGGCGATTTTTTTGCTCTTTCGTGCCTAGTATTTTAAATCCATTATCCTAAAATTTGTTGTACTTTTACTTGTACTAGAAATCGTTTTCCTTCCGGGGTTTCTAGCATTTTATGGTATCTCGGACCGTGGTGGTCTTCTCGTAGGGTGAGTAACTCTTTTTCGGATAATCTTTGTATCACTTCTTCGAGGCTGAGATCCTGAGACCAGAGGGACCGTTTGACCTCGTATTTGAATGGGCCATTTTCCTTTTTAATGAGCCTATCATTTTTCAAGGGGGGCCATATCTCCTGCGCTTCTTTGATGGAGGGTATAAATGAGGGATGATCCATTCTCGTGGCGTTTGAGTTTAAAAAATCTATTCTTGCGTATTTATTCAACTCCTCTTACAATTTTTTTACAATTATTTATTTTTTTTACAAGTTTTTATGGAACGTACTTTGATTTTGATTAAGCCGGATGCCATTCAGCGCGGGCTTGTGGGGGAGATTGTTTCTCGATTTGAGCGTAAAGGCTTGAAGCTCATTGGCATGAAAATGATGTCGCTCGATGAAGCGATTTTACGAGAGCATTATTCGCATATTGCGGATAAAAGCTTTTATCCCGGTGTGGAACAGTTCATGATGAGTTCTCCCGTTATCGCCATCTGTTTGGAGGGAGTCGAGGTGGTTCAGGCGGTTCGAATTTTATGCGGAATCACCAAGGCCCGAGCGGCTGAGGCGGGGTCTATTCGAGGAGATTTGGCCATGAGTTTATCTTGCAATGTGATTCATGCTTCGGACACCGTTGAAAATGCCGAGCAGGAGGTGAAACGGTTCTTCAGCCAAGATGAACTGTATTCTTACGCCAAAACGGAGTACGAGCATGTTTACAATGAGGAGGAGCGTTAGGAGCTGTTCACCTAAGGCTTTTAATACACATTTGTTGAGATTGGAGTTGAATTATTTTGACTAATTTAATTTTCTGTTTATTATATAGGCTTAGCCTTTATAAATACCATTTTTATGGCTGAATTTGCCGATCCCTTTGTTCAAGAGGAGCTGGAGTTCGTTCCTGAGCGTGGAGGAGAAACAGTTCATTTGGAACGAACGGATGTTGTTTCCGGTTCGGACCCTTCTCTCGTTCGGCCACAAATTGTTGAATCCTTGGGGCAATTTTCTTTAGACGCTTTACCTGAATCTTTTACTCGCAATGTGGTTATTGAGCTTGGCGGGACTAATGCCAATCGTTCTTTTCGTGGCCTTGTTGCTGAGCCTATTCGAGTGGGAGAGTCTATCTTTTTTTGGCCCGCCGAATTGCAACAAGTTACTGCTCCGGTTCAAGATATTGTGCAAATTTCCGAAAGAGAAGAGGGGCATATTGTGACTCGTTATGTAATCACTACGCAAGATCAACAGGAATATGAATTGCGCCGATTGGATTTGGTGCGGCTTTTGAAGAGAGCTCCCATGTTGGTTGACGTTAAACCTCCTCTTAAACCTCTCGAATATTCTTTTCAGTCCCGCTTAAACTCTTTTTTGAATTCCAACCCTGGTCCCTCATCCGGTTTTAATCGGAAGGAATCGGTTTCTGCTCCCAAAGTTCCGAGCGATTTTCTCAAAAAACCTTTTACGGTTTTTATCTTTCCCACGCGTGTTACTTACCATGAAGACCGCAAGGGCGCGCCTTTTATTTTTGAATCAAAAGCTTTTGATGTTCCTTCTGGTACAAACTTGAACCCTATTCGAACCGGCTCTTTGATTGAATTTTACAGAGAGAAACCCCGAAAAAATTTACAGGGGGACGCTGTTTTTTCCGTTCACCCTCAGCCTCGTATTCGAAGGATTGAGGTTGTTTCCAGGCCTCCTACGGATGGTCCAGCCTATCGTTTGGAAGATGAATGGGGATCGGTGTATTATTTTTTTGAATCACCGGTAAAATAAATTCCATGGAGCCCTCCCCCGGTTTTTTTTTCCAATTTCAACATGGCTATCCCACTGCCCGACCCTACTTTTTGTGGGGGTTTGGTCTTAAACGGGAATGGAAGGCCTATACTTTTCATGAGGCTTTTGAGGCGCTTGAGTCCATTCAAGCTTTTTTAAATCAACACCGAGGGGGAGCTTCAGCAGGAGGTTTTGAGAGCAGCGTGTTTGGATATTTGAGTTATGAATTGGGACGTGCTTTGGAAGGTCTTCCCTTCCGCTGCGAGTCATCATCCACCCCTTTGCTCCATTTTGTATTGCCTGAAAAAGTGATGGTCCGCGACTGCCTTTCTCCGGAGTTTTTTTCAGATATTCAAACCGATTTTAGCTCGACCGTTCCTGTGCCTCAAATGAGTTTTTCCGATTATGCTGCGGGTATTGACCGCATTCATGATTATTTGAGAAAGGGAGAAACCTACGAACTTAATTTTGCTTATCGTTTTGACGCTCAATTCAAAGGCGATCCCTGGGGGTTTTTTCAAGGGTTAATGCAAATGAATCCTTCTCCGTACGCGTGTTATCTGGATTTTGATCCGATTACCGTGGTGAGTTGTTCTCCGGAATTATTGGTGCGCGGGGCGTGGAATGGCAATCATGAGATGGTCGTGGAAACTCGTCCCATTAAAGGGACGGTACCTCGAGGGCAAAATTTTAAGGAGGATGAAAAGTTAAAAAAGGAGCTTTTAGCCAATCCTAAGATTGAAGCGGAACTCAATATGATTGTGGATTTGGCGCGCAATGATTTGGGACGCGTTTGTCGTGTGGGCTCCGTTCAGGTTCCCGAGCATCGGGTGGTGGAGTCCTATTCTCATGTTCACCATACGATGTCTCATGTGACTGGAATTTTAGAGAAAGGATTGGGTTGGCGGGAGGTTTTAGAATCGGTTTTTCCCGGTGGTTCGGTGACCGGGGCACCCAAGAAAAGAACGATGGAATTGATTCAGCAATTGGAGCCGGTTCCTCGCGGTGTTTATACCGGATCCGCAGGATGGATTTCTCCGAATGGTGAGTTTTGTTTCAATATTTTAATTCGTACGATGGCGTTGGATCGTCGTTCCGGTCAGCTCAGCTTTCACTCCGGAGGGGCTGTTGTGATGGATTCCACGGCGCAAGAGGAGTATGAAGAAACTTTGCATAAGGCGGCTGTGCTACAAAATGCGATACTTAATTTTATAAAAGCTAAAAAATAATATAATCTATGCGTGTTTATGGTAAAAAAATTAAATTTCGGAGAAATATCAAGAAATGAAAAAGTGGATTTGCCGGTTTTTAAAACCGTAGATCATTTTGATGAGGGCGATATCTATAAAAAAAGTAGATTTGAACTGGCGCAATTGCAGGACGGTTGCGATGTAAGGGGAGTTGAATTTTTGAAGCATAGTTTAAGAATTGATTTGTTTAAATTGATAACTCCGGAAGGTTCGTTTGATGTTAAAAAAATTTTAGAAACTGTAAAAATTAATTTAGTTCGATTAAAAAAAATCGCTTCGGATGATCCGGATGCGTATGTTTTTGGAGAAATGTACCAAGATTTAATGGCTGATTTTACGAATAAGCGACCGCTAATGGTGGACACTACATTGAGGCGTATTGTAGAAGGAATGCCACCATTGATAAGAAAAAACGGCGTAAAAGCCTATATGTCAATGAATTTTGAAGGCATGGCTAAGCAAATGGGGTCACGTGATTTTATAGATATTATTGAGGCCTTTAGGGCTATCGGAATAAATCCTGCGTACGCGGTTGTATCTAAAAATCCACGGGCAAAAACAGTTGTTTTATTATTAGAAAGTAAGCATGCTAAACCTGTTAAACTCGAATATGGGATAGCTGATAGCGAAGAGTTAACACATGCCAAACAATACGATTCTATTTTACGGGCAACCGCTAGAGAATTTACTCCAAAGGAATCCAATGGCAGAATATCGAAAATAATAAACCTTGCTTATAAGCAAGGTTTAAGTAGGGATTTTTATGATGAAGGAGTCTATAATTTGATAAATGGGAGCGAAGAAAAGCCTACCAATTTATCTGGAGAATTATCAAATTTTAAGCTTCGTGGCTACGATTGTGAAGTTTTGAAGCAACAAGTAAAAAAGGGTGATACATCCATATGGTATCGTGCGACAGCTCATAATGTGTTCATGGCTTCCAATTTGGCGGAATCCATGGGGAAATCTTCAGAAAAGGTGGCTATCGTTACTGTGGGTAGTGCTCATGAATTATTTCCAAATCAAGATAGTCCTCATCCCTTACCCATTTCTGATGCCTTAGCCTTTTATGGAATGAATGTGATTGTAGTTGATACCGCTTATTCAGGATACGATTATCGCCAAAATGTTGATTTTTGATCCTTATCTGGATAAGTGTTTTGAATACACTGAGCCCTTGCATATTTACTGTTCCACGCCATAATTGAATTGTATTTTCTTTAAATTCACTTGTATGATTTCTTCTCCTCGTGTTGCCATTCTTATGGGTAGTAAATCCGATTGGCCCACTATGGAAGCGGCGAAAACCATTTTGTCCGAATTGGGAATACCTTCCGAATCCCGTGTTATTTCCGCTCATCGTACTCCCTCGTTGTTGCATGAATATGTGAAAGAAGCTTCCGGGAGGGGAATTGAAATTTTTATTGCCGGAGCCGGAGGTGCGGCTCATTTGCCGGGTGTCATTGCGGCGTTGACGCCTTTGCCGGTGATTGGGGTTCCGATTCAATCCGGAAGTCTGAACGGACTGGATGCTTTGTTGGCGATTGTGCAGATGCCGGGAGGGGTTCCCGTGGCAACGGTGGGAATCAATAATGCTAAAAATGCCGGTCTTTTGGCCGCTCGCATACTGGCATTGAAAGATCCTAAGGTGGATCAATTGCTCCGAGCCTTTATTCAAAAACTTGAAGTGGATGGACGGGCGGGGTCGATCCTTCCTTAATTTTATTGAAACGTATGGCGATTGTTTTTTTGAATGGCCGTTATCTGGAAGAATCCGACGCCTCGTTTTCCATTTGGGATGCGGGATTTTTGTATGGCGAAGGGATTTATGAAACCTTGAGGACCGAAGGTGGAAAAGTCGCCCAGGTTTCGGCTCACCTCAATCGCTTGAAAGCTTCGGCGCAAGTGGTTTGCATCCCATTGCCTCCGTTGGAAGAACTGGAAGCGTGGCTCCAGGAAACCGTGGATCGAAATGCGTATTGGGATCAGGGAAATGAATCCAGAATTCGGTTGACCGTGAGTGGAGGCATTCATGATTTTGATCAAAATTCGAGTCAGCCCACGATTTTAATCACGGTTTCTTTGTTGCCGGATTCTTCCGTGGCCTCAATGGATGGTATTTCGGTGATTACTTTTGTCGTGGAGCGTTTTTTTCCGGAAATCAAAACCACACATTTACTCCCGGCTTTATTGGCACGTCGAGCTATGCGTCGAGCGGGTGCGGAAGAAGTGTTATTGGTGAATCATGAGGGGTTTGTCACGGAAGGTTCCATTACGAATGTTTTTCAGATTAAAGAGGGAGTTTTGATTACGCCGAAAGATCATATGCTTCCCGGAACGATGAGGGATCGGATTCTTGAGGTTGCTCGTGAATTGAAAATTTCAGTACTTGAAAGCTCGATTTTAAAGTCGGAGATTTTAAGAAGTGATGAACTGTTTGTGTGCAATGCGCCTCGTGGAATCTTACCGGTGGTGCGAGTGGACGGGGTTTTGATTGGAGAGGGGAAGGTTGGACCCATCACTCATCGATTGATGGATCGATTTATTTGATAGGAATTTTTTATGCGGAATTTTTTACGGTCCGGATCAAAGCAGTTGGATTTGTCTTCTCCTCAGATTATGGGGATTTTGAATGTGACGCCGGACTCTTTTTCGGATGGAGGACAATATGGAGGAGTGGAGTCTGCTGTGGAACGAGGTTTACAGATGATTTCCGAAGGGGCTTCTATTATTGATGTGGGAGGGGAATCTACGGGACCCGAATCGCAGGACGTTTCCCAGGAAGAGGAGTTGAATCGTGTTATTCCTGTGATTCGGGAACTGCGCATTCGAGATGCCGAGGTTTGGATCTCGATCGATACGTGGAAAGAGGATGTGGCACGTCAGGCGTTGGAGGCGGGGGCTGATATGGTCAATGATGTGACGGGACTACGGGGTGATTCGGCCATGGTTTCGCTTATTGCCGAAAAAAAAGTTCCCGTGGTGGTCATGTATTCTAAGGATGCGACGCCTCGCACCACGCGAAAAGTGGTTCATTACGACGATATTATTCAAACTTTAATTTCTTTTTTTGACGAGCGATGGGCTGTTTTTCAGAAAGGTGGAATTCAGCGATCTCAGCTTATTGTGGATCCGGGAATGGGCGCTTTTGTCAGTGGTGATCCGCGTGTCAGTTTGGATATTCTCAAACGATTGGGGGAGTTGACGGAGATCGGCTTTCCGGTTTTGGTGGGAGCTTCTCGCAAGGGCTTTATTGGAGAAATTTGTGGCGGCATTGGACCGCAAGATCGTTTGGAAGGCTCTTTGGCCGCCGCTTGGGTGGCCTTGAGCCATGGAGTGAATTTGTTGCGTGTCCATGATGTGAAGGAAACCTATCGATTGTTGCAATTTTATAGTGCCTATCGACAGGGGTGAGATGCTTTTGCGGGATTTCCTTTGATTTTTCTGTGCTTTTTTGATTTTTTGTGGAAAAATTGGGTTATCCCAATCCCTTTTTATGCTTATTACAAAGATTTTTATTTTCGATGCCGCTCATGCGCTTACCCGTTACTACGGGAAATGCGAGAATGTGCATGGTCATACATACCGTTTGGAGGTGACGGTCGAGGGGGAGATGGATTCCAACGGCCTGGTGATTGATTTTGTGATTTTAAAGCGAATTGTTCAGCGACAGATTTTGGGCGTGTTGGATCACCAGAATTTGAATGATCATTTTGAGAATCCTTCGGCGGAATTGGTGTGTCGTTGGATTTGGGATCGTTTATTCCCTTTGGCCTCGCTTTTGCAACAAGAGTTGAAAGACCCCAATTTGGGTGAAGATTTGAAACGTTATTTGAATCAAACTCTTTCCTTGGACTGTACTCTGGGCGACCCCCAGGTACGTTTGTTCGAGGTTAAACTGTGGGAGACGGAAAATAGTGGGGTGGCTTACCGCGGAGTATGATTTCTATTCATTTGGAAGAAAGGGAACGGCTTTGTAGTCTGTATTTTTTGAATATTTCTCTGATTTTAATCCGTTCGTTGGTTGAGGCTTGATTTAAAATATTCAACAGCATATCGGCCAGTTCTCCATTGAGCGTGTATTTATGGTGGCTTATTTTTTTTACTTCTTGATCTCGGAGGGCATGGATCGCGGCCAGCAATTTTTCCGTTAATGTCACCAGGGAATCGAATTTTTGAGAGAAGTTTAAGCCGCCTTTTTTGAGATAATACTTTGTGGGGGAAGAAATTTTGCTTTCTCGCAAGCTGGTTAGGTTAAGGCCATTTTTTTCGCAAACATTGTCTAGAATTAGAGTATAGAATATCGGCGAGTTTTTAGAACCTGTTCAAATCAGGGTATTTCTCCTGAAAGAGGGTTATGTTATAGTTTTCTTGTGGCTGAAATTGAAATTAAAGTATTGGGCGTAGATATAGAGCGTCTGAAGGAGCGTCTTGAGACGTTGGGGGCTCAGTTTCTTTTTCAAGGGAAGGTGAAATGCCTGCATTTTGATCAGGGCTCTTTTCTTAAAGACGCACGAAAGTTGTTTCGCTTACGCCGATGGGAAGGAGAAAATGATTTTCCTTCCAAATTTGAGATTTGTTATAAGGGGCCCAAACAGATTATTGATGGCTGTAAAGTGCGTGAGGAGATTGAAACCACGGTGGAGAATGCTCAGCAGTTTGAGGGGATTGTGCGTGGGTTGGGTTTTGTGGTGACCATGGACAACGATAAACGGAGAGAATCGTACCAATGGGGAGAGATTCATGTGGATATTGATGCTTATCCGGGGGTGCCGGTTTATATTGAAATTGAGGGGCCGAATCCTGCGGCCATCGATAAGGCGCTGAGGGAATTGAATTTAACAGAGTACGAACGGAGTACCGAGTCTGCGGATGAATTGTTTGAACGCCTTTGGCCGGATATCGATTTTGCTCATTTAAAATTTTAATTACAGGGACTGATTTGATTGACTCAATTTTGGTTTGTTTGCTATAAATTTTTATTGATCTTAAATAATAAATAAATTTTTGTATGCCGTTAAAAGATTTTCCTGAAGTCGATATTGTTGGCGTTCATCTTGGCCAGGCTAATTCTTTGGCTGAGGCTTCAGATCCAAATGAGTTCATATTTGATCTCGTTCTGGCCGGTAAGTTGAATGATAGTCTTGTTTTGGACGCTATGGCTCGCATGGAAGCCTCTTCTCTTAAAGGTGTGAGGGTGCAAAAATTTCAAGATGCTTTGACTCAAACTTTGGCTCGTATTGTTAAGGCAAAAGGTTTTATTGAAGGCGGACCCGCTTTAGTTTTGGCACTTCAAAGTTTCTTTTTTCGTACTATGATGCCACAATCTCCAGCTGGAGATCCTTCTCAAGAATCTATTTATGAAGGTCAAGATTCACTTATGATTTTAATGAGAGATGCTGAACAAGAGTCAACTCCTGGAACCAAATTGATTAAGACAATGAGATTGGGTGATACGGGCTTGAATTATGCGGCAGGAAGAGGTGGCCACATGGTTGCAAGAAGTCCTAAAGAACAGTATGAATTTTCACGGGACATGGCGTATTCCGGTTATAGTACGGCGCTCGATTTGGCTGCTCGGTACAATTATCTTTCCGAATCTCGAAAAGCGGGTTATTTCTTGCAATTTTTAATGGAGTGGGGATATTTTAGAGAGCGTTTTGATCGCATGATCCAAGTTCTTTCTATCTTGAATGAACAAAAGCCTCCCTCTTCCTCTTTTCATGAATTAGAAGGAGAATTTTCTTAGACGATCCAATCTCTATGGCAGAATACACTTTTGCTCAAAATCCGTTTCCATTGGGATCTACCGCTCCGCACTTTCAACTCAAAGGGGTGGATAGTTCCCATCACGGCCTTGAGGACTATGAAGCCAAACCTTTTTTGGTGGTTTCTTTTGTTTGCAATCATTGTCCGTATGTTCAAGCCTATTGGGGCCGTTTGATTGCCTTACAGGATGAATTTTTTGATCGCGGAGTTCAGTTTCTGGGCATCAACTCCAATGATTCGTCTCGCTACCCGGAAGATTCTTTTGAAAAAATGGTGGAGACTCATCATATTTTAAACCTCAATTTTCCTTACTTGCATGATGAGAGTCAGCAGGTGGCTCACGCTTATCATGCCGAAAGAACTCCTCAGATTTTTGTTTTCAATGCGGAGCGAAAATTGGTGTATACCGGAGGGATTGATGATTCCTATTCCGATTCCGGTAAAGTGATGGAGCGGCCTTTGTATGAGGCTTTAAAGGCTTTGGTTGAGGATCGTCAGGTGCCTAAGCCCCAAGCGCATTTTATTGGTTGTTCGATCAAGTGGAAGGAATAGGGGCGAATGTGCCATTCACGCCGAAGCGGTTTGGAGCGAGTAATTTGCTGATGATTGAGCGGATCTTTTTTCTCGGGATATTACATCCTTCATCAACGCTGCAACTCTTTCTGTAAAATAATCGACGCCTATTTTTGCATGTTTTATGCTCCTTTCGATGCCGTTCATTCTCCACTGCAATTTTTTTAGAAGGTTCCGTTGTTCGTCTTCGGCGAATTCCCGGGCCATTTTGGTTCTTTTTTCATCATCGGTTTGTTTTTGAATGTAGTCCCATTTTTTTTCAACGGCCGAAGCCGTAGCATTAAATTCTTCTTGGAATGCAATTTGTTCTTTATTGTATTTCTCGTTGTCACGGCGTTCCGTGGTGCTTGTTTTTTTTCCATATTTTAACGTTTTAAAACGGGCTTCTGTGGCGACGGATATTGCCTTGATCGCTTCCCGTGAGGATTCTCGTTCCAAGATTTCTTGTTGATATTGGCCCATGATGGTTTCGTTCATGGTGGTTATTCGAATGAGTGCGTCACGCATGAGACATTGGGCACGATGTTTGATTTCGAAGGTTTCATTTCCATTTAAATATTCGAAGGGTTTTAATTCCTGTACCACTTCGCCCAGTGTTGCAAGTTCACTTAGGATGATTTGAGGGTAACGTTCTTGATTCGGGTCGGCCATTTGAACTTCTTTTTCAAACTGTCTTAGCCCTTGTATCAAAGCCTTGTCCGTTCGTTCATCCTCCGCGGTATGCACCAGTTCCGATAGTTCATACTCAAGGGATCGCATCAATGAGCTTTCTGTAGATATTTTTTGGGATTTATTGGAAGGGAGTGCGTGGAGAAAAGGTTTGGATTCCGGCATGGTGCGTTTTTTTAAAGTGAAGTAAGTGATTGTTGCTTATGTAGACATCAGCGCCGGTTGGAAAGTTTCATTTAAACCATGGAATTAAAAAATAACCGCTGTGGGAGCGGCTATTTAATTAAATTTTTTTTCTACAACTGGCCCAATTTACTGCACTTCAAGTAGTTCTACTTCAAATACTAAGGTGGATTTGGCAGGGATAACGCCCGGGATACCCTGTTCGCCATAGGCCAGCTGGTAGGGAATCACCAATTCTCGTTTTCCACTTTCTTTCATTCCTTCTACGCCTTCGTCCCATCCTTGGATCACTTCTCCCATGCCCAAGGTGAATTCAAAGGGAGTGCCTCGATCTCGGGAGCTGTCGAATTTGCTTCCATCCGTTAAGGTCCCCACATAATGCATGCTCAAGGTTTTTCCGACTTCGGCAGTATCGCCTGTCCCCACCATGATATCTTTATATTTTAATCCGCTGCTGTTGGTGACATAGCCTCCGGCATCGGGAGCGGGGCTGTTGGAATCGGAACATCCGGTGGAAGCTAGGGTCATGGCAAGGATAATAAGAATAGATAGAAAAGAGAAATTTTTTTTCATGGGAGGTTCATGTTAAGATCAACTTCCTCATATTAACCATTTTAGAGTTCTATGTCACTGTTTATTGTGCGCTATCATGAGATTGGGTTGAAGGGGAATAATCGATCTTTCTTTGAATCTTGCCTGAAAGAGAATTTGAATAAGGCGCTGGCTGATGTGGGACCTTCTTTATTTCGGGTTCGCAAAAAGCGAGATCATTTTCAAGTGAGTTGTGATGATTCGATTGCTCCTATGGTGCAGGATCGGCTCCGGGATGTGATGGGCGTGGCTCATTTTTGTCCGGTGGTTTCGGCAAAGCCCGAGTGGGAGGACGTTTATCAAAAAGCTGAGGAGCTTTTGAAGGTTGAGATTGAGCGAATCATGGGTTTGGAGGGGGATTTTAAGACTATCCCTTTTGGGCCGCTGCCTTTTCGCGTTTCCGCCCATCGTTCCAATAAACTTTTTCCCCAAACCTCCATGGAAATGGCGCAAGCCATCTCACGTCATTTGTTGAATCAGTTTCCGGTGTTGAAGGTGAATTTGAAACATCCGAAAGTTACTTTTTATGTGGATTGGGGGCGAGAGGAAGTTCATTTGTATTGCAGTAAAATTCCAGGCCCCGGAGGACTGCCGGTGGGCTCCAGTGGAAAAGTATTGGCACTCATTTCTTCCGGATTTGATTCACCGGTGGCCAGCTGGATGATGATGCGGCGTGGGGCAAAAGTGGCTTTTGTGCATTTTCATAGTTATCCCGCGACGTCTCAAGATTCGATTGATCATGTGGAGGGGCTCGTTAAAGTGTTGACCCGGTATCAGTTTGACGCCAAGTTGTATTTGATTCCACTTTTGGATTATCAAAAAAAGGTGATGGTGGCTGCGCCTTCCGAGCTTCGCACCTTGCTCTATCGTCGTATGATGCTTCGGTTGGCCGAGCGCGTTTTGTTTCGTGAAAAAGCTAAGGCGTTTGTCACCGGTGACAGTCTTGCCCAGGTCGCGTCCCAGACGCTTGATAATTTGTATGCGGTTGAGGTGGTGGCCCATCGGCCCATGTTGCGTCCCTTGATTGGTATTGATAAACGCGAAATCATTGATTGGGCCCATCGGATCGGAACCGCCGAGTTGTCCAGCCAACCCGATGAAGACTGTTGTTCCCTGTATGCGTCTCCGCGTCCCCAGATTTTTGCGTCCGTGGAAGAACTTGAAAAGGCTGAGGCGGAGTTGGAGGTGCCCTTTTTTATGGATAAGTTGTGGGCCGAGCGGAGAGTGGTGAAGTTTTAAAATCGTTTTTGTATTTCCTTCCATATTCCCATTAAGGAGAAAAGCCTTTTTCCCCGGGCATGAAAGTTGGTGAAATGCTCCCGTCCGGGTAGGGAGTAGTATTTTGCTTTCCCTTTGAGTTTGAGGGGTTTCAAATGAATATTCGACTTCATTTTTTTCAGTGTTTTCAGTAGGAGCTTGGTTCCATGTTGTGCCGATTTGAGCATGAGGCTGAATCGGGTATCGCCCTTTTTTATGGGGTATTGAACCTGACCAATCACTGTTCCGTCATCAATTTTTTCATTGAGATGATGAATCGTTACCCCCGCCATTTTTTCTTTATTGTATAGCTTCCAGAACTCCGGCCAGATTCCGCGGTATTTGGGAAGAATTCCCGGGTGCATGTTGATGGTGGCATGCTTGGCGATCCCGATAGCCTCTTTTTTAAGGATTTGATCAAAATAAAGTGATACTAAAATATCCGGCCCCCATTTTTTTAGAATTTTAAGGGTTTCAGGACTGTTGATGTTGTGTGTGTCATGGCAGGCCAGCTTGTAGTTTTCGATCATTTCGTTGAGGGTCAGCCATCGTCGTTTTCGTCTCCACCACAGCACGCTTGCCAATATAACCCCGATCACATGAAGATAAGCCATCAGTGCGATCAATAGTCCGTAAAATATTCCCGAGCGTCGAATGCCATAGGCCACGTATTGCCAATATTTTTTTCTGAAAAAGGATACATCCGAACGTACGATTCCAATGACATTGACTTCTTTTTTCCTTAAAATTTCATTTAAGGCCAATTCCGCTCCGGGGTGGAGTGTTGGCATCAGGATAACAATTTTCATGTTTTTACTATAACATAAATTCTATTTTTTTCGGTTAATCCCTTTTAAAAAATGAGTGTCACTTGCGTGAGTTTGAATTGACAAATTTAAATATTTTATATATAATATACTATCTTTCCCTATCATTTTTATGGTTCTAGTTCCTGAAAATCTTCAGAATCCTTCTCTCTCTGCCCGGCTTGAGAGGCTTTACGAGTTGCCGTTAAGTGATATTCAGGGTTTGTGTGAATCCTATGCGACACGAATTCATCATATTTTTTTAAAGGAACAGGTCGGTTTTAAACTCATACTTAATGATGGAATGGCTCCCGGCGGGACTTCTTCCCTTTTGGCTCAGCATAATGGGAGTTCTCGTTATCTGTTAGGATCTCCGCCTATTTTTTATTCCGGTTTCGATGCTTTTTCCGAGGTTCAAACGCCTCGGGAGTATGCCGAGGCTAAAACCGGTGAAATTGTGGAATTTTGTCAGCGTGCCGGGGTGGATGAGTCGCTTGTAATGGCCGGGCTTGAAGGATTTGCTTCGGGGGAAAGAGCCGGACAGCTTATGGCGTATTCCAAGAGTGGAGATCGCATGGAAGTTGAGAATTTAAATCTCAACCTGCCTTCCGATTCCGAAGATCGAGAGAAGATTCAAGCGTTGGGAAGTATTGCTGTTTTTGAGCAAATTTTGACTCTTTTGGATAAAAATGATGAGCGTGAGGATGTCCGTTTTTTGGTGGAAGCCAAGATTCTCAAAGGATTGAATGCGGGGTTATGGGAAAAACTTGAACCTCGTTTGCGGGAATTGAATTTGAGGGTTTCTTTGGGGGAAAGTTTTACCGCAGGCTATGTCGCTAAATTGATGACTTCTCATAAGGGTGCTTCTGAAATTCTCCATCGTTCTACGATTTGGTATGATAAAAGGTTTAAAGCCCATTTTGGTGTTGAGGAAGAACTTCTAACGGATGAAAATATTGTAAAACCTCAGACCATGGCCAAGGCCAGTCGAGGAGTTTTGGAGGCATTTAAGGATTTAAGTAGCCTTGCGATCGGCACTTCCGGGTACGCCAATTTTTGGCAACGAGAGAAGTCCGATCATTTTTCCGTGGGCTTGAGTCGCAAACAAGAGGATGGTTTCGTTTCCACTCAAACCGCTTATGTGGAAGTGACCTCTTCCATTGGCGGGCCCAATTATCAAGAGTCCATAGGTCGGCGTGAATTGACGCGTCAATTAGGGGTAACGACCGCACTGTATTTATTGATTTCTTCTTTGTCTGAGCAGGTTGAGGGGTTTCAAGGGCTTGCATCGGAGCTACAGCAATTGATTCAATCTTATTCCACGATGGAGCTTCGCAACGACTGGTGAGTTTCGGGGAAATAGAGATCCGCGACAAAGGAGGCTACATTTCTTGGTGTGCCATTCCCCGGTTTCATGTGCATTGCAAATCCCGGATTGGGGTTGATTTCCAGAATTCTATACGTGTTTTTTTCTTGTGAACGCGTTATGTCGGTTGTTAGAAAATCCACCCCTGCATAAGGTAATCCTTTGAAAACGTGGAGTGCTTTTTGAGCCAATTCTATGACGGAAGGATGGAGTTTATCCGTGGCATCCTCACAGGTGGCTCCTTTTGCCACATTGGAGGTTAAACGTAGGTAAATTTTTTCGGAGGGTTGGGGGATGAAGTTTTCCGAGTATCCGTTTTTTTGCAAATACTGTTTTGCAATTTCATCGAATGCGATAGGGCATAAACAGGTGGTTCTTGGATTCATGCGTCGTTCATTTTCCGCCTGAATCAATTCGGCAATGGTTTGAATCCCATCCCCAATGACATGCGCGGGGTCTCGATGTACGGCCGCAAAATCTCCTTTTCCCGTAATGAAAATTCGATATTCTTTGCCCTCAAAATATTTTTCTATAAAAAAGGGCGTTGCTTCCCCCCGCGTGAGAAACATTTGTTTTATCGCATAATTGAGTTCGTCCTCGGATTCGATTCCACTATAGACGTCGTCTCCATGCGAGCCCCAGTTTGGTTTAATCACTACTGGAAATCCCAATTCCTGTGCAAATGTTATGCCTGCGTCGATTTGGTCTCCATCAAAGAGTTTGCCTTCCGGGACTTGAAGCCCGGCCCTTCGTAGAAGGTATTTGGCCATGTATTTGTCTCGGGTGATTGCGGTTAAGGTGTGTGGAACTTTTGACGTAAACCGATCGAGTAGAAATTCATGGTGTTGCCCGTAGGTCACTTCCAAAAGTTCGATGTCATCATCCAGGATTGATGTTTCACAACCTCTTTTTTTAAGTTCTTCCACCAAAAGCCGTTGATTGGTGTGAAGTTTTTTTAAATCGATTTCTTTCATAAGTAGGCTTTATTCTCCACTGGCGCCATACCCGCTCCGGGAATAACCTTGCTGACGATAACTGCTTGATCCCTGTTGTTGCCGGAGTCGGTCCGCTTCGGATTTTGCATCTTTTGCCTCTTGTCCGGCTCGATCCGCTCTTTGTTTTTGTTGGGTTACTTCTTGTTTGAGTTGACCGATTTCTCTCACCGAACCTTGGATTCGGGCTTCTCTTTCTTGAAGTTGTCTTTCGGCTTGCTGGAGTTGTTCTTCCAGATGTTTGATGCGAAGCTGAACCTGTCGTTGCACACTATCGATTCCGGCTTTCGCTTTGAGTTGCTTTATGAACTCTCCCAGTTTTTTTTGAGCCTCTTGTTTTGAGTCCGAGGAGCTAATGTACAGTCGATTGTCGGCGATTTGAATATCTAATCCCGTTCCTCTCGCTTTGAGAAAAAGACGTTTTTCAATCGTCATGGTGAGCAGTTTCATTTCTCTGCTTTCTCCATAAACCTCATTGAGGTCTTTGAGTGCAGGAATAACGATTCCTCGCCAAAAGGATTGGTCTTCAGGAGTGTAGGTGGCTTCTTGAAGCTTGTTCAGGAAATTTCCCAATTTTTTCTGTCGAGTATCCTGATCATCCGTTGCCTCCACTTCCAGTTTGATTCCTTCAATGTCCAGATTCCATACGGGAGTTTTTAAAAATTGAGCTTCCTGTACGGCTTTTGATAACTTTTGGAATCCAGTATCCCGTTTAAGGCTTTCCGATTCTGAGAGGGATTTGATATTTGGAATAACGACTTCATTCCAAAATAGTTTATCGGTGCTCGTGTAACGGAAAGGGTATTTTTCTTGCACTTCTTTATAGTCTCGTTGTTCTCCGGACCAGTTTCGTTTCAATTGACCGGTCATCACTCCCGTGGCTTGTTGCATGGAAGTTTCGATGGTTTTTGATTCTTTTCTTCGTAACGCTTGCAACGTTTCATCCAATTTTTTTTGAATATCTACTTTTTTGGTTTTTGCTCCTATTTTTAATCGTATTCCGGCTATCGTCATATCCAATCCGGATTCTGCGGCACTGGACGTTAGCATGCGTTTTTCAATCATCATGCTGAGCAATTTAAACCCCGGATCTCTTTGATAGGTTGGACGTAGTGCGTCTAGCGTGGGGATTACTTTTTCTCTCCAAAATGCACGGTCTTCGTCCGTGTAGCGTTCTTCGTCCGTTTCTTGTTCGGAAAGTTGATCCAAAAAGTCGTGAAGTTTCGCCTGAATGCTTGCTTTCGTTTCTTCCGGACTGATGCGTAGCGACACGCCATCGACCATTAAATTGAAATCCGAAATTCGTAAGAATTGGCGATTTCGAATCGCCATGTTCAATAAGGCAAATTGTTCATTGTCTTTGTAGCGGGATTCGAGCTGATCCAATGAGGGGAGTACGGTTTCCCTCCAGAATTTACGGTCTTCTTCCGTGTATTCTTTTTTTGAATCCATAGACATGAGTTTTTGTTTTTAATTTTAATCGTATAATTATACTCCTTATCTCTTACTCAGTCAATTTTTACGTATTTTAAAATGATAAGGTCATGCGCTATGTGCGATTTTTTTATTTTTTTTGCCGCTGAATCTCCCCAAATTCCCCCGAAAACCCGCTTGGCTTCTTTGAGCGATTCAAATTGAAAGCAGGTTTTCATTTTTTTGTGGATGACGAAATCATTTTTTTCGATGAGCCAACGGTTGTAGTCATTAGTTGGTCCCGAGCCATTCGTGGCGCGTCCCCGAATCCACTCAAAACTACCTTTTGAATCGTTTTCGACTAGCAAAAGGGTGCCTCCTTTTTTTAACACACGTTTCATCTCCAGTACTGCTTTTTTTTGGACTCTTTTTTGAGGAATGGTTCCCAAGACCCACGACGCAAAAATAATATCAAATTCTTTTTCAGCAAAAGGTAATGCCTCGGCTTTTTCCTCCATTGCCTGAGTATTTTTTAGATTTTTTGTTTGTTTTTTGGCGTGTTCGATCTGATAAGGAGAGTGGTCGATTCCTATCATTTTTTTTGCGTAAGGAGCAAAAAGCTTCAAGTATTTTCCCGATCCGCACCCCACATCCAATACGACTTTGTCTTTGAGTATCGGACCGAGGAGGCTTACGATTTTTCCCTGAAAATCTTCCGTTTCGGAAAAACGTTTGTAGAGCTCTGTATTTTCGAAGTAAAAAGGCGATTTCCCCGAGAGGCTCATGGATTCAATTTTTAATGAGGCAGAAGAGGCTGTCTTTTCCTCGAATGGCACTTTTGAATGTCATTTCTTTATATGTATCGGAGGTTGACGCTTTAAACACACGCTTGCGCTCCAAGGGATTATCGATGGCGGAGCGATATAATCCCGAATGGAGTCGTGATGAGGTGAAATCGGTTTTGTAGAGATAGGCCAGTGCCAGTATTCCCTTAGGTTTAAGTCTTTGAGAGAGGGGATCGATGATTTTTTTCTTAAACTCGGTGAGGTAATCTCCTTGTGGATCATGAGCGGAGCTATAATCGGCAATATTCGAGAGCAGGATGATATCGAATTGACGATCCTTTAAAAGCATCAGTCTGTTTTGTACCACTGATTCGATGGGATGGGCTATCCATTCCATTTTTTTATCGAGGAGCATTTTTTGTGTTTTTTGGTATCTTTTTTCGTTTTTTAAATAGAGGTTGTATCTTATTTTTTTTATCGACAGGTCATATTTGTTGTTGAAGAGATAAGATTCTCTTATTTTTTGGCCGTCAAAGTTGAATTTTTTATAAATATGATCAAAGAAATACCGACTGGATGCGGTTAGGTCGCTTCTTAATTCCTTATAAATGGTATAGGAAAATACGTTACTTTTTTCTTCATTATTCCGTAAAAAGAATTTCTTAAAATCGTTAAAGTTCAATTTTTTTAGAGCTTCAATTTTGAGATTCACATAAAATTCCGCCAATTGGTTTGAGTCGCAGCATACTATGGATTTTGCTCCCAATAGATAGGCGTTGACCAAATGATCTCCCGAGCCGCCAATCATTAAAATATCCTTATTTTCAAAGTCTAAATGCGTGTAGTAGTCGGCAATATTTTCTGTGGTGAACGCATAAAGTGCTGAATATTTTGAAAAACGCGGGCCGTTTTTTACCGTGTTTTCCATGTCTTTAAATATCCCTTCCAACGCTTCTATTTTTTTTATTTCTTTAGGGAATTTTGCCGGGCATCCCAACGTTTTTAAATTTCCGGTCAGTTTTTTATAATGCTTCATGGCTTTTTCTTCCAATAGATTTGAAAGCGACATTTTGTGAAGCGTTTTTTCGTCCACATACTGAGGAAAGAATTCCGACACCCACGTGCAAGGTGAAACTCGTCCTTTATGATCGATGTAAAGAAATTTGTCTCCACCCGGGCATTGTCCGCAGCCCGCCGGTGAATTTTCTGAAAATCGGTGTTGAATTTCAATCTGAGAAGCATATTTTTTTTCTAGAAATTCAATTTTTTCAATTAGTTTTTCATTGGAATAGGTGGTGACATGACTTTCGTCTCCGCGCATTCGACCTACCGGCTCCATCCGTGAAAAAAGGAGCTCTTTTGCATTGAGGGCACAACACAATCTTGCTATTTCTTCCAATTGGTCCTGATTTTCCTTGAAAATAACGGTTCCTATTCGTACGTGTAATCCTTCCCGTGTTAGTTTTTCGATGCCTTCGAGCGTTCGTTTGAACGTGCCTTTTCCTCTCACCAATTCTTGAGTCTCAGTATTGGGGCCATCGAGACTCACGTGAACCATTGGGATTTTAATTTCTTTCAGTTTGATGAGTGTTTCTTCGTTGATGAATGAGGCATTGGTCGAGATGTCCAACTCAAATCCTTTATCGTAAGCGTATTGTAAAATATCGAGAAAGTCTTTTCGCATGAACGGTTCACCTCCGGTGAATTTGATGTAGCGGAAGTTGGCTTCCCATAGTTCATTCAGTACCCTTTTTACTTCTTCTGTTCCCAATTCGTTTGGTTTTTGGTGATAATCCGAACTGAATATGCAATAGGAGCAGGAATAGTTGCATGTATTGGTGATTTCCCAGATGATGCGCCCTCCTTTTTCTGGAATGCGGAAGAGACAAAAGGAGTATTTTTTTGTTTTAAAGCTCATGATATGAGTTTTTTAGAATCAAATTAAAAAGGTTTTGATAAGATTTTTCGTTCGGAACGCTCGTATCCAGGATAGAGAGTTGAGGTCGGTCCTTTATTGGAACGCTGTCACAATATTTTTTAAATGCCGATTTTTTCCAAATGAATGATGATTGACCGGCGAGACGTTTCTTCAATTGAGCCAGGGAGATATCGGCATTCATCGCGAGTCTCTTTTTTTGCACTTTGGGAGGACAGTGGGTTAGAATGAGGTGGCTTGTTAAGGGGAGAAAATTGTCTTCGATCAAACAAGCCCATTCGATAATGATCATGCTTTTTGCTTTTTTGAGTTTTTTTGACAAAACATCGTGAAGCTCAGGTAAAAGGAGTGAACGATACTGATCCATTGATTTTTCGTCATAAAAAATTCGATTGCCGAGTGCTTCTCCTCCAATATAAAAAAAGGGTGCCCCTGCTTTTAGGTTCAATTTTTGTGACAGCTTTTTTCTCAGTTCAATATTTTTTATCGATTTGGATCGTGTGAGGATAAAGCGTCTCAATTCGTCAATCGAGATCACTTGGCAGGGTGCTTTTTTTTCTTTGGTCAACTTTAAAAAATAGTCGCAAACGGAGCTTTTTCCCGTTGCGATTCCACCCGTGACTCCAAGGCAATAGCGTGAATAGGTCATTGGTTTTCCCAGTTAATTCCATAACGAAGCGGGCAGGTGGAAACTATTTTCATTTTCGGATTTTTTTTCTTGAGTTCATCCAGGTTGGAAAAATCTTTTGCATTTCGAACGAGTGTGTAGTTTTTGGATTGAAGTTGCTCAATCAATTTGTTTTCAAACGCATTCAAATCCACATCCTCTTGGGTTAAAAAAACATTGGGCCGTCCTTTGTGAATGTATTGTTGCGTGAGTTGTTTTTCTCCATATTTTTCGTAGTAGTGACTTCCCATTCTTAACGCCAAATAGTGAATGCGAATTTCATCGCTTTCAAGTGACATCATTAAGTTGTAGGTGTTTTGTAGGGTCTCGGCGGTGGTATGGGGTAAATCCAGTATCCAGCTGGTTCGTACCCTGAAGCCCATTTTTTTTGTTTGATGAATTACGTCTTTTATTTTTTCGTGGTTGGTCCGTTTATGGATGGCCTTGAGCATGCTGTCGTCACCGGATTCTATCCCGTAATGGATCCATCTGAAGCCGGCCTCAAACATCAGTTTCATTGTGGATGCTTCAAACGAGGCAATCGTTCCCAGGCAGCCCAGGCGTACTTTTAAATTTCGTTTTAGGATGGATTTTGAAATGTCGCGCATTCTTTTTGGGTTTGCCGTTGCATTGTCATCTAAAAATAAAATTTTGTAAGCGCCGTAATTGAGGGCCAAATTTTCGATTTCATCCACCACTTTTTCCGCGGATTGAGCTCTCCATTGTCCCCAAAATCCAGGCACGTGACAGAAGTCGCATTTCATGAAGCATCCTCGGCTTGAGAGAATCGTCCGAACGTCGATATAGTCCTCCAGCTCTAGTATTTTACGATTTGTGACGGGCGAGAGATTTAAATCGAATTTCATCGTGTTCCTTGGCGTCTGTACTATTTTCTTTCCATCCCAAAATGCAATCCCTTTCGTATTTTTTAATGAGATGTTATTCCAATTTGGCTTTGAAAGTATACTTTGTAATCCCATTTCCATTTCATGAGATACGGTGATGTCGACGGGAGAACCTTCAAATAGAAAAAATTCGGGATGGTAGGTGGCATATTTTCCTCCCACGATTACTTTTTTCCCTTTGCGTTTGAAGGCTTTGGCAATGGCTTGAATTTCCGGGAGGCATTCGCTCGTATGGAGGGGGATATGATAATCAAAAATAATAATTCCACAGTCGGGATTGAGTGCATCAATTGATTTTTCAAGTTGATCGGATTTTAATTGTTTTACGTCCATATCCACCAGAGTAATGGTGTGTCCGATGGATTCCATGTACGAGGCCAATCCCACAATATCGACGGGCTCGATGAGAAGACTTTTTTCTGTAAAGGGACTGTTGGGAGGATTAACAAAAAGCAGGTGCATGCTCGAAAGGCTATCATAGTTGCCATTTATTCGACAGATTATGGATTTGGCAATAAATTGATTTTATGGCTTCTGTTTATTTGAGTTTGGGTTCCAATCTGGGAGATCGCTCTCGCTGCCTTCGAGATGCTATTTTTTATTTGCAGCAGCATGATTTCAACTTGATCAAAGCTTCTTCTGTTTATGAAACGGAGCCTGTCGGTTTTTCGCCCGAAGCCGGTCAAGTGCCTTGGTTTTTAAATCAAGTGGTCATGGGCGAATGGGATAAGTTGCCCAAGGATGTTTTAGCCATAACGCAAAGCATTGAGCGACGGTTGGGCCGCGAGCGTAAAACAGAATCGTTTATCGGTCAGCCCACTTATTTCTCGCGTATCATTGATATTGATGTGTTGATGATGGATCATTTGATTTTTCGTGACGAAAGCTTGGAACTTCCCCACCCTCGTTTTTATGCTCGTCGCTATGATCTTATGCCTTTGTGTGAAATTGCTTCCGAGGGAATTCATCCGGTTTTTAAATGTTCTTTTTTCGAGCTATTGAATCGTTGCGATGCCCTTGATACAGTGCGTTTGTATGATGAATCTTCCCGAGCTTAATTCTCTGGCTGATGGATTTCGACTTCAGATTTTGGAGATGATTCATCGTGCCGGATTTGGATATACCGGTCGGTCCCTGGCGTATGTGGATCTTTTGACCGTGCTTTATTTTGGGAATTTGAATCGTCGGCCGCTTTTTAATTATGATTCCTCCCGTCCCCTTTGGGAGCAGCGAGATTATCTTTTGTTATCTTGTCCCAAGGTAGTCACGGCATTTTATGCGTGTTTGGCGAGGGCCCGTTTTTTTGATGAGCGATTGCTGGAATCTTTTGGGCAGTTTGGGGGTCTATTGCCCAATGGAATTTCGTCAGAAGTTCCCGGAGTGGAGAAGACGATTCAAGCTTCAGGGGAAGGACTTCGGCACGCGCATGAATTGGCGCGCGAACTTTTTAGCCATAAAAAATCAAATTTGGTTTATGTCCTTTTGGATGACGATGATTTGATTAATGGAAGTACTTGGGAAGCGGCCATGGACATTGCCTATGAGCGATTGGGTCATGTGGTCGCGCTTGGAGTTCATACTGGCCTTGCTAAACTTCAACCGGTGGCGGACAAGTTCCAGGCATTTGGATGGAGGATCATTAAAGCGTTGGATGGCCAGGATCACGAGCAAATTTTATTTGCACTGTTGAAGGCTAAAGAAGATCATCGTCGTCCCACGTTTGTTTTCCTGCCCTCTCTTTTGGGAAAAGGTGTTCCGTTTGCCGAGGGAAAAGATTATTATGCCGATACGGCTTTTTCTTCTTTTGAAGTGGAAGAGGCGAAACGTTTCCTATCTTCTATTGTTTAAATTATGTCTCTCCGTCCTGCCGTTACTTTTATTTTGGGTTTACTTGTGGGGGGTGGATTATTTTTTATATTTGGAAATCCTTTTGCTTCTCGCGGTTCCGACTTGGTGGATGAGTATTATCAATTGAAGCCGCTTTCCGTAGTTCAGATGGATGGGGATGTGGTTGATTTTGAGGTCGTCATTGCCGATTCATTTGAAGAGCGTAAGCGTGGACTTCAGTATGTGGCTCATTTAGGAAGTAATCAGGGGATGTGGTTTGTGTTTCAAGATGAAACGGTGAAGACTTTTTGGATGAAGGATACTCTTATTCCTTTGGATATTCTTTTTGTGGATTCAAAATTTAAAGTGGTGAGCATCGCCCAAAATTTACCTCCTTGTTTTCAAGTCGATCCTGAACAGAAAAATTGTGAATACACGAGCTCCGTTGAAAAAGTGAAATACGCGCTTGAGATCACCGGGGGTATGGCGGATGCAGAAGGGATTTCTATTGGCGATACGATTCAGCTTCAAGAGCAACAAGACTAAGGCTCTGTAACGAAATAACTTACGACCTTGGAAACGTATCAATCCCTCACGGACTTCGTTGCTCATGGCTTACATATTTTGGCATGCTTGCTCTTCGCGCCTAGCCGATTGGGTGTCTACGTTTCAATTTTATCAACTTATTTCGTTCAAGAGCCTAAGAGGAAGTTTAAGCTTCTTAATCTGTTGTTTTCTCACTTAAGGATCTCCCGCAAAATACCCTTACCATGAAAAAATCATTCTTTCCGTCCGCTTCCGCTCCCCTTCGGGGGCCCGAGCTCGTCAACGTATCTAATCGCGCCCCTTTCAAGGGGGCCCGGCCTTCCTCGCTTTGCCTTGAAGCGACCGAAAATTTATGATTTTTCAAAGTTAATTGTATTTTGCGGGAGATCCTTATAAAAATAGGCTATAATAATGATGTCCTTCATTTTTACATATGGCCCAGCGCAATCCGCTTAAAATTTTTTCCGGAAGCTCTCACCCTCAGTTGGCGCAGGCCATTGCCGATCATCTCAAAATGCCTCTTTCTCCCATGGAGATTAAGTGTTTTGCGAGTGGAGAGATTTATGCAAAACCCGGAGAATCGGTCCGCGGTTGTGATGTTTTTGTGATTCAATCCGCCACGGAACGGGTGAATGAAGACATGATGGAGCTCTTTATCATGCTGGATGCCTTTAAGCGGTCATTTGCTCATAGTATTCATGTGGTGATGCCGTACTACGCTTATGGACGACAAGATCGTGTGGCCTCTCCGCGCGAACCCATTTCGGCGCGGTTGATGGCGGATCTTATTTCCACTGCCGGGGCTACCCATTTGATCACGTTGTCGTTGCATTCCGGTCAAACCCAGGGATTCTTTAGTTTTCCGGTGGATAATTTGCATGCCCATACGCTCTTTGCCGATTATTTTAAAAAGAAGAAATTGAAGAATGTGGTGATGGTGGCGACCGATGCCGGAGGTGCCAAGGCGGCGAAGCGTTTGGCGGACTGTTTGAATACGGATATTGCGATTGTGAATAAGAATCGGCCCGGTCATAATCAGGTGGAAGTGCTTTCTATCGTGGGGGATGTGAAGGGAAAGATTCCCATTATTTTTGATGACATGATTGATACCGGAGGGTCGGTTGTTGCGGCGGCTCAAGCCCTTCGTGAAGCCGGGGCTCAGGATGAAATTTATCTCGGGTCCATTCACGCTGTTTTTTCTCCGCCTTGCGTGGATCGCTTGAGGCAAGCCAATTTTAAGGAAATTATTGTGACGGATTCCTTGCCTTTGTCGCCTGAAAAGCGTTTGCCCAATATGAGATTTTTAACGGTTGCTCCCTTGTTAGGAAAGGTGATTCATTATGTGCATGAAGATCGTTCCATCAGTCCTATCATGAAATCTTAGTACGGTTTTATTTATTTTAAATTTTTTTCTATGCGGCTCTATCTTGGTTCCGATCATGCGGGTTATCGTCTTAAAAATGTTTTGAAAGAGTATGCCGAGAGTTTGAAGATTGAAACGACCGATTTGGGTGTGTTTGAGGGAGGCACTCGGGATTATCCGGATATTGCTCGTGAAGTTTCGGAAAAAGTGTATGAGAATGAGGGTAGTTTTGGTCTTTTGGTTTGTGGGAGTGGAACCGGGATGTGTATGGCTGCGAATAAACAGAAAGGAATTCGGGCGGCTTCGTGCACCAATGAAACTTTGGCGCGGTATGCAAGGGCTCACAACAATGCGAATGTCATTTGTATGGGGGAACGAATTGTGGGCGAGGAAGTGGCCAAGGCGATGTTGAAAGTCTTTTTGGAAACTCCTTTTGAGGGAGGACGCCATGAATCGCGGGTGGAAAAAATCAATCAAATGGACCACGAATAGATTTTTTTATGCCTCTTTCTCTCAAAATTGCGCCTTCCATCTTATCGGCTGATTTTGGACAATTGAATGCCGAAATTGCTTCGGTGGATGAGCATGTGGATTTTATTCATGTCGATGTGATGGATGGTCATTTTGTGCCGAATTTAACGTTGGGAGCCCCGGTCGTGAAATGCTTGAAGAGTCGAGTTCCGTTGGAGTGTCATTTGATGATTTCGGAGCCGGAGCGGTATATTGAAGATTTTGCGAAGGCGGGGGCCTGGATGATTACTATTCATTGGGAAGCCACGCAAGAAAATACTGCCGAGGTGTTGAAAGCAATTCGTGTCTTGGGTGTTAAGCCGGCCTTGTCGCTCAATCCACCGACTGAAATTGAAGCTATTGTTCCTTATCTGAGTTTGGTGGATCAGGTTTTGGTCATGACCGTGAATCCGGGGTTTGGCGGACAGTCCTTTATTCCTGAGGCTTTATCTAAAGTATCCTGGATTCGAGAACGTTATCCGGAGTTGGATATTTGTATGGACGGAGGGATCAATGCGGAAACGGGTCAGCAAGCACTGGATGCCGGGGCAAATGCGTTGGTTGCCGGGTCTTATATTTTTAGTGCGGCGGATCGGGTGGCGGCGATAAATACGTTGAGGGGGTTGAATTTGAGATAAGTTTTTATTTTATGGCGAGAAATTTTACTATTTCCCTCGTTCGTCAGTACGCGGACTCAGGCTCACTTGGAAAACAGTAAAATTTCTTGTGAAGATGAAATCCCCATAGACGCTTTTCTAAAATTTAAACATGGATCGATTTCACTTCTCTTGATTTTCCTTTGTTCCAACGTATAATTCCCTCACATTAGGGTAAGGTTACGGGCAATTAGCTCAGGTGGATAGAGCGTTGGCTTGCGGAGCCAAAGGTCACAGGTTCGAGCCCTGTATTGCCCACCAAAATAGCGATAAGGGACAACCTAGCGGTGGGGACCCCTTTCCCTAATAAGGTTGTTCGTATTTGTGGGACCTACGAGATCCACAAATGGCTCACGTTGATGCAGTGAGTATTTTTTCTAAAGAAATAATCGTGTTTCTAAATGGATTATCATAAGAATAGTCAAACCATATACTTCCACTTATTCTTATTTTTTTTATTATTATTTCCAATTCATTAATCAATGTAGGTCTTATTAACATAAAAGTTGCGCCTCCGGGTTCGGGTAAAAGTTTATTTTTGTGTGCTCCGCTTTGATGTCTAATTTTATGGAATTTTGCTTTTTCGAATTCTATTTTTAGTTTTTCTAGTTCATCTAAGCCAGCTGTTATTCTTTTTTTCTTTCTTATATCAGCCATTATATTTCCTCGTGGTCGAGCGTCTGCTACCTGTAGGAAACTATATTTTTCTGAATAAAAATCAATAATTGGATAATCTTCTTCAATTTTTCTCAAAAATTCATAAACTTTTTGATCCAAAATTTTTGGCATCGACGTTTTTTC
This sequence comes from uncultured Candidatus Peribacteria bacterium, assembly GCA_964436935.1. Classification (GTDB taxonomy): domain Bacteria; phylum Patescibacteriota; class Gracilibacteria; order UBA1369; family UBA12473; genus CAYTES01. Next base: position 14,709 of record CAYTES010000001.1, on the reverse strand, counting down.
TTTTTTTATTATTTCTTCTAAAAGTGGTTTTATGCGAACTTCTTCTTTTTTGTTGAAGCTATAAGCGTATGGATAATTCCGATTGATTCCATAAAGGCATTATTTGCCGACAAAAGTAAGAAATCATAATTTTCTTTTCTATTTTGAGGATCTAGATAGTCATAAATTTTTTTACAGATGAGAAAATTTATATCTGCTAGATAGATTAGTCTCATAACATCCTTAATATTTTTGTTCATATTTAAATCGTTATTTCCTCCCATACATCCACGCTGCCAGTACCGTTGAAATTGGTACAGCCGTGATGAGTGTGATGCTTCCGATTAAGGTTCTCACGATCTCTTCCGCCATGAACTCGTTATTGAGCGTGACCCACAGGGGAGTCGTGGAGCTGACGAGAAGAATTAAAATGGGGAAGCTGGCTCCCACGTAAGCCAAAATAAGAGTGTTTACTAGTGAGGCAATGTGTTCTTTGCCCACGGAAAGTCCGCGTTGGTAGAGGTCTTTGAAATGAAGCTTGGTGTTGGCTTTGTGGATTTCTTCGATGGTCGCGGTTTGGGCGGTGGTGATGTCATCCAGTACTCCCAACGATCCGATCACGATGGCTCCGAGAAGGAGTCCCTTCAAATCAATATTTGAGAATTCACCAAAACTCAAGAACACCGCATCTTCCGATCCCAGACCAAATAGTTTGGAGAAGGAAACAGCCATCCATCCCAAGGCTAAGGCCAAATGCAACGTGATGGCGGTGCTCACGATTGCCAAAAAGGTGCGCTTGTGAAATCCATGTGCTAGTGAAATTGAAATAACCATGATGAGTAGTGCGGCTCCAAAACTTACCCCGAGAGGATCCCAACCTTTTATGATGAGCGGAACCGCGCCTTCGATCAGTACCAGGAAGGTGAAGGCGAGTCCCAGGAGGGATGAGAGGCCTTTTTTCCCCGAAATTAGGGCGGTGAGTCCTACGAAAATCATAAACAGCCAGGCCAAGCTGGGAACCCGGTACGCTTCAAAAATGGTGTATTCCTTTTGCTCCGCTCCTGCATGTTCCACGATCACGACACGATCACCCACCTCTAAACTTTTTTGAGAATTCGCTGTGGATTCGTATTCCAGGGTTAGAATTTCCCCTTTCAGCTCTCCATTTTCGATTTCCACTTGAAGGGTTTGATGGTTGGTTGTCCCTTCCCATCCTTCGCTTTCACTTTCTTCCATAATTTCAACCACCTCCCCTTGATAGAACTGTTCGTCATAATCGGTTACTATTGGTGTTGTAGTTTCCGTCTCTTGGGCCCGTGTTAGAGAATGGCCACTTCCCATACTCAATACGATTCCTCCCATCATGAGTAAGAAAAACTGCCAGGATTTTTTTGAGTTGAAATTAAACATTGAAGAATTTAAGACTAACTTACTCTGACTTTAAACTTTTTTCATAAATCTTCCAGATTTTTTGAAACATTTCGTTCTTTTTTAATAGTTCAAAATTGCCGCGTTCTATCAATTTTCCTCCATCAAATAGATAGATCACATCGAATTTTTTGAGTAAGTGCAGTCGATGTACCGACGCCACAATGCAACGATCTTTGAATTCATGAAATAAATTGTCGTAAATTTCGAGTTCGTTTTTCGTATCCATACTGCTGGTGGGTTCGTCGAGAATCAGAATGCTGCTGTTTTGGCCCGCAAACAGTCCTCGCGCCAATGCCAAGCGCTGTTTTTCGCCGCCGGAAAGGTTAACCCCTTTTTCTTTGATGTTGGTTTTTATTCCTTTGGGAAGCCGCTTGAGTACTTTATTGAAACAGGCCAGTTCGCACGCTTTCACCACTTCCGTTTTTTTATGGGCCACTCCTGCCGTCACATTGTATTCAATCGTATTTTCAAAAATCTCGGCTTCTTGGGGGATCAACGTGACCCAGTTGGAAATTGACTTGAGGGTTTCAAAGCGTTTTCCATCGATCAGGACTTTTACCTTATTTGGATTTTCCAGTCCGCGAAGTAGGGTCATCAACGTGCTTTTTCCGCTTCCACTTTCGCCGATGAAGGCGATTTTGAGGCTTCGCTTGAGTTCTAGGTTGATATTGTCCAGATTGTGTTTTTCGTTTTTTTCATCTTCATAGCGGAAATAAAGATTTTTGATCGTGATGGTATCCCAGTCCGTTGGAGGTTTGGTTTGATCTTTTTTTTCCATTTTTTCAAATGTTTTTCGAATGGGATTTACCGACTTCAAATCGGTGCTGTACCAAACCAATTGTTCGTATTTCCATGCAAGTCCGAAGAAGACCTCGATGAAGCGGGACGTGTATTGATACAATGCGATGAAGCTCCCGATCATGATGACCCCACCTCCTTTGGTTTCGGAATAAATATAAAAAATGAGGATGGCAAAGTTGGTGAGTGCCAGGCCCATGCTGATCGAAAACCATTTCACTTCATTCACCCTGATATTTTTTCTCCAGATGGGGAAAATTGCATTTATTTTGTTCACCAATTCGCTTCGGGCGAGATTTTCCAACCGTAAGGTGATGACGGTCATGATGTTGCTCATATAGTCATAGAAGGTGGAATCCGAAAGATGAATTTTTTCATTCACGGCTTTTAGGGTGCTGATCAAAATGCGATCAAATTTAAAAATGGTGATTACAATAAGGATTCCCATCCCCAAGGCCATGAATCCCGAGGCGGGTAAGATGAGGAAAAAGGCCACGATGCAGACGATAAAACGTACAATCGTTTCGATGAATATATAGCTGTCTTGTGTGAATCCGTTTAATGCCTTGGTTGCTTTTTCGATGCGGCTCACCACTCCTCCCGAATGGTGGTCTTTGTGCCATTTGAGCGGAAGACTCGCGACTTCTTTGAATAATTGTTCTTTGAAATTTCGTACGATATCGAATCCGATTTGTCGTTCCATTACACGGGCATTTCCATGGAAAATCCAAAAGAAAAATTCCAAACTGGCATAAAATCCCAGATAGAGAATCGACATATGAAGCAGATCATCTCCTCCCTCTTGGAGCTTATTTAAAAATAATCCCAAAACCAACGGCTCGCTCATGGCGATAAGATTGGCTATCACGAACATCACATACACCACTACCATTGTGGTGCGATGATGCCTTGCAAACGCCCATGCGGTTTTAATGAGAAAGAAGTAGTGGTTTTCCATGGGACTTTCATTTTAAAGAAAAACACCTTTTGTTTCTAGGGCGCTTCATTTTTAATGCATTGATCTTATTGTTCGACCTCTGCAAATAGGTCTTGAAGCAATTCTTGAATGAAACTCCTCCATTCGTCCAGTATTTCAGGATTGGTCATGGCGCTCATGTGGGCTAAAATCAATCCTCTCCTTTCCCACTTTCTTCCCTTTAGTTCTACTATTTTTACATGCTTGAATTTGGTTGGGTCAATTTGGGGAACTCCGAATAATTGATCCGGCTCTAATCCTGCATAAAAAGCACCATCCACCATTTCAAGAACCTCTTCCAATTCGGCCGGAGTGGTTTCGGGACTTAATTTCTGAAGAAATTTTATTCCACATAACTTAGGGTTAAGCGCTGGAGCAAAGCCGCCCATTACAATTTTTACATTTTTAGGCAGTTTGATCCCCATGCGTTTCATTTTGAGCAGCGCGTCGAGGATGATTTTGGGCCCAAAGCTGTGCCCCAACAGCCAAAGTATGGTTTCAACTTTTTTTTCTCCTGTATCTTTCAATATTTCATTGATGAACGCTACATCGTTGTCTCGAATCGCTTCCAAAATGCTTTCTTGGAGTATGTTATCTTCTTTATCAAGGGCCGCCATAATGAATTCACACAGGACATTATTTAAAATTCTTTCTTTGAAATGCTCCTCATTTTGATAGGCGCGAGGATATTCAGCCATTCCTCTGACATGCAAATGTGCTTTTTCCCCAAGGGTGGGATGAGAACCGCTTTTGAGCACCCAAGGAATTTCCTTGAATTCGATTCGATTTTTTTCTCCTTTTTTAGAAGCTTGGATCAATGCTGTTATTAAAATTCGGATTATTTGCTTTAGGTATCCGTAGACTCCCGCATCTAAACGCCATAGGGCATTCGGCACGCCTTTGATGAAAATAACTTTATGAATACGTTCTTGTGTGAGCAGTTGCGGTGCGCGGATTTCTTCAAATTCTTCTAGTTCTCGATCGATTTCTTTCAGAATTTCAACTAAATTCAGTCCGTCCGTTCCAAAAAGGCCTACAATTTCTTCAAGGCTGGGGTCCACATGTTTTGCTAGAAACCGAACCAATTTTTCTACAACAATGCCTACTTTTCTTAGTCGTGGATCTTCAATTCCTTCTTCTACAATGGATTCTTCTTGGGGTTCTCTTCCTCCTGTCCCTTCAATGTATCCCTGAAATGACGTTGCCATAGTTGATTTTATCATTAAGGTTTTGCATTTTACCACATCATTTTTTTTTGTAAACTAAATTCTTGTTGCGGGGGGTATAACTTGTCCTTTTCGATTATCTTTGCTAAAGTCCTTAAGCCCTACATTCGGGTTTATCTTTTTATCGTTTTTATGTCTCAACGTTTTGAACTGCTTTCCGAATTTACACCAAAAGGTGATCAGCCCGCCGCTATTGAGGCCATGATGAAAGGGCTTAAGGCCGGTCAAAAATACCAAACTTTATTGGGGGCAACGGGAACGGGTAAAACCTTTTCGATCGCTTCCGTTATTGCACAAGTTCAAAAACCGACCTTGGTGATTGCCCATAATAAAACACTGGCCGCTCAACTGTGTACCGAATTTCGTGAGTTTTTCCCTAAAAATTCGGTCCATTATTTTGTGTCTTACTATGATTATTATCAGCCGGAGGCATATAACCCCCGAACGGACACTTACATTGAAAAAGATTCTGCCATCAATGAAGAGATTAATAAGTTTCGCCATGCGGCGACGGCCCATTTATTGACGCGGCGCGATGTGATTATTGTGGCGTCGGTTTCGTGTATTTACGGATTGGGATCACCGGATGAGTATAAGAATTTGAGTTTGGAGATTAAAGTGGGAGAGGATCGCAAACGAGATAAATTGCTCCGTCATCTCACGGATCTTCAATATGTTCGTTCGTCCACCGATTTTAAACAGGGGATGTTTCATGTGTTGGGAGATGTGGTGGAAATTTTCCCTCCCGGTCAGGACACGATTTATCGTTTGGAATTTTTTGGAGATGATATTGAAAAAATTGTTGAAGCGGATTGTTTTACCGGCGAGGTGCTGCATGAAATGGAGTCCATTCATGTGTTTCCGGCCAAGCATGATGTGACGACACGCGAAAGGATCGATGCGGCGATTGCCCCCATCCGTGCCGATTTGGAGATCCGCTACAAGCAGCTCCAGTCGATCGGGAAAGGCTTGGAGGCGGAACGGTTGAAAACGCGTACGGAATACGATTTAGAGATTTTACAGGAAACTGGATATTGTAGCGGGATTGAAAACTACACTCGTTATTTGAATGCGCGGGAAGCCGGTGAACAACCTGCTACGCTTATCGATTATTTTCCGGATGATTTTTTGATGGTGGTGGATGAGTCTCATATCACTATTCCTCAGATTGGAGCCATGCATAATGGGAATTACAGCCGTAAACAAAATTTGGTGGAGTATGGATTTCGTTTGCCTTCGGCGCACGACAATCGCCCTCTCAAGTTTGAAGAATTTGAAAAACACATTGATCAAGCGATTTTTGTTTCCGCCACTCCCGGGAAGTATGAGTATGCGAATACCCCTAAAAAATGGATTGCTCAGCAGATCATCCGGCCGACCGGCTTGTTGGATCCCGAAGTGGTCATTCGTCCTAAAGAGGGCCAAATTTTGGATCTTTTGGATGAGATTCATGCTCGGATTGATCGACGAGAACGTATTTTGGTCACGACCCTCACCAAGCGCTCTGCCGAGGATTTGACCGATTTCTTTGTGGATAAGGGAATCAAAGTGCGTTACCTCCATTCTGATATCGATACCATGGAACGAATTGAAATTTTACGCGATCTACGGTTGGGAAAATTTGATGTGTTGATTGGAATCAACTTACTTCGCGAAGGGTTGGATTTACCGGAGGTGTCGTTGATCGCCATTTTGGATGCGGATAAAGAAGGGTTTCTTCGATCCGAAACGTCACTCATCCAGACCATTGGACGGGCGGCACGGCACGTGAATGGATTTGTCATCATGTATGCGAATAATATGACTCGATCCATGCAGGCGGCCATTGATGAAACCAACCGGCGTCGAGTGATTCAGTTGGCTCACAATGAAAAGCATGGCATCACCCCTGAAACGATTGTGAAAGCCATTCGGGATCTGGCCATGCATAAAGAGAATGAGGCCAAGAAACAGGTGCGTCATTATGATGTGAAGAAGGTTCCTAAGGATGAAATTCAGCGCCTCATCCGTTCCTTGGAAGCCGAAATGGATTTGGCCGCCCAAAATATGGAATTTGAGAAAGCCGCTGAGTTGCGGGATGAAATTGATCTGATGAAGGAGGAGGCGGGGCTTTGATTACGGGAACCTGTGCTTGTACCTATAAGCCGAGCGATTCGACGTTATTTTGGATATTCTCCCCTTATTTCTGACTACCAGATTTTAACCACCTCATTAAGCGTGAACCAAACCCCATCCTATTATTTGCTACCTCTTTCTCTGCTCCTTGTTCGGTTTTTTTTTGATTGATTTTGAGGTTTTCAATTTCCTTTTGAGTCGTAACAATATGCCGTTGTTGAATTTCTGCAATTGCCATGAGTTTTGCTTTTTGATCCTCCAAGCTTCCCGTTTTAATGGGTACATATACCACAGAGACAGGCCCTATGGCTCTTAAGATGCCTTCGGCCTTTCCGGTAATGGCATATTTCTCATGGACCACTTCTGGCGCTTCAACCCGTGCAATGACCTTTGTGCTTGAACGCTCTTCTTCAAGTTCAAGCATTGCTTGAATCTCCATTTTTTCAATTTGAAAGGTTCCTTCTTGAATCACGGTGATGCATCCTTCCTTTGGTAAAATCATTTCTTTTCCTCTAAATACTCGTCTTTCAACGTCATTTTCCTCCATCCCTTTTTCAATTGCTCTCGGCACCACATTTCCATTTCGAAATGATGGATTCTGCTCTAGTAGGGCGATCAATTCTTGCGTTGCATCTCCTAAATATTCTGTATTTGAGACGATATTTTCGATGAGCTGAATTTGGTCATGCGGGGTCAGTTGGCTAAAAGCCTCTCCATTTATTTCTAAAAGAGTTGTTTCCTCTTGTGTAAAAACATCAACCGAAGCCGGAAGTCTTTTATTGATGAAGGGATTGGTTTCATCTTTCATTTCCATGAATGAAAATTCCCCCATATAACTGCCTGCGGGCTTGACGATGGATTGTGGCTCTGCAAATTCAACCACTTTGATTTGAAATCGCGTTTCCGAGGGGATTAGGCGAAGGGTGTTAGGATGATCTCCCTTTCCTTTTCGAGAAAACAACTGAGTTCCCCTCGGAATTTCTTTCCATTCTGCCTTTTCATTCAATATGCTCATGCCTGCGAGACTGATCTTCTTAAAAAGAATACATTGCTGAATTTGTTTTAATTTATCTAGTGTTCTACTCTCCAAAGTTGAGTGCTCGTCCATTGCAAATTCGTTAAAAACTAAAAAGGAATTAATCTTTCCACCTTTCGATAAAAATATCAACTCTTTTTAAGGTTGGCCTATTTCGGGGCTTCTTCCGTCTCACTCACCTGTTTCTCCACTGCCAGTTTTTCTCCTTCCAGATAAAGCACCTGGAATTCGCTCAGATCATTTCCCTCTGCGAGTTGTTTTTCGAGAAATTTGAGATATTGGGCCGCGGTTTGATGGCTGATTTCGGATTTTTTCTCGCAATAGAGTGCGAGCAGAAGGCCCGTATTTTCTTGGTTATTGAAGAGAAACAGTCCGTTTCGGGCCAAGAATTTTTCTTCCATCTCCTCTTCTTCCACAATGACATGCGAGAATAAAATTGTGGAGGTCAATGAGGCGTGATGGGCAAAAATTTGGTTTTGCCCATCTTCGTCATTGAAAGCAATGGATTTTGCTTCTTTGTGGTAGACCTCTCCCTCCGGAGTACGGATTGTCAGTTTGAATGCGTTGGTCATAGGGGCAATCGTTATTTTTTGCTGTTATGGCGTTCCACCACTTCTTCAATGCTGGCCGCCATGTAGAAGTCTTGTTCGTCGATGTGGTCGTATTTTCCTTCCAAAATTTCTTTGAACGAGCGTACGGTATCTGATACTTTCACGTACTGTCCGGCCATTCCCGTGAACTGTTCGGCCACGTGGAAGTTTTGAGAAAGAAATTTTTGAACACGACGGGCGCGATTCACGACGGTTTTGTCTTCTTCGGAAAGCTCGTCCATTCCCAGGATTGCAATCACATCCTGCAAATCCTTATAACGTTGAAGGATTTGTCGCACCTGGGTGGCGGTGTTGTAGTGTTCTTCTCCTACGATGTCTTCTTTGAGCGCATTGGAATTGGAATCCAATGGGTCTACGGCAGGGAATAGTCCCATGGACGCCAGTTTACGGGATAGAACGATCGTGGCATCCAAGTGTCCAAAGGTGGTGGCCGGAGCGGGGTCGGTCAAGTCGTCCGCGGGCACATACACCGCCTGAACCGAGGTGACGGATCCTTTTTTGGTGGAGGTGATCCGTTCTTGCAGCGTGGCCATATCCGTCGCCAGGGTGGGTTGGTATCCTACGGCAGAGGGCATACGTCCCAGAAGGGCGGATACTTCAGAACCGGCTTGGGTGAAACGGAAGATGTTGTCGATGAACATCAAAATATCTTTTCCTTCATCCCGAAATTTTTCCGCGATGGTCAATCCGGTCAACGCCACACGCATACGGGCTCCGGGGGGTTCATTCATCTGTCCGAACACCATCGCGAGTTTATCGATCACTCCACTTTCTTTCATTTCCTGAATCAAATCATTCCCCTCACGTGTACGTTCTCCGACTCCGGCAAATACCGAATATCCTCCATGGGACATCGCGACGTTGTGAATCAATTCTTGCATGATCACCGTTTTTCCCACACCGGCTCCTCCGAACATCGCCACTTTTCCTCCTTTGGTGAAGGGACAGAGTAAATCCACGACTTTGATTCCGGTTTCAAACACTTCCATTGTTGGATTTTGTTCCAAAAAGGTGGGTGGATCGGCATGAATGGAGCGACGCTCGATGTCTTTTGATAAAGGCTCACCTTGGTCGATCACTTCTCCGGTGACGTTGAACACGCGTCCCAGGGTTTCAGGTCCTACGGGAGTTTGAATGGGGCTTTCGGTATCCGTGACTTCATTTTCGATGGCCAATCCGTCGGTGGTGGCCATGGCAATGGTGCGCACAATGTTGTTTCCCAAGTGAGCTTGGACTTCCAACGTGATTTTCCCATTGGGGCCTTCCACGATAAGGGCTGAAAATTGATCGGGGATGTGATTCGGAAAGTACACATCCACAACCACACCGATGATGCGGACGATTTTCCCGATAGGATGAGTGAGTGTGGCGGTCATAAATAAAAATTAGAGATAAATGAATTATTTGATCGTTAAGCTTGCGCCCATGAGCTCTGCAATTTCTTGTGTGATCACCGCTTGTCGCACTTTATTGTATTCTCGTGTGAGATCATTGACGATTCGGTCGGCGGAATCGGTGGCATTTTGCATTGCAATCATTCGGCTGGAATATTCGGAGGCTTTGAGTTCAATGAAGGCTTGGAGGAACAACGCTTGAACCATTTGTTCATAGAGTCGATTCAATACATGCGCTTCGGAAGGAGAAAATAACATGCACCCCTCTTTTTTAAAGATTTTTGATTTTTTGTATTCCTCGATCGGTCCCAATGTGCTTGCAATGGTTTCTTCCGTAAAGGGAAGAAAGGTCTTGAGCACCGGATAAAAAGTAAACGAATTTTTATAATGAGGAGCGACAAAAATTACCTGTTTTATTTTTTCTTCTTTCCATAATTCAATAATTCCTTCCACGATTTTGATGGAATCCACTGTGGTTAATTTTTCTGGAATTTGCGTGTAATGCTTCGTAACGGGGATCTTATTGTTCCGAACATAGTCGTAGCTTTTTTTCCCGATCGTGATTAGTTTTCGTTCATCTTCCGGAGTGGTTTGCCACAGCTCCGAACGAAACAGTCCATTGATCAATTTGTTGTTGAGGGGACCGCAAAGTCCTTTGTCCGAGGTGTAGAGTACGAATAAAATTCCACCTTTTTCTCTTTTTTCCGTATAGATGCTTTTTAGGTCCGTTTCGAGATTGTTGTTCAAAATCGAAAGGAGATCAAAAACATAGTTTCGGATGGAAACGGCATGCTTTTGGAAATGCCGCATTTTACTGGCTGCGACCAGTTGCATGGCTTTCGTGATTTTTCGGGTGTTTTTTACCCCCTCTATTTTTTTGCGAATTTCTAGTATTGAACCTGCCATAAAGTTTTAGGCGAAAAATTTGGTAAAAATAGATTTGATGGTCGACTCGATATCTTCCGATAAGGCTTTTTCCGTTTGGATTTTTTGAATCAGATCTTGATGCGTGGATTCAACCAGGATGAAAAGCGAATGAATTTTATCTCCCACTTCATTCTCGGCAATGGGATCCAGGTAGCCGTTTGTTGCGGCATACAGCACAATCACTTCTTTCCATAGCGCATAAGGCGAATTGGCTTTTTGTTTCAAGGCTTCCACGACACGTTTTCCACGGGTCAATTTATCCTTGGTTGCTTGATCCAATTCCGAAGCAAATTGGGAGAAGGCTTCCAATTCGTAGTACTGAGCCAAATCTAATTTTACGGTTCCGGATACTTTTTTCATGATCTTGGTTTGAGCGGCTCCTCCCACACGTGAGACGGAAATCCCCACGTTGATGGCGGGGCGAATTCCTTTGTTGAAAAGGTTGGATTCCAAGAAAATTTGTCCGTCGGTGATGGAAATCACGTTGGTGGGAATATACGCGGAAACGTCGTTGGCCTGTGTTTCAATGATCGGTAAAGCGGTGATGCTTCCTCCGCCGTTGGCGTCATTCAATTTAGCGGCCCGTTCCAATAAGCGGCTGTGAAGATAGAACACATCTCCGGGATACGCTTCACGGCTTGGGGGACGACGGAGTAAGAGCGACATTTCACGGTAAGCCACAGCATGCTTGGATAGATCATCATAAATCACGAGTACGTGTTTTCCTTTTTTCATGAAGTATTCGGCAATAGCGGCTCCCGCATAAGGCGCGAGATATTGCATCACGGCCGAAGAAGCGGCGGGAGCGGATACCACAATGGTGTAGTCCATTGCTCCTCCCGACGTTAATTTTTGAACGACTTGAGCGGTTTTGGATTCACGTTGAGCGATCGCCACATAAATACAAATCATTTTTTCTTCTTTTTGATTCAAGATGGTATCGATCGCCACCGTGGTTTTTCCGGTTTGACGGTCTCCGATAATCAATTCCCGTTGTCCACGTCCGACCGGGACCAACGCATCGATGGCCACAATTCCGGTTTGTACCGGTTCATGCACCGATTTTCGCACCATCACGCTCGGCGCGGAGGCCTCATGAGGCATTACTTTATCGGCCTTGATTTCTCCTTTTCCATCGAGAGGCACTCCCATGGCATCCACAACGCGACCAATTATGTCTTCCCCCACGGGAATCGAAAGAAATTCCCCCGAAGAGGTTACAAACAATCCTTCGCGGATTTCTTTGTCCGGCTGAAGCACAAGCGCTTGCACATTATCTCGTTCCAAATTCATGACAAGTGCCTTCGCGTTGACTCCTTCGATTTGAACGACCTCGTTCATTTTGAGGCCCGAAAGACCTTCCACTTGAATGACCCCATCTTTATAAGATTTAATCACTCCCTTTCCCGAAGCGACTGCTCCTTCCCCGCTTTCGGATTTTTGGAGCGCTTTATTCAGATTTTCCAGGAAATTTTGCAAACTTTCTTGTGCCATAATGGATTGGGTTATACTGCAGTTAAGGATGTAAATCGTAACACGCGGGAGATCCAGGAATGATCGATCACCGTTCCCCCTTTAAAAATACGGAACCCTCCAATGAGTTTCCTGTTGATTTGGAAAACAGGAAAAGAGAAAGGATATTCGGTGTACAAATGTTCTCGGATTTTTTTCTTGAGTTCCAAATCAATCTCCCGTGGAGATTGAACGACAATATAAGGTGCATTCACTACTTTTTTTGCCAAGGCATTGATTTCCGCCACGCAATCTTGATAGGAATGGTTGAGAAGAAGCTGTCTTAAGCTTGAAGCAAAGACATTTTCTCCGGGCACCATTTTTTCAATCACCTCCGCTCTTTCCACACGCGAGAACGCAATGCTTTCATGGGCAATTTCGAGTCTCATCCCAAACGATTGTACGAAAAATTCCAGTACGGCCTTGAATAAGTTGTTCTCTGAAACATTGCTACTTGTGGGCTGATAAATGTTACCCACGAGCCCACGCAACTCTTTAATGAAATCTTGTTCGTTGCTCTTTTGTAAATACGTCTTAAAGGGATGCGGCAATTTTAATTCCTTCAAAGCTTCTTCTTTTTCGGACTCACTTTTTGAAAAAAAAGTTTTATTGCCTATTAAGAAGAGGGAAATCTCTCGAATCATTGCCAGTAAAAATGAATTGAACATATTAGCGGTTGTAATGAACCCAAGATTCGTGAATGCTTTCTTGAATGACTTGTTCGGGAACCTTATTTTGAACAATGTCGAGGATGATTTTGGTCATCATTTGCATGACCTCTTTTTCGGATTCTTTGAGGATTGTTGTTTTGCGTGCTTCAATTTCTTTTTCCGCTTTCAGCATCATTTCCGTTTTTGCGGTTTCCATTTCGTGAATCAATTCGATGCGTTTTGCTTCCAAAAATCGTTGTAGATTTGCCATTTCTTCTTTCAATTCCGTTTCCGTTTTTTTTCTTTCCATCTCACTTTCCTCCATTTTTTTAGTGAATTCCTCTCGAAGTAGATTCGCTTCTTCGATACTGTCCGCGATTATTTTTCGTCGTTGATCAATTGTATTTAGGATCGGTCTATAAAGGAAATAAATTAAGGCCACAAGAACAACTCCCGTATTCACGATGTAAATGAAAATGCTCCAAAAATCGATTCCAAGCTGTGCTAAGCCATCCATAACAAAAAAGATAAGGTTATTTAAAAATTAACCGAAAAGAATTATCAATGAGATCACCAGGGAATAAATCCCGGTTGATTCCGTGATCGCCATTCCCACAATCATGTTGGTGAAAATTTTATCCATGATTTGAGGGTTTCGCGCCATTCCCTCCATCGCTCGTGCGGCAAGTATTCCTTCTCCGATACCAGGGCCAACAGCCCCTAACCCCATACAAAGACCTGCGGCGATGTATTTTGCTGATTCTGCATCCATAATTTATTGGATTAAAAAGTAATAAATAAGAGATAAATTAGTAGGCCTTTTCCTTGATTCCATTCCAAGTTCCGCTCATGAAGATTCCAAGCAGGATCGAAAAAACAAAGGCTTGGACAAATCCCGATAGGATTGAGAGCACAATGAATGGAATTGGAAAGAGGAATTGGGTTGCAAACAGTAGACTCGAGATGATCAATACCACTACTTCTCCCGCAAACATATTTCCGAATAAACGAGTCGATAATGAGACTAGTTTTGCGATTTCTCCGATGATGTCCATGAGTCCCAAAAAAATTTCAATTAAGACCATTGGAAGCTCTTTGATGCTTTTCATCTTAAATAAAAGGTGAAATTTAAAAAAGTTGCCTAGATGTCGAAGAGGAGCCTTGAGAAAAACAATGGCATGAACACTCACGAGGCCCAATACCGTTAGTGCAATGGTCAGACTGTAGTGTGCGGTAGGTGTTTTAAATAAGTTGACGTCCCCTGCCGTAATGCTTCCCAAAAGCGGAATTAAGGTGAGCTGATTCGAAATAACGACGATTAAAGCAACCGTTACGATGAATGGCGTCAATCGTCGCGCCTCTTTTTCCGATCCCAACGCCATTTCCATTTTTTCGAGATAAAATGTAACGATTATTTCTATTAACATTTGAAGACGTCCCGGAATGAGGGCTATGCGGGTTTTAACAAGAATTCCCAGTACGATCAATAAGAAGGAAACAAAGAAGGCTGAAAGCATGGCATTACTCACGGGAACCGGGCCAACCGTGAATAGGATATCGGGATCAAGATGGATTTGCGGTAAATTCATGATTATTTTTTAATCGCTGCTTTATATTTTTTATAGAGCATGAGTTGGGTGATGGGATATCCGATCACAAGGCCGATGACGAGAAAGACGGGAGAAGTGTTCAGTTGTTGATCCAGTAGATACCCAATTCCTCCTGTTATGGCAATCATGACAAGGGTAAACATTGAGGCATAGACAAACACTTGGACTCTTTTTTTTGTGAATTGGGCGATCTGGTCGTCTTTAGACATTTTATTCTTGATCATGCCTTTTCATACAAAAATTTTCGGGCCGTCGAATCCCTACAAGTGCGAAACTACTTTAAAGACCCTTTTTGAAAAAATCAAGGCTCTAAGAGCTTACTTTTTCTTTTCGGTTGCGGGTCTTTGAATTTTAGTTCAAATTGTATTTTTGGCTTCTTATTGAGCTTCTTTAATTACAATTAATAAACCACCCGCTGTGCGGGTGTGAATGTATGGTGTTATA